>CAILFU010000099.1 GCA_903833595.1 uncultured Pseudomonadota bacterium
CCTATAGCAAAACCTGCTTTAAAAATGCGTGAATATCGTTAATTTCTTCCACGCACACGGAATGTGCCATGTTGTACTCATGCCAATTCACCGCATAATGATTGTTTTGTAATGTGTTGAGTGAAAGTTTGCACATATCTAAGCTAATCACGTCATCATAAATACCATGTCCCATGAAGATGGGAATGCCTGCGTTAGCAGGATGCGCTTCAGTGGTGAGCTTGGTTTTAAGCGGCAGGTAAGTGGATAACGCCAAAATCCCCCCCAGCTTTTCTGGGTATCTTATTGCGGTATGAAGGGCAATTGCGCCACCTTGCGAAAAGCCAGCGAGCACTATGCGCTCACAACTAACACCTCGATTTATTTCATTTTTTATGAGTGAATGAATATATTTTTGACTGGTGTTGATGCCATTTTCATCTTCTTGGCTATTACCGGTAAGGCCATATAAATCATACCAAGCAGGCATAATATAGCCACTATTACGAGTGACTGCCATCTCTGGCGCATGCGGCAAAATAAATCTCACGTTGGGCAAGTCAAGTTTTTGTACGATAGGCTTAAAATCATAACCATCTGCACCTAATCCATGTAGCCATATAACGCTCGAGTTTATTTGGGTGCTGCTATTGCTGGATAATTCTAAAGGCGGTTTGTAGTTCATGGTTGCAATCATCAAAAGGTGGAGAAATGAGTGTAATGCCGCTAAGCTGTGACATTGCTATTAAAAAAATAGGATATGCGATATGCTGTTAAAAAGTAATGAAATCATAGCATTGTATTAAAGTTAAACCAAAAAGACATCACAATATAAATCACTTTAGTATTTAAAAAACACGGATGAAAATCTTAACACTTTTATCACGACATGCTGTGCGATTCACGTTTAGTAGCGCTGTTATTTTTGTATTGCTACTTCATTCAATTGGCATATTAAATCTGACTGCAATTAGTCGGCTTGAAAATTTCACTTACGACATACGCCTTAATATGCTCATGCCCGGCAAGGTCGATGAGCGTATTGTAATCATTGATATTGATGAAAAAAGCCTTAAGGAACAAGGCCGGTGGCCTTGGAGTCGCAACAAATTAGCTGATTTGGTGAACCAGTTATTTGATGGCTATCATGTCAATGTTTTAGGTATTGATGTGGTATTTGCAGAAAAAGATGAAAGTTCAGGCCTTAAGAGATTAGAAGAAATAAAAGCCAAATATCTACCTAGCGACCAAGGATTTAGCCAAGCCATAGATGTGCTAAGACCGAGCTTAGATTACGATCAAGTATTTGCGGATAGTTTAAAAAAACGAAATGTAGTATTAGGCTACTTTTTTTTACGTGGCAAAGAGTCTAGGGTAAGTGGTAATTTGCCTAAGGCCTCATTTGTAGAGGGGGATATTAATAATGGCAACAGTCAGCTTATTGATGCAACTGGATTTGGTGCAAACTTAGAAGTATTACAAAACAGTACGAATAATGCGGGTCATTTTAACTCTGACCCAGATGAAGATGGCATTTCACGTAAAGTGCCGATGTTAATTAAATACAATGGCAAGATGTATGAAGCATTTTCTTTGGCTGTCGCGCGTGCAGTACTGGATGGAGATGCTAATCGATTTAGTCACAATCCTGCCATAAAAATTCAAGCAGGTCCTACAGAAGATTTACAGACAGGTGAACATTACGCTGGCCTAGAATGGCTAAAGCTGGGCAATCATAAAATCCCCGTTAATGAAGAGACGGCCGCACTAATTCCGTATCGCGGCCCACAAGGTAGCTTTATTTATGTGTCGGCAACTGATGTGCTGACACATAAAGTTAATCCTGCGAAGTTGAAAAATAAAATTGTCTTGCTTGGTACAACCGCGGCAGGCTTAATGGATTTACGTGCAACGCCAATGCAGAGTATTTATGCAGGGGTAGAGGTTCATGCCAATATGATTGTGGGGATATTGGATAACAACATCAAGGAAAATCCATCTTACACACAAGGCGCAGAGTTTTTGTTGCTGTTGTTAGTTGGCTTATTTTTAGCATTAATGCTACCCACATTAAGCCCGCTATCGGCAATCATGGCAACTTTTCTGACCATTATGGTTATTCTAACGTTTAATTTATTGGCTTGGGAATATGGCAACTTAGTGTTGCCATTAGCTTCCTTGTTAGTCATGATTATGTCGATTTATTTTATCAATATGTCATATGGTTTTTTTATTGAATCTCGTAATAAACGCCTACTTGCAGGGTTGTTTGGACAATATGTGCCACCAGAGCTTGTTAATGAAATGGCTGAAAACCTAGATTCCTATAGTTTGGAAGGTGAAAGTAGAGAGATGACCGTACTGTTTTCTGATATTCGTGGGTTTACTAATATTTCAGAAGGCTTAGATCCTAAGCAATTAACACATTTAATGAATGATTTTTTAACGCCGATGACCCATGTGATTCATCATAATCGGGGCACTATTGATAAATATATGGGGGATGCAATTATGGCGTTTTGGGGTGCGCCATTACATGATAATAACCATGCAAAACATGCAATTCAAGCAGCATTTGGCATGATTGTCGCGTTAGAGAAATTGCAGCAAGAGTTTGTTGCTAAAGGGTTTCCACCCATTAGTATTGGGATAGGACTAAATACGGGCGAAATGATTGTCGGTAATATGGGTTCAAAATTTCGTATGGCCTATACCGTGATGGGTGATGCGGTCAATTTAGGTTCGCGACTTGAAAGTTTGACTAAAAATTATGGGGTATACATTATCGTCAGTGAATATACCAAGGCCCAGGTGCCAGAGTATATTTATCGCGAGCTAGATATTGTGCGTGTGAAAGGCAAAGATAATCCAGTCGCTATATTTGAGCCTATTAGTATAGGTGACTTAATTGACCAAGCAACCAAGAATAACCTAGCGCGTTACATTGAAGCGATGAGACTTTATCGTAGCCAAAGTTGGGATTTAGCTGAGGTTGAATTTCTTCAGTTACAAAAATTAGAGCCAGAGCGTTATGTATACCCAATGTACCTAGAAAGAATCCAATTTTTTAGGAAAATGCCGCCCGGTGATGATTGGGATGGTGTTTTTAATTTTGATACAAAGTGATAACCTTAGAAAAATTAATAGAAGTAGTACCCCCATGGCTAATCAATTAATAATTAACAGCTATAATAAATCATGAAAATAAAAATACTCGGCTGTAGTGGTGGCATAGGTGATGAGTTGAGAACTACCTCGATGCTGGTAGATGGCGATATATTGATTGATGCGGGCACGGGCGTGGGTGACTTATCAATGGACGAGTTGTTAACCATTGATCATATTTTTATTACCCATTCACATTTAGATCACATTGCTTTCATTCCATTTTTACTAGATACCGTCATGGGCTTTCGTGACAAGCCTGTCACAGTGCATGCCAGCGCAGAGACTATAGCAACCCTGAGGACTCATATTTTTAATTGGAAGGTATGGCCAGACTTTAATGTGATTCCAGATGAGGCGCATGCGCTATTACGTTACAAAGAATTAACATTGGGTGAAACAATCCATTTAGGCGGTCGAAAAATAACGGCATTACCGGCTAATCATGTGGTTCCTGCTATAGGATATCATCTAGATAGCGGTGAAACGAGTTTGGTTTTTACGGGTGATACGACTACTTGTGATGCGCTGTGGCGTGAGGTGAATAAGATTGCAAATCTTAAATATCTTATTATTGAGACAGCATTTAGTAATAATGAGATTGAACTTGCCAAACTATCTAAGCACCTTTGCCCATCGCTGTTGGTGGAAGAGCTCAGTAAGCTGGCGATGGAAAATATCAAGCAGTCTGTCGAGGTTTATATTACACATCTTAAGCCGGGGGAAGGTGAAAGTATTATGCAAGAAATTGCCGAAACTCATATGACGATGCCTATACAGGCGCTGAGAAAGCATCAAATTTTTAAACTATAAAATTTGAGCGCAATAAAAAAACAGCGCTATGGATGCTTAAATCCATGGCGCTGTTGAGTGTTAATTTATTTCAAAAATACTTATTTTGCAATATCAACTTTTGCTTTAGTGCGTAATTCAGCCATCATTTTTTCCAAATCACGTTGTTGCAGATTTTTTTGTAGGCCATCTTTTACTTTTTCATAAGGAAGTGGCTGCGCAGTGCGCGTGTCGATGAGTTTAATGACATGCCAGCCGAATTGTGTTTGGACTGGGCTCGTAGAAATTGCCCCTTTTTGAAGGTTAACAGCTACGTCGCTAAATGGTTTTACCATCGATGCTGGTGAGAACCAGCCTAAATCGCCGCCTTTATCTTTCGATCCTGGGTCCATTGATTTTTCTTTAGCAATTTTTGCAAAATCGCCACCTTTGCCAAGTTGAGCAATGATGTCTTTTGCTTCAGCTTCAGTTTTTACCAAAATATGGCGCGCGCTGTACTCCTTGTCGCCATAGGCTTTTTTGTACTCTTCATAAGCGGCTTTAGTGTCAGCATCTGAAACAGGGTTTTTCTTCACAAAGTCTTGTAAGAATGTTGAAGTGAGGAGTTCGCGGCGTGAAAGTTCTTCGCGAGCAATATAGTCGGCTTGTTTATCAAGGCCTAGTTTTTGTGCTTCTTGATAGACTAATTCTGAGTCGATGAGTTTGTTCGTAATGGCTTGTTTGACTTGCGCATCTACTTTTTGACCGCGAGCGGCAGCATCTTTAGCGATGTAATCGTAAACAGATTGTTTAATTGCTTTACCGTTTACTGTGGCTAGTGCATCTGACGCAAATGCAGCTGGTGTCAAAGATAACATAGCTACGGCGATTAAAGTTTGGGTAAATTTCATGCAAAGTTCCTCATAGTAGTTGATAGGAGATTATTTAAAGTTTAAGGGGCAGGCCGTTTATCCTTCATCCGGAGCAAGCGCATGAATGCTTAATGCATGAATTTTGCTAGGAATAAGGTCAGCCAGTATTTGATAGATAAGTCGATGCCGCATTATCTGCGATTTCCCACAAAAATGCGAGCTTGTCATGGTGAGCTTAAAGTGGCCACCGCCTTTATTGCCTGCGTGACCAGCATGCATAGCACTTTCATCATCGATATTCATGGTGCTGGGCGCAAGCGATTGCAAG
>CAILFU010000100.1 GCA_903833595.1 uncultured Pseudomonadota bacterium
ATTCTAAAAAAAGCAGTTGCGTACTTACGTTTTGTAATTTCAATTGCTCAATATGAGCGGGTAGTGTTTCAATTGCAGCACTGCGACTATCAATGCTAATTGCTACGCGGTCATAGTTGTTCAGATTAACACTATCAGCCCGTCTATTTTCAGATTGTAGGTGAGCTGCAATTTGTGGCAGCATCGTAGCCGGTAAATTGTCTATGCAATAGTAGCCACTATCTTCAAGTGCGTGTAGTGCAATACTTTTGCCAGATCCAGAAAGGCCAGTAATGATAATGAGTTGTTTCATAGGCGCATTTATTCAGTATCTAGCGATTTCTTCATTTCACGCTGTTGACGTTGCATAAACTGTTTAGTTGCATTGACGCCGCGCAATAATAGCATGTGGTTGCGTATGGCGACTTCTACCAGTACCGCAATATTGCGACCCGCCGCGATGGGGATTGTTATTTTAGGTATTTTAACGCCTAAAACTTCCTCATGCTGGGTTTTGATATTGAGTCGATCAAGTTGTTGCAATGCTTGTCTGTCCGGTATTTCAAGTTGAATAATCAAATCGAGTGGTTTAGTTGGTTTGACAGAGTTGTCGCCAAATAGTGCTCTAATATTTAAAATGCCTAAGCCGCGGACTTCTAAAAAATCTTGTAGCAATGTTGGGCAGCGACCTTCAACACGCTCTGGTGAAATGCGTGAAAAATCGACAACATCATCAGCAATTAGCCTATGACCTCGTGAAATAAGTTCTAAAGCAAGCTCACTTTTACCGATAGCTGCTTCGCCTTTAATAAGTGCACCAAACCCTTGTACTTCCATAAAAACACCATGTAGGCTCAGTGACTCTGCAACTGCATGTGATAAGAAATGGTTCAATACATCCATTAGCGCTGGGCTACGAAGTGGGGATGTGAATAGCGGGGTGTTATGGTGGTTGGCTGCGTTTAGCAATGACTCTGGAACGCTTTCACCATTGGCGACAATCACAACGGCTAAATCAGTTGAAAATAAATTTTTAATCGCCAAGGTGACTTCGTCAGCCTGCAAGCTACGTAAATAATCCATTTCGGCACAGCCCAATACTTGCACGCGATTGGGATGTACAAAGTTGAGGTGGCCAATGAGCGCTAAAGAGGGTTTTGTAACCGTTTCGCTAGTGAGGGTGTTAGACCCGCCGTTAAGCCCTGCAACCCAGTTCATTTTGAGCTTACGGCGGGTTTGTTTGAATAGCTCAGCTACGTTGATTTGAGCCATGTGATTATAGAATTTAACTTTTGGTTAATTTAAATCTTGTGCATCAATGGTTTGATGCTTAACTGCGCCATTTGATTTGTGGTGGTCAGCATGTTTTTCTTTGTGTTTTACCACTTGACGGTCTAGCTTATCAGTCAACATATCAATCGCGCTATACATATTGTCACCTTCGCAAGCAGCGTGTAAATCATTTCCAGGAACATGCAGTGTAGCCTCTACCTTTTGGGCTAATTTTTCTACACTCATTGTCACTTTAATGTCTATTACATGATCAAAATGATTGCTAATTCGGACTAGTTTGCTTGTGACATAATCACGTAACGCAGGAGTTACTTCTAAATGTAGACCGGTTAATTGTAAATTCATGACTTGCTCCTTATTTAAATATTCTATAAGTTTAGTGCTGCCAAAAACTTACATCAGATGAAAATTTCTGGCACCATAAAACTCGCAGAACAACTTCAGTTTACTACTTTAATTCTCTTCTGTGCTACTGGAGTAGAGAATATTTTTGATACGTATTTTTACAGCCAAAATAAAGTTACTTTAGTTTTAATTTAGTTAAATTTAAATGAATTTTTAGAGTGTTTTTCTTAAGCTAGCTGGTGCAATATTTAGCGATTCACGATATTTTGCAATGGTACGGCGCGCTACTACAATGCCTTGTTTTGCTAGTAAATCTGTAATTTGGTTATCTGAATAAGGTTTTTTTGGATTTTCTTGATCAATCAGTTGTTTTATCAGTGCCCGAATTGCTGTGGCCGAGCAGGTCCCGCCAGTGTCAGTGGCGACTGAGCTACCAAAAAAATATTTCAGTTCAAAAATACCGCGAGGCGTGAGCATGTATTTATTATTGGTTACACGCGAGATGGTCGATTCATGTAAATCTAGTTCTTCGGCAATTTCGCGTAACACTAGTGGGCGCATTGCGACTTCACCATATTCTAAAAAGTTACGTTGACGATCTGTAATAGCTTGTGAAACGCGCAAGATGGTTGAAAAGCGCTGTTGAATGTTTTTAATCATCCATTTAGCTTCTTGCATTTGGCTTTGTAGATATTGATTAGAGCTGTCGCGATTTCGCTTCAAAATACTTGCGTAAAGCTGGTTGATTTTAAGCTTTGGAATCACAGCCTCATTGAGGCTGGCAATCCAGATCCCCTTTACTTTTTTGATAATGACTTCGTGCTGAATGTAATGCTCAGAGCCTATGATGCTAAAAGCGTTACCAGGACGAGGATTTAAACCGGCAATCAATTGTTGAACACATTTAAGCGTCGCTTCGTCGCAACTTAATTCTTTGCGTAATTTAGCAAAATCACGTGTACCAAGGGCAGGTAAATAATGTTTAGCTGTGAGCTTGGCAAGCGCTAAGTGAGGGGTGTTTTCAGGGAGCAATTCTAGTTGTAATAATAAGCACTCACTTAAATTACGTGCACCTACGCCAACAGGGTCTAAGTTTTGAATATGACGTAAAGCTGTTTTTAGTTCTAACACTTCCATTTCAAGTTCTAACGGCATTTGCTCAACAATATCTTCTAGCGATTCTTCCAAATAGCCATCCTCATTGATACTATCTACTAGCAAAAGCGCTAGCGTTTGATCTCGTTCGGATAGTGGCATGAGCTTTAGCTGAGAGAGTAAATGGGCTCTTAAACTGATTTGCAAAGTTTCTTGTTGTTTGAAGTCGCTGTCATCGTCAGAGGGTGTTCTGTTCTCGTCCCAAAGACTGCCGTTTGAAAACTCATCGTAATCATCACTGAAATCGGCAGAATAATCGGTAGTGTTTTGTTCAAATTCAGCTGATTCTGTTTGAATTAACTCGTGTTTACTTTCAGAAAAATCACTATTGGGTATATCAACGTCAAAATCGTTGTTGAGCTCATCACCTTGAGGTGTCTCGGCGACATTGCCGTCATTGCTAGTGGTATTGAGCGTGACTTCATCTTCGCTATTATCTGTGGCATTGCCATACTCATCCTCGCCATCATCGCCCCGTTCTAGTAATGGGTTGGTTTGCATGAGTAAATCAATTTCTTGATTGAGCTCTAGTGTTGAGAGTTGTAATAGCTTGATTGCTTGCTGTAACTGTGGCGTTAGCGAGAGATTCTGTGAAAACTTAAGTTGCAAACCCTGCTTCATAGACGAAAATTTTTGCCTAAATATATTTCACGTACACTTTGATTTTCAACAATTTCACTTGGAATACCAGAGGCAAACACGTGGCCTTGATTGACGATGTAAGCATGATCGCAAATGCCTAATGTTTCTCTAACATTATGGTCGGTAATCAGTACGCCAATATTTCGCGCACTTAAAAAGCGAATAATTTTTTGAATATCAATCACAGCAATCGGATCGATACCGGCAAATGGCTCATCTAGTAAAATAAAACTGGGATTGGTTGCCAAACATCGCGCAATTTCAACACGGCGACGTTCTCCGCCAGATAAGCTGACTGCGGCATTGTCGCGAATGTGCGTAATATGAAGTTCTTCCAATAAGGATTCTAATTTTTCTTGCATGTCGATTTCAGACATGTCTTGTAGTTGTAATACGGCCAAAATGTTTTCAGACACAGACAGCTTGCGAAAGATAGAAGGCTCTTGGGGTAAATAGGACAAGCCCATTCTTGCTCGCATGTGAATAGGTAAGCGGCTCAAGTCTTTACCATCTAATATAATTCTGCCTGCGTCTAGTGCCACCAAGCCCACAATCATATAAAAACTGGTAGTTTTACCCGCACCATTTGGGCCCAATAAACCGACCACATCCCCACTTTTTAAGCGCAAAGAAATATCTTGCACGACGGTGCGAGATTTGTACGATTTACGTAAATTTTCTACAATCAGTTCGCTCATATTGGCATATTCTTAATTTTGATGATGCGTAGTTATTTAACTGATACGTTATTGTTTTTGATCAGTACTCAGTTGTAGGCTTCTACTAAAGCGGGAGTCCTTCACCGGCGCTGTATTAGTGGTTGGCGTATTATTTGGATTGTTGTTCGGTTTTGAATCTTCAATCACAGGGGTAGTCGTTTTTTTGTTTTTTGGTTGAATAACTGCACGTACACGACCACTAGAAGTGACGCCATCCGCAGATTTTGTCCCGCCTATTACTTCAGCATATTCAGCATTTGCATCGTAGCTAATGTAGTCACCATGCACGATATCTTCACCTCGTTTTACCCAGGCCTTGGTGTATAGCTGTACCTTGTCCATACGACCATCGTATTCAATACGCAGTGCGCTACCTTCCATGTATTCATCTTTACCCTCACGCTTTTGTTTGAAAGTCGTTGGGTTGCCGATAGAGGTGCTGTGTTGAAAGCCTGAACTATCCTCGCGAACTATCAATTTGTCGGCCCGAATAATCAAACTGCCTTGCGTTAGAATTACATTCCCTGAGTAGGTGCTGATTTGTTTCGCATCATCCACTTTGACAGTATCTGCTTCTAAATCAATTGGTTTATCTCGGTCGGCTGACTCAGCTAGCACCTGACCAGCAAAACTTAAACATAACAAGCATAGCAAAGTTAACTTAAGCCCTAAGGTATGGTTGTTATTACTCATGGCGTCTCCGAGTGTGCGCATTATTTCTTTTTGCTGTTGGTGTTTGAATGGGTGGTATTTAAGGGGCTAGTTTTTTTTACTTCAGGTCTTTCATAATGTGCACGTACTTTATTCAAGAGCGTGACAGTGTGATTTTTCTTTTCATAGGTCATCCCTGTGGCGTAGATGACTGTATTCGGCACTTGCCGAATGATGACTGGACTATCCGTGCGAGCTAAATCTTCATTCGGTAAAACATTAAGGTAGTTAGTATCTATCGTCATCTCGCCTTTTTCAGCAAAGGCTTGACGGGTAATTTTTACATTATCTATTAGCTGCACTTGATCGCCATTGCTAGACACATGACCGCGTAGCGCTTGAACTTGGGTGTATGGCTTATTTGCAGAAAATTGTGTGTAGCGAGGTTGTTGTAAATTAGTGGTGTCATCATCTGGGAAATGTTTCATTTCTACAGAGGCTAATTTATAGCGCAAATCTCCATTAATATCGGTTTGAGTCGTCACAAAATTACTCATAATATAGTCAGGGTCATGACGGCTACTACCGTCCAGCTTTGGTTTTGTAGGTTGTACCACGTGATTAATCCAGGCAGTCATTATTGCAAATATTGATAGCAACGCTATAGGGTAAACAATGGCAGAGTGATTATTGATAGCCATTAATTAGCAATACAAGCTTGCGTTAAAAATTGTGCCATTTGCCCATCAAAAGTGCCTTGCGCTTGCATGATTAACTCACAAACTTCACGCACAGCACCTTGGCCGCCAGATTTAATGGTCACATAGTGAGCATGTGCTAGCACCAAGGCTGGTGAATTTGGTACAGCTAGCGCTAACCCACATTGCAACATAGGGGGCAAGTCCACCACATCATCACCCATAAATGCACATTGATTCGCCTGTAAGCCACTGGCTTTAATTAAATCATGAAATGCGACTAACTTATCTTCAGCGCCTTGGTAAAAGTGTGCAACCCCAGTACTTTCAGCACGTTTTTTGACGACATTTGACGTGCGGCCGGTAATAATTGCCAATTCAACGCCCGAGGCTTTGAGTAGCTTCATGCCTAAACCATCATGCGCATGAAAGGTTTTATATTCTTGACCGTCATCGCCTAAGGTTAAGCCACCATCAGTCATCACGCCATCGACATCAAGCACCAATAGCTTGATGTTTTTGAAGCGTGCTTTTAACTCAGGATTAAGTAGCTCAGGTAGGGGTGAATTGATGGTCATTTGCAGTTAAACTACCTTGGCTAATAAAAGGTCATGCATATTGAGGGCGCCAACCAAAATGCCAGCATCATTGGTGACTAATAGCGCGTTAACTTTCCGTTGTTCCATGATTTCAACTGCTTCAATAGCTAATTTATCTTGATGAATCGTCAAGGGCTGTTGATGCATCACATCTTTAATTCCTGACGTGGCGACATTGATGTTTTGTTCAAATGCACGTCGTAAATCACCATCGGTAAAAATGCCTATGGGCTTATGGTTATCATCAATAATGGCGGTAAGCCCAAGTCCTTTACGCGTCATTTCTAACAAGCCATCGGACAAGCTGGCATTAATAGTCACTTGTGGGATTTTTGTGCCGGTGCGCATGAGATCATTTACATGAATAAGTAAACGTCTGCCAAGACTGCCACCAGGGTGGGAACGAGCAAAATCTTCTGCAGTAAAATCACGTTGATCTAGCACACATAAAGCCAACGCATCACCTAATGCTAGCGCTACTGTTGTACTTGAAGTGGGGGCTAAGCCGAGAGGACAAGCCTCTTTTGCTACATGCGCACTTAAGTGAATATCAGCAGCCTTTGCTAAGGTAGAAGAGTCATTGCCTGTGATAGCGATGATGCTTGCGCCCAGTCTTTTTAATGGGGGCACAATAGCGAGAATTTCATCGCTTTCACCCGAATTTGAAAGTGCAATGACAATGTCGCCATCTGTAATCATGCCTAAATCGCCATGACTTGCTTCTGCTGGATGCATAAAAAATGCTGGCGTACCGGTGCTGGCAAAGGTCGAGGCGATTTTTCCGCCTATATGGCCTGAC
>CAILFU010000101.1 GCA_903833595.1 uncultured Pseudomonadota bacterium
CCACACGAGCAAAGTTTGTATGAAAACCAAGGCCTAGAAGAAGAGCGTCGCTTAATGTACGTGGCTGTGACTCGCGCTCGCCAACGCCTATATTTAAGCCACGCACAAAGCCGCATGCTCCATGGCAAAGTACGTTACGGTATACCCTCACGCTTTTTAGACGAAATTCCAGAACAATTACTCAAGCATATTAATAGCAAGCCTGTTGCTAGATCAGGCAGTACACGTGATTACAACGAGCTACCTGCCATGATGAGTGGGCAACAAAGTCTTAACCAAAAAAATGCCATGCCATGGAAAATAGGTCAGCAAGTGGCCCACACTAAATTTGGCAACGGTGTGGTGGTGAGTTATGAAGGTAACTCTAGTGATATGCGTGTGCAAGTCAATTTTGGTCGCGAAGGCCTAAAGTGGTTAGCCATGGAGTTCGCTAAACTAAATCCTATTTAACTTATAGACTAAGTTAATTGTTCATAAACGTGTTCTTCAATTTGAAAAACATCCACATAACTAGCATATAGGCTGGTCATCATTAGCGGCACGGCAACTAGCAGGCCTAAGCCAAATGGAATAATTGCTGCAACTAAAAGCAGCATAAAAATTATGCCATACAGTAAAAATGGCAGCATGTTTTTTAAACACGCAAGAAAGCTTAATTTCATAGCCTCTGTGGCTGTTAAATTATTGAGCCCAACCAATATCGGTGCATACCAGTAAGCCATCAATATAGGCACGATAAAAAGCATAGCAATTAAAATTGGCACGACGACGACATTAGCCTGTTCTGGGCTCAACTCCTGCCCAGCTCTTAACATGGCGATAGTGCCACTATCTAGGCTTAATACTACCGATACTGCAACCATGAGCAAACACACCATATAAATGCCGCCAACAGAGACCAGTTGCGATGTGTTTTTCTTAAACCCTTCAAATAAATGATTGATTTCTAAATCTTGTTGATGGGCTAGCGCTTTGCAACCCCACATCATGCCGGCAGCAAAGACGGGCGCTAACAAAGTACTCAGCACTGAGCCGAATACTGGAATCAATGAAATGGGAATAATAATCGCCAAATAAATCACTAAAATAATAATCCACATCGCCGGATTGGCTTTGAATAAATGAAAGCCACTGACTATCCAAGCCCACGCATTGCCGGCTGCGACTTGTCTAATTTCTAGCGGTTTGTTTGGTACATCTTCGGTCATGGTTATTTCCTATATTACCGTTCGTAATTTAAGTATTCTTTGAAAATGATTAGGATCTTTAGCGTGAGTTAACTCACCGGCTTGTGGGTAAATTTGATCATACAGGCGGGATAGCCAAAAGCGTAATGCGGCAACACGTAGCAAGCTAGACCAAGCAGCCTGCTCGGCCTCATTAAATGGCCGAATCGCTTGATAAGCGGAGAGCATTGCATTCAATCTAAGTTCATCTAAGCTACCGTCAGCATGCACACACCAATCATTCACGGCAATGGCTAAGTCGTAGGCTAATACGTCGTGACAGGCATAATAAAAATCTATCAACCCGCCTATTTCATCCCCATCAAATAATACATTGTCACGGAATAAGTCGGCGTGAATAACCCCCATCGGTAAGTTCGAAACATCTAATGCTGCTTGAAATGCAATGGTTTCTTTTAATAATTGCTGATCAGGCTTTGACAAGAGTGGCATTACTTGGGCGGCAGTTTTAATTCGCCAATCAGCGCCGCGTGGGTTATGTGTATTGAGGTGGTTAGGCTGTACATCAAACGACAAGCTGACGAGGTGCATCTGTGCCAATACTTGACCCACTGCGCTACATTGCTTGATATTAGGCACATCAACATCCTGGCCTTTTAAACAACTAATTAAAGCGGCTGGTTTGCCATTAAGCATATGTAAGCTAAGCCCCGCTTTGTCAGTAATTGGCCGTGGGCATGGAATGCCATTGCTAGCTAAGTGGCTCATTAAATCAATAAAATAAGGCAACTCGTCTAGCGTATTGTGCTCGAATAATGTTAGGACATACTTATTTTGGCTAGTGGTAACGAAATAATTGGTATTGGTAATGCCGGATGAAATGCCCTTCAATTCAATAAGCTCACCTATCGCATAATCTTTAAGCCACGTTTGTAATTGCTGGATACTGACTGAGGTGAATACTGACATAGATTAAGAGAATATAAAGTTTGAATGTAGGTGTAAGTGGTTATTGAAATAAATAAAGAGGGTGCATTACCCTCTTTATAAACGAAGAATCCATTAAAATCTAAATATCGTCCATTTAGGAATGCTTAATGGCTGATTAGGACCATCCATTAGCCAGCCACCATTTTGATCCTCTTTGTGCATGTAATAAGGTACGCCATGGGCTGGCGTTATTTTCATCATATAGAGTTCACCGCCAATACGATATTCTTCAATCGTTTCACCATTCTTCTTAACAATAGTAATTTGTGGCTCATCCGCATTTTCATCATTGCTGATTGTCGGTGGTGGGATTTCTTCTAGTGGTTGTAAATCTGCTGGCAATGGTAGCGGCTTAGGCGCTTCTGCCGCAGCCGCTAATGGCAATTGAATAGCAAGTAGCGCTAGCAACATCGCTAAATGATTGTAGATTTTTCGCATCATTGGCACTCGCTCTCTAAATTTAATTTGACACACTTGAATATCCATTTATTTTAACAAATTACCTGTACATATACTTAAATATTCATTACAAATAAAGCTGAACACGCTCTTCTTCTGCAGATAACTTAAATCCACGCGCTTCATAATGCTTGAATATTGCCTCTACAATCTTTGCTGGCTCATCAATCACTTGAATTAAATCTAAATCTTCTACAGAAATCATTTTTTCTTCAACCAAAGTCGTCTTAATCCAATCAATTAAACCGCGCCAAAATGGCTCACACACCAGAATAATCGGAATTTTTAAGGTTTTACCTGTTTGCACTAGAGTCACTGCTTCCATAACTTCATCCAAGGTACCAAACCCCCCAGGCATGACTACATAGGCGCTGGCGTATTTAACAAACATGACTTTACGCATAAAAAAATGTTTGAAATTTTGACTAATATCTTGGTATGGATTGCGCGTTTGTTCATGTGGAAGCTCTATATTCAAACCAATACTAGGCGATTTTCCAGGGAAAGCGCCTTTATTCGCCGCTTCCATAATGCCAGGGCCACCCCCTGAAATTACACTGAAGCCAGAGTCACTTAATAAGCGCGCCACCTCTTCTGTCAGCTTATAATACGGGTGGTCAACTGGCGTACGTGCACTGCCAAAAATAGAAACGGCTGGCGTGATTTCTTTAAGTCGTTCGGTAGCATCGACAAATTCTGCCATAATCTCAAACGCACGCCACGACTCTTGCCCGGTTTGGTGCATACCTTGCACATCGGGGTCTATGTTTTTTGGAACCTTTGGCAGTTTTTTAGTATCAGTCATTATTCAGGCACCTAAGAAATAATTGAAAGCATTACTCTATGAAAACATTGTTATTAGTTGATGGCTCATCCTACCTGTATCGGGCCTTTCATGCCATGCCTGACTTAAGAAATAGTCAAAATGAACCCACCGGCGCGATACAAGGCGTACTTAACATGCTACGCCGTTTACATAAAGATTACCCCTCAGATTATAGCGCTTGTGTTTTTGATGCAAAAGGCAAAACTTTTCGCGATGATATTTATGCCCAATATAAAGCAAATCGTGCCTCGATGCCGGATGATTTGCGAGCGCAAATAGAGCCCTTGCACGAGGCGATTAAAGCCATGGGATGGCCTTTGATTATGGAAAGCGGTGTAGAAGCTGATGATGTCATAGGCGCCCTGGCTAAGCAGGCTGAACGTGAAGGTGTGCAGGTGATTATTTCTACTGGCGACAAAGACATCTCACAACTGGTCAATGAACACATCACTGTGGTCAACACCATGCGCGACGCTTTCAGAAAAGTTGATGATGTACTGGACATTGCAGGCGTAGAAAAGAAATTTGGCATACCGCCAAGTTTGATGGTGGACTACTTAGTTTTAATTGGCGACACTTCAGACAACGTGCCTGGGGTAGAAAAAGTTGGGCCAAAAACTGCTGTTAAATGGCTAAAAGAATATGGGTCATTAGAAAATATTGTAGCTAACGCCGATAAAATGACTGGCGTGGTGGGTGAAAATTTACGCAAAGCGCTGCCATGGTTACCCACAGCACGGGAGCTAATCACGATACGTTGCGATGTGGGCATTCAAGAAAATCTTAGCGACCTAGCACCGCAAACCATCGATAAAGCGAAGTTGGCCGAGTTATTTGATCGTTTTGAATTTAAAAGTTGGCGTCGTGAGCTTGATGGTATGCAGGATAATCAGCCCATTGCATCAGTTCGTAGCGCAATAGCACCACAAAGCCAAACCAGTGACATGTTTGCGGTCGCTCAGCACCAGCCTAATATTAGCCGCCAGTATCAAACCATTTTAAGTCATGAACAATTTGATGGCTGGCTAACCAAACTCAAAATGGCTGAACTTGTTTGCTTTGACACCGAAACCACCTCACTTGACCCCATGACGGCTAAAATTGTTGGCATGTCATTTAGTGTTGAAGCTGGTAGTGCCGCCTATTTGCCGCTTAAGCATGATTATTTTGATGCACCAGAACAACTTAATTTTGCCGAATGTTTGGCTAAAATTAAACCCATTTTAGAAAATCCAGACATTAAGAAAGTCGGGCAAAACCTTAAATATGATCAACACGTACTGGCTAATCATGGCATCTCATTAAATGGTATTACTCATGATACTTTGCTGCAATCTTACGTGTTTGAATCACACAAAACGCATGGCATGGATGCACTAAGCGAGCGACATTTAGGTTTCAAAACCATTACCTTTGAAGATGTTGCAGGTAAGGGCGCTAAACAAGTCACCTTTAACCAAGTGACGGTAGAAGTTGCGGCTGATTATGCGGCGGAAGATGCCGATATTACCTTGCAATTGCATCAAGCCATGTATCCACAAATTGCAGCAGACAGCAAGCTTGACTATATCTATCGCCAAATTGAAATGCCTAGCTCCCAGGCGTTGTTTACCATTGAGCGCAACGGCGTATTAATTGATAGAGCCATGCTTAATATTCAAAGCAATGAGATAGGTGCAAAATTAGTCGCTCTAGAAAACCAAGCTTATGAGCTAGCAGGTCAGCCGTTTAATTTAGCTTCGCCTAAACAATTGCAAGAAATTTTATTTGATAAGCTGGGTATTAAGCCAACCAAAAAAACGCCGTCTGGCGCACCTTCTACTGATGAAGACGTATTACAAGAATTAGCCTTAGACCATCCGCTACCTAAAGTGTTATTAGATTATCGTGGGTTGGCTAAACTGAAATCAACCTATACCGACAAGTTGCCACGTATGATTAACGCTACTACTGGTCGCGTGCATACTAGCTACAATCAGGCTGTAGCTATTACTGGAAGATTAGCAAGCTCGGACCCAAACTTGCAAAATATTCCAGTACGCTCAGCTGAAGGTCGGCGTATTCGTGAAGCTTTTATTGCGCCTGCAGGTAGCGTTATTGTCTCTGCTGATTACTCACAAATTGAGTTACGTATTATGGCGCATTTATCTCAAGATGCCGGTATGTTAAAAGCGTTTGCTAATAATGAA
Organism: uncultured Pseudomonadota bacterium; assembly: GCA_903833595.1. GTDB lineage: Bacteria > Pseudomonadota > Gammaproteobacteria > Burkholderiales > Methylophilaceae > Methylotenera. Next base: position 5,652 of record CAILFU010000101.1, read on the forward strand.
GATATTCACCGTCATACTGCAGCTGAAATTTTTGGCGTGGAACCAGCAGCAGTAGATAGCGAGCAACGTCGTTATGCCAAAGTTATTAATTTTGGCTTAATTTATGGCATGAGCGCATTTGGTTTAGCACAAAACCTAAATATCGAGCGTAGCGCAGCACAAAGCTATATAGAGCGTTACTTTTCCCGTTACCCTGGTGTGCGTGAGTATATGCAAAACACTCGTGAAATTGCCAAACAAAAAGGTTATGTGGAAACTTATTTTGGCCGCAGATTATGGGTGCCAGAAATCAACAGCCCTAATGGTATGAGGCGTGCGGGGGCAGAGCGTGCTGCGATTAACGCTCCAATGCAAGGCACTGCGGCCGACTTAATCAAACTAGCGATGATTGCCGTAGATCAATGGATTAAAAATGAAAAACTACATACCAAACTTATTATGCAGGTTCATGATGAGCTGGTGCTGGAAGTGCCAAATAATGAATTAAATTTGGTTAAGACTAAGCTTGCGCAACTCATGGAAGGTGTAGCTCAATTAGATGTGCCACTGTTAGCTGAGGTGGGCGTGGGTAATAATTGGGAAAGTGCTCATTAATCGATTCTGCCTACATAGCGTGCCCAATATAAACAGTTGCGCGGAAGCTAAATTGTTTTAAAATATGGACTTAAATAAAAAGCCGAAAAACTACCACGTATTCCATGACTGCCAATATTGTAGAAATTGATCATTTATCCTTTGGTTACAAAGGCCGCTTGCTGCATCAAGGCATCAACATGGTGTTTCCGCGGGGCAAAGTGGTGGCAATTATGGGCGGCAGTGGTAGTGGTAAAACTACTTTACTCCGCTTAATTGGCGGACAGATTAAGCCGAGTAAAGGCGAAGTGCGTGTCACTGGCGAAGTGGTGCACAAACAAGATCGTGACGGCATTTACAAATTACGCCGGAAAATGGGCATGCTGTTTCAGCATGGGGCGTTGTTTACCGATTTGAGTGTATTCGATAACGTAGCCTTTCCCATGCGCGAGTTAACTGATTTGCCTGAATCTATGATTAAAGATTTAGTGCTAATGAAGTTAAATGCAGTGGGGTTACGTGGTGCCCATCAGTTTATGCCGACTGAGCTTTCTGGGGGTATGGCGAGGCGTGTTGCATTGGCGCGTGCGATTGCCTTGGACCCTGAAATTATCATGTATGATGAGCCTTTTGCAGGGCTAGACCCCATTTCAATGGGTGTTATTTGCGGTCTAATTCGAAGCCTAAACGATGCGTTAGGCGCTACTTCAATTATTGTGTCGCATGATGTTAAAGAAACTTTCTTAATTGCAGATTATGTTTATTTTGTTGCTGATGGTGTCGTTGCAGCAGAGGGAACACCTAATGATTTAATGCAATCTACGCTCCCCTTTGTACATCAATTTGTACATGGTGAGAAAGATGGCCCAGTGCCGTTTCATTACCCGGCAGCTCATTATCAATCAGAATTATTGTTAGAACAGGTTGTTTAATAAGAATGACTCAATCAAATCTACTTGCTAGCATTGCTAATGAACTACGGGGTATTGGTCACCGTATGATTGAGCGCACTTGGCGCTTGGGCGTAGGGGCTAGGCTTTTTGCTTTAGCCATTATTTATTCAGGTGAGAGTTTTAAGCGATTTCATTTAACCTTGCGTGAGATTTATTTTACCGGGGTAATGTCGCTCTTGATTATCGTCGTTTCGGCATTTTTTGTAGGAATGGTGCTAGCATTGCAAGGCTATAATACCTTGCAAAAATATGGCTCGTCAGAGGCGATTGGTGTGTTGGTTGCGCTGGCATTAGTGCGTGAATTAGGGCCTGTAGTTACAGCGCTACTGTTCGCCGGGCGGGCGGGTACGGCAATTACCGCTGAAATAGGTTTAATGAAAGCAACTGAGCAATTGTCAGCTATGGAAATGATGGCAGTCAATCCGATTGCTAGAGTGATAGCGCCACGCTTCTGGGCAGGGGTAATTTCCATGCCTATATTAGCTTCTATTTTCTCTATGGTAGGTATTCTAGGCGGCTATTTAGTGGCAGTGCCCCTTATCGGTGTGGATGATGGTGCATTTTGGTCACAAATGCAGGCTAATGTAGATTTTAGGCTAGATATTGTAAATGGTTTAATTAAAAGTTTTGTGTTTGGCGTTGCCTGCACCATGATTGCTTTGTTTGAGGGGTTTGATGCGCCGCCGACGGCAGAAGGCGTGAGCCGCGCAACAACACGTACAGTGGTTATTTCATCCTTGACTGTGTTAGCTTTAGATTTTGTTTTAACGTCATTTATGATGGTTGTGTAAAGCATAGGCTGTCATTGATATGCATATGTCATTTGAGGGGAATGTAAGTGGATAGAACAACAATAGATTTATGGGTGGGTATTTTTGTAGCATTAGGCTTTGCAGCTTTGTTAGGGCTTGCTATGAAGGTCGGAAACTTAACCTCTAGCAAAATTGGTCCAACATACAGCGTCACTGCTGCTTTTGAAAATGTCGGTAGTTTAAAGCCTAATGCACCAGTAAAAAGTGCTGGCGTAGTAGTAGGTCGTGTAGAGAGTATCGTTTTTAATAGCGCTGATTATGAAGCGGTTGTAACCATTAAAATAGATAAACGTTATGCATTTCCAGCAGATACATTTGCTAATATTTATACGGCGGGCCTGTTAGGCGAGCAATATGTTGGGCTTGAAGCAGGTGGCGATGAAGTGGTATTGAAGAATGGTGATAAAATTGCAAAAACGCAAGATGCAATTGTGCTGGAAAAAATGATTAGTCAGTTTTTATTTAGTAAAGCCTCTGAAACGGATGCTAAATCTGAAGCAAAAGCGACAGCGCCAAGTGCTGTAACTAATGAATTAAAGGGTGGCAAGTCAACCGAAATCGGTGATGTGGCGTTTTAAAGCAAGGGTATACGGTTAATTTAAATGATGGCTGAATCGAAAAAAGGATTTAAATGAAGGCTTTTGTAAAATTTTTAGTAGTTTCTGGATTTTTTGTAAGCTTATTTGTTGGTGTAGGCAACGCAAATGCAGAGTTGGCACCAGATGTGTTGGTGAAACAAACGGCAGATGATGTATTAACTATCATTAAAAATGACAGAGAAATCCAGGCGGGTAATCAACAAAAATTATATGCAGTAATTGAAGAGAAGATTTTACCTAACTTTGATTTCGATCGTGTTTGTCGCATGGTGCTTGGTAAAAATTGGAAATCAGCAACGCCTGAACAGCAAGCTATATTTCAAAAAGAGTTCCGCAGTTTATTGCTGCGTACTTACTCAAGCGCACTTAGTAAGTATAAAGATCAGGTGATTGAATATAAACCTATGCGGTATGAAGTAGATGAAAAAAATGTCAGTGTAAAAACGCAGATTTTACAATCCGGTGGTCAGCCGATAGCTGTAGATTACAGCTTGGTAAAAGGTACAGCAGGCTGGAAGGTTTATGACATAGTGATTGAAAGCGTGAGTTTGGTGACTAACTATCGCAGTCAATTTAGCAATGAAATTCGTCAAAATGGATTAGATAGCCTGAATAAAAAATTAGCGGATAAAAACACCGTCGCGGGTCTTAAGTAATTGATTTAAGTTTAGATGGCTAACATTACCCACCCTAATATTTTCCAACAGCAAAATAAATGGCACATCTCAGGAGATGTGTTAATAGATAATTCGAATGTTATTTTGTTGAAAAGTGAATCATTGTCTATGGGTGATGGATTTGTGGTGGATTTTTCTGAGGTAACTAAAGTTGATACGGCAGCACTGAGTTTGATGATGGAGTGGCAACGCCGCGCTTTTAAAGCCTCTGCCAAAGTCAGCTTTGCTAATTTACCTGTAAATTTAAGCCGTTTAGTAGCACTCTATGGCGTGTCAGAATTTGTCCCTTTAAGCGAAACCTAGCAATTTTTTGTTTTGATCTTGTTTGAATGGCTACTGTTTTTTGTAATTTCAACTATAACGAAGTAACCAAAACGGCTTGTTGAAGAACAAGCCGTATTTCATTTAACGTCAAATATACTTTAAGAAGGCTATATTTTTAGCCGAAATACAATGAATCCAGCAATTAAAATCAATAATATACATAAGCATTTTGGCGATTTACATGCGCTTAAGGGGATTGATTTAACCATAGAGCAAGGTGAATTTTTTGCATTGCTCGGCCCAAATGGTGCGGGAAAATCCACTTTAATTAGCATTCTCGCTGGCTTAATTAAACCGAGCGCAGGCGCTATTTCTGTAATGGGTTTTGATGTGGTGAGCCAATATCAAAAAGCCCGTCAATTATTAGGTATCGTGCCACAAGAGCTTGTGTTTGATCCATTTTTTAATGTCCGAGAAATGTTACGATTTCAGGCAGGTTACTTTGGACATGGCCCAGAAAATGATGATTGGGTAGATGAAGTGCTAGAGGGTTTAGGGTTGGCGGATAAGGCGCATACTAATATGCGTAAGCTTTCTGGCGGGATGAAGCGTCGGGCACTTATTGCCCAAGCATTGGCGCATAAGCCACCTGTCATTGTGTTAGATGAACCAACAGCTGGCGTGGATGTTGAGTTGCGCCAAATGTTGTGGGAGTTTATTAAAAAGCTTAACCGAGACGGCCATACGATTATTTTGACTACACATTATTTAGAAGAAGCTGAAGCTTTGTGCAGTCGCGTTGGCATGATGAAGCAAGGTGAAATTGTTGCCTTAGATAGCACTGCCAATTTGTTAAATAAATTTGCAGGTAAAAAATTACGATTAACTTTAGGCGATGTTTTTTTGCCGACAGAGATACATGCACTGTTGCGCGGCCAAGAAAAAGGAGTTTTCACCTTTGCATTAAGCGATATGGCACAAATAGAACTGGTTTTATCTGTCTTACGGACGGCCAATATTAAAGTGATAGATATGCAATTGAATGAGGCGGACCTAGAAGACGTATTTTTATCATTAGTAGGCCAACAATAATGACCAAAGCTTCTAAAGTTAGCCTCATTAAAATTAGTCCAAGATTTCGAGGCCCTTGGACATTGTTAAAAAAAGAGATGCTACGTTTCTGGCGGGTAGGATTTCAAACGGTGGCAGCGCCAGTCATTACAGCGTTGCTGTACTTGCTTATTTTTTCACATGTATTGGCTGGGCATGTGCAAGTGTATCAAGATGTACCTTATACGGCTTTTTTGATACCAGGGCTTATCATGATGTCGGTATTGCAAAATGCTTTTGCTAACAGCTCTTCTAGCTTAATTCAATCCAAAGTGATGGGTAATCTGATTTTTGTATTGCTAACACCACTTACTCACTTTGAGTTTTTCTTCGCATTTTTATGCGCTGCCATTATTCGCGGTTTAGTCGTTGGGCTATGTATTTATTTAGTTGCGATGTGGGTTGTGGATATACATGTTATCCATCCTTGGATGATTATTGCTTTTGCTTTATTAGGTAGTGCTTTGTTGGGCACATTTGGCATTATTGCGGGTATATGGGCCGATCGATTTGATCAGATGGCAGTATTTCAAAACTTTATCATCATGCCCTTGTCATTTTTGTCAGGGGTATTTTATTCCATCCATTCGCTACCGCCTTTTTGGCAAAAAGTTTCGCAACTAAACCCATTTTTCTACATGATAGATGGTTTTAGGTATGGATTTTTTGGCCAAGGTGACATTTCACCATTGATTAGTTTGTGTATTGTCGGTACGTCTTTCTTAGTGTTAGCACTGGTTACACTAAAAATGTTAAAATCTGGATATAAATTAAGAGTGTAAGCTCGTGGATTAAGTTAAAAAGGTGATGTAAAAGTGTTAAGTGCGCAACAATTAGAGTTATATATTACGCAACATTTGGAGTGTGAATACATCAAGGTGTTAGGCGATGATGGTACTCATTTTGAAGCGGTGATTGTGAGCGCAGCTTTTAGTGGGAAAAGTATGGTGCAGCAGCACCAACTTGTATATGCGGCGCTAGGCGATAGAATGCGCGCAGAAATTCACGCTTTATCAATGAAAACTTATACCCCAGAACAATGGATTAGCCAGTCTTAGCACGGTAATAATCCACAATTAAATTTAAGTGAAATACTAGGCAATGGAGATTTAAATGGAAGCCCAAGCACAAATTAAACAAACAGTGACTACCAACCCAGTGGTACTTTACATGAAAGGTAGCCCAAAGTTCCCGCAATGTGGTTTTTCTAACATGGCGACTCAAATATTAGAGGCTTGTCATGCAAAGTATATCGCGGTAGATGTGCTAGCTGATCAGGCAATACGCGAAGGCATCAAAGTTTATGCCAGTTGGCCGACTATTCCACAGCTGTATATCAATGGCGAATTTGTGGGCGGATCGGATATTATGCGTGCGATGTATGAAAATGGTGAACTTCAAACTATGTTAGATGCGGCTAAATAATTGGACAAGTTAATCATACAGGGCGGCAACCGTCTCAATGGTGAAGTCACTATTTCCGGCGCAAAGAATGCCGCTTTGCCGATTTTATGCGCATCTTTATTGGCTGAAACGCCACTACAGCTCAGTGGTGTTGCCGCGTTAAAAGATATCGATACCACTATTAAACTGTTGAGTATTATGGGCGTAAAGATTGCTCGCAATGGCAGTGAAGTGAGTTTGGATGCTAGTGAAGTTGCTTCTTTTGAAGCCACTTATGAAATGGTTAAAACTATGCGTGCCTCTATTCTAGTATTAGGCCCACTATTGGCGCGTTTTGGTACTGCACGCGTATCACTACCCGGCGGTTGTGCGATAGGTTCACGCCCAGTTGATTTACACATCAAAGGCCTGCAAGCCATGGGTGCTGCAATACATATCACACATGGTTATATTCAGGCCAGTACCTTGCACTTGCCAAATCGGCGTTTGCAGGGTGCGCGTTACTACATGGATTTGGTGACGGTCACTGGCACAGAAAATCTGATGATGGCCGCCGCTTTGGCTGAAGGCATAACAGTTTTGGAAAATGCAGCAAAAGAGCCAGAAGTGGTTGATTTGGCGGAGATGCTCATTAAAATGGGTGCAAATATCTCTGGTGCTGGTACTGATGTCATTACGATTGTGGGGGTCGATAAACTTAACGGCACAACACATAACATCGTGTGCGATCGCATTGAAGCTGGCACTTATATGGTGGCGGTGGCGATGACGGGTGGCGAGGTTAAGTTGCTTAATGCCCGTGCTGATTTGTTGGATGCGGTCATTGAAAAGCTGCGCGAAGCAGGCGCTACAGTGACGAGTGATCGCAATAGTGTTACGGTGAAAAGCGATGGAAAACTTAAGGCGGTGAATATTCGTACCGCACCGCATCCTGCTTTCCCAACTGATATGCAAGCCCAATTTATGGCGCTCAACACAGTTGCAGAAGGCGTAGCAAAAGTAACCGAAACGATATTTGAAAACCGTTTTATGCACGTACAAGAAATGCAACGTATGGGCGCAGATATAAGTATTGATGGTAATACTGCACTAGTTAAGGGTGTTGAATTCTTAGATGGTGCGACAGTGATGGCAACGGACTTACGCGCGTCAGCAAGCTTAGTATTATCCGGCTTAGTCGCACGTGGAGAGACCGTAATTGAACGTATCTATCACTTGGATCGTGGGTATGAGAATTTGGAGTCAAAATTAAATGCACTAGGTGCAAATGTGAGACGAGTTTAAAAATGATTACTATCGCACTCTCAAAAGGCCGTATCTTTGAAGAAACTACACCGCTATTAGCCGCAGCAGGTATTCATGCGCTGGAAGATCCTGAATCTTCGCGTAAGCTTATTCTAGCGACCAATCGTGAAGATGTTCGTTTGATTATTGTTCGAGCTTCGGACGTGCCTACCTATGTGCAATATGGCGCAGCAGATTTAGGTATAGCAGGTAAAGATGTGTTGGATGAGCATGGTGGTGATGGGCTGTATCAGCCAATTGATTTGCAAATTGCAAAATGCAAAATGATGGTCGCAGTACGTGAGGATTTCGATTACTTTGCATCGATTCGTAGTGGCGCACGCTTAAAAGTGGTGACTAAATATGTAAAAACGGCACGCGAACATTTTGCTGCCAAGGGCATGCACGTAGATTTAATCAAATTATACGGTTCTATGGAGTTAGGCCCGTTAGTTGGTTTGGCTGATGTGATTGTCGATTTAGTCAGTACAGGCGGCACTTTACGTGCGAATAAACTCAAGGCGGTAGAAGAGGTAGGTGATATTAGCTCGCGCTTAGTAGTGAACCAGGCTTCACTTAAATTGAATCGAGAAAAAATTCAGCCAATTATGGATGCTTTTTTAAGTGCAATTGTGTCCAAGTAAATAATTTCAAAATAAGTAATTTAAGATAATTAGGTTTAAGGCGATGAGTATAAATATTAGACGTTTTTCTACTACGGATATAGATTTTGACGCGAATTTGAAAGCTTTGCTTGCTTTTGAAACTGCGCAAGACGATAGCATAGATGAAGTTGTAGCCAGTATTCTGAAGGATGTAAAAAAACGTGGCGATGCTGCTGTATTGGAATATACCAACCGTTTTGATAAAACTAGCGCAGCCAGTTTAACTGAACTTGAAATTACCAAACAAGAGTTAAGCGTTGCCTTGAATGATTTGCCGTTAAATCAGCGTGAGGCGTTGCAAGTGGCAGCAGCTCGCGTGCGAATTTACCATGAGAAGCAGTTAATGAGTTCTTGGAGCTATACCGAGGCAGATGGCACGCTGCTTGGTCAACAAGTGACTTCGCTTGACCGCGTGGGATTGTACGTCCCGGGTGGCAAAGCGGCTTATCCCTCTTCAGTATTGATGAATGCGATTCCCGCTAAAGTAGCGGGGGTTAAAGAACTTATTATGGTAGTGCCTACGCCAAATGGTGAAAGAAGTCAGTTGGTATTGGCTGCGGCAGCAATTTCTGGCGTTGACCGCGTATTTTGCATTGGCGGTGCACAAGGGGTCGGTGCACTGGCTTATGGTACTGAAACTGTTCCGCAGGTAGATAAAGTGGTGGGACCAGGTAATGCTTATGTAGCCGCTGCAAAACGACGTGTATTTGGTGTGGTTGGTATTGATATGGTAGCAGGCCCATCTGAGATTTTAGTTATATGCGATGGCAAAACCAATCCGGATTGGGTGGCCATGGATTTGTTTAGTCAAGCTGAGCATGATGAGTTAGCGCAAGCCATTTTATTAAGCCCAGACGCTGATTTTTTAGACAAAGTAAGTGCTAGTATCCAAAAATTAGTAGAAGAAATGCCACGCAAAAATATTATTAGAAAGTCTTTGGCTGATCGTGGCGCACTGATTCATGTTCGCAATCTGGCTGAAGCTGCTGAAATTTGTAATTACATTGCACCTGAGCACTTGGAGTTATCTATGGATGACTCGCTAGCATTTAGCAAAACAATTAAACATGCAGGTGCCATTTTTATGGGACGCAATACTTGTGAAGCCCTTGGGGATTATTGCGCAGGACCTAACCATGTGTTGCCAACGTCGCGTACAGCACGTTTTTCATCACCGCTAGGTGTTTATGATTTTCAAAAACGATCAAGTTTGATTATGGTGTCAGAAGAGGGCGCACAAACATTAGGGAAGGTAGCTGCGACTTTGGCCTATGGTGAAGGCTTGCAGGCGCACGCTAGGTCTGCCGAATTTAGGTTAAAAGCTAATAAAGCATGAGTAAATTTTGGAGTGATGTAGTACATAAGCTTACGCCTTACATCCCAGGCGAACAGCCAAAATTAGATAATTTAGTTAAGCTAAATACCAATGAAAATCCTTATGGCCCTAGTCCTAAGGTGATTGAAGCTCTTAAGCTTGAAGTGGGTGAATCTCTACGTTTATATCCAGACCCAAACTCGGATGTACTTAAAGCGACTATTGCTCATACGCACGGACTAAAAGCTA
>CAILFU010000102.1 GCA_903833595.1 uncultured Pseudomonadota bacterium
AACAGAGCATCTTATGCAAAAAATTAATTGTTGGGCTTGGTTAATTCGTTTAAAGGCTAAGCGGTAGCAACATGACATATAACAACAAACTCTATCAGTCCTTTTTTTATCCATTCCATCATTTATTATTGGTAGGGTTAATTTCATTAAATTTGCCAATAGCTGCTATTGCCGCGCCACCTGATGCGGGTCAAATTTTACGTGACACCAAACCAGCATTGCCGCCAACTCGACAGCCAGAAGAAAACATTGTGCCTGAGGCAGCAAAACCTGTTGCGCAACCCAGCCCATCAGATGATGTGCGCGTCACCATCAGTCATTTTACTTTTACGGGCAATGTCACTTTCTCTCAAGAAGTATTGCATGCGGCAGTGGCGGATGCTGAAAACAAACCGCTTAACTTTGGTGAGTTGATGGCGGTGGTAGATAAGGTTGACGCAGTTTATAAAAAAGCAGGGTTTTTTCTAGCACAAGCCTATTTGCCGCCACAGAAAATTAAAGATGGCACTATAGAGATTAGCGTATCAGAAGGCCTTATTGGCCAGTCTCGTTTAGAAGGTGAAAGCCGCATTAAGCCAGCAGTGGTTTTCGCTTATTTAGATCAATTGCCTAAAGGGGCAGCGGTTAAGCTTACCGAAATTGAACGACAAATTTTACTGATTAATGACTTGGCAGGTAGCCGCGCTACATTAGACTTACAAGCCAGTGATGAAGCTGGTAAAACTGACATTGTGATTGCGCAAAAGCAAGACCCATTGATTACTGGGCGAGTTGAGGTGAATAACTACGGTATGGAGAGTACTGGTAAAAATCGTACCGGTGTTTTTCTAAATATGAATAGCCCATTAAAACGTGGTGATCGTTTGAATGCTAACTGGGTGCGCAGTGAAAATGGTGATTTAGCCAGCTATGGCTTAAATTATGATTTACCAATTGGTGCACAAGGCTTTCATATAAATGCCGGTACTTCACTTGCGCAATACAGCTTAGGTGGAATCAATAGCCCATTAGATGCTAGCGGCACAGTGCGTACTTATCATGCAGGTGCAAGCTATTCGGTGCTACGTAGTCGCAATGCCAATCTAGTATTTAAGCTTGATGCTGCACATAATGATTTAGGTAGCCATGCAGCTGTTACGGATTCAAGTTTAAATCGAGATTCTTTTACTAACGGACTTAGCGCCACTGCAAACATAGACTGGCTTGACGAATGGTTGGGTGGAGGATCGAATCGTGCTGAAATTGTTGTGACTGGCGCTAATCTTCATCTTAGCGCAACAGAAAAGACAGACGATTCGTTTAATACTGATGGCCGTTATGGCAAAGCCTTGTTAACGTTACAACGTGACCAAACCATAACCACTAGCGTGATGTTGCAAGCGCAAGCACTACATCAAATAGCATTAAAGAATTTAGATTCCTCTGAAAAATTCTCTATTGGTGGCCCTACAACCCTGCCAGGTTATGCCAGCGGTGAAGCCAGTGGTGATGAGGGTACATTGCTGAAATTAAAACTCAATTGGCGTGTGCGGAATGATACCGCCTTAGGTTTATTTGCTGACTATGCGCATATTGATTTGGCGCACGACCCATTAGATGGCACTGATAATAAACGCCATTTTTCTGATGCGGGTCTATCGCTCGACTGGCAAGGCACGCAAGGCTTAACGGCCTCTATGTTAGTGGCTTGGGCGGGCGGTGAAAAACCAAACCCAGCCGATAATGACCGCCCAAGATTTTGGGCGAATGTTGGTTACAACTGGTAGGCCTTTTGCTTATTGGCCGTTAGTACAATATGTTTATAGCAGAATTGATTGTTTAATGCGATTTAGCCATAAAAGTTAAGCCAAGTAAATGCAGGAGTAAGGGAATGAAGAAAACGACTAAGGCCGCACAAATGCCCCCCAGCATCACGCTGCGCTTATCCCGTGGGCGCAGTGTTAAAATCACTTGGCGACCACGCCAACGTGTTTCTAGCCTATTAGTTAAGCTACTTACTAAAGCACTAGCCATCTTCTTGCCGCTTAGCATGAGTGCTGCCCATGCGTTAGATGTCAATGCACTTCCCACTGGCGGACAAGTCACTGCTGGTAGCGCCACTATTAATCAAGCGGGCAATACGCTTAACATTAACCAAGCCTCACAAAAAGCGGCGCTTAATTGGCAAAACTTTAACATCGGTACCAATAGCACCGTGAACTTCGTACAACCTAATAGCAATGCGGTAGCGCTTAACCGCATTGGCGGTAATTCTGCTTCTGAAATTTACGGCCATTTAAATGCGAATGGTCAAGTATTTATGATGAACCCTAATGGCATTCTGTTTGCCCGTGGCAGTCAGGTGAATGTGGGTGCCATTGTCGCCACTACCATGCAATTAGGTGATGCTGACTTTTTAGCGGGTAATTACAATTTTAGTAATGCCGGCGTTGGTAGCGTAGCAAACTATGGCTTAATTAATGCCACTAACAGCGTGGTATTGTTAGGCAGTGATGTAAGCAATCAAGGCAGTATTTTTGCTACAACGGCCAGCTTAGTTTCAGGCAATACCGTGGCTTTAGATGTGAGTACGGATGGTTTAATTCGTGCACGGGTGGTAGATGCTGCCGTGCAAGCCAACATTGCCAATAGTGGCGATATTAATGCCACACAAGTGACCTTAAGTGCAGGCCAAGCCAAAGATACCCTTAACCGCGTGGTGAATAACAGCGGTGTGATTAAAGCCACAGGCTTTAGTAGCCTAAATGGTGAAATTACCTTGCAAGGCGGCACAACGCTTAACTCAGGTACGCTAGATGCAACAAGCGCTACAGGTAATGGCGGCACAGTGCATATGCTAGGCCAGCATGTGGGTTTGATTGATAGCGGCAGTATTGATGTGTCAGGCGCCACGGGTGGCGGTACTATTTTAGTGGGCGGTGATTACCAAGGTAAAAATGCCAGTATTGAAAATGCAGAGGTGACTTATGTAGGCGCACAAACCACCTTAAAAGCCGATGCTACGCAAAATGGTAATGGCGGCAAGGTCATTGTATGGGCAGATGACACCACCCGTGCTTATGGCAGCATTAGCGCGCAGGGTGGCGCGCTAGGGGGTGATGGTGGTTTTGTTGAAACGTCAGGACATCGTTATTTGGATGTCAACGGTGCCCGTGTAAATACACTAGCCTTGCATGGTTTGACGGGTAATTGGTTACTTGATCCGAGAGATGTGACTATTGAGCATAATCCAGGAGGAGGAACCAATGAAGGTGGATACACTAACAACCCCGATTTTCTTCAAGCATTTAATACGGCTGCAACTATCTATGACACTACGATTAACAGTGCACTAAATGCAAGTAACGTTACTATCACCACTGATAATACTAGCAATACTACTACTAGTGGTGATATTACTTTCGACTCAACTAACGGCAATATTCTAATTAGTACAAATGGAAGCGATTTTTCTCGAACACTGATTTTAAATGCATCAAGAGATATAGCATTTACTGGCGGCAATGACACTTCGTTTCAGTCATCATTATTCTCTACTGTCCCTATCGGATTAGATGTAACACTTAACGCTACTGGTACCATAAAAACTGATTCTGGCTCGTCTGTAACGCTAGACGGCGCAGCGTCATCTGTGGGTACAGTTATAGTTAGAGTGCCAAGCGCAATAGAATGGAAAAATGGCGGTGTATTAAACATCAATGGAAATGCTACTGTAGACATTGAAAGTGGCGCTACTTTCAAAAACGATAGTGGGGCGGAAGTTAAAGTTAATGGCGGGCTTAGTTTATCGGGATTAGCTTTTGACGGCACAGGCGATATTATTAATGAGGGTACTATTAATGTTAATGTAGATACAGCCTTTGCCGCTGCTTACACTCAACAAAATGATGAGTTTGCCCCATTAACAAGGGGGGCGCTGACTATAGCTGATAGCGTAAATCTTAATTTACACAATGCGATTTCACTTGAAGGTGAAGTTAATTTAAATACCTCTGGCATACTGAATTTCGATGAATATCATGGCACTACTGCCAGCCTTACACATTTGACTATTGCTGGCGGTACGTTAAATGTTGCAGGTAATGAACCTGGTAATGTTGGAGATACGCCTATAGTTAGTTTCTCTGACGTTACAGCCCGAACTACTGTGTTAAATGTAAGTTTTGATGATATTCATGACCATGATGCATTTTACCCTGGCGAGGCTATCATTGAAGGAAATACAATTTTTAATAATGTTAACTTTGTTAAAAATAATCCCAATGGTGTAGACGGCAGATTTGAAATCATTAATGCTAAATTAGGTGTTACTAATAGCTTTGTCGTGCCTGCGGATGTTATTTATACGGGTGATGTAGGTTATTACGCTACTGGTGATTTGACTATTTATAATGATATTTCAGTTACAACAGATACATCATTGCATAATAGTCTCAGCTTAATGGCTGGCTGGGATGGCATTTCACTGGATTTACCAGCAGTTTCTGGGAGTGTCAGCCGTAACTTAATTTTTGATAGATTCTTTCCTAATCCACCCCCAATTGTAAGTGCTGTCGGCAATATTAATTTAGATGCTTCAGGTTACATTTCTCAGGACTTTTCTAGTGCAGCGATAATTACTCAAGACACGTTAATTGTAAACGCAGTTGATGGGATTAGCTTAGATGGTGATAACCAAGTAAGTACATTTAGAGCAACTAATACTGGTACAGGCGATATTGATTTTTATAATGTGGGTGATGTTGCATTTGATAATATTAGTAATCAGGCATCTGGAGGCTATGTAGACGTTGAAAGTGGGGGCGGTATATCTCAATACGGAAATATTGATACTGATGGTGGCGATATTACTGTGTATGCAGCTAACGATATTGACATGAACCCTGATGGAGTGAGGTCTGCAACGATAAATAATAGTACGAGTTCAAATTTTATTCGTTATGAGTCAAGTGATGGTAATTTTAATCTAGGTTTGCTTGATGCAGGTGCTGGAACAGTTCATATTACTGCGGGTTTAAATATTCTTGATGGGAATGGTACAGCAAATAATATTAAGGCGACTTACGCAAGTTTAATTGCTGGTGACTCTAGCTTTGGTGGAACTATTTCTGGGATTGCTGGTGCAATTACTGCAGATACTCAAGTAGCCCAATTAATTGTCGATAACGAACAAGCTACAGCACCGGGGCAAACTGTTTCAATTCGTAACACAGGTAGCGTGCTTTTAGTAGATGCATACACTTCAGCGGATTTTATTCTTACTAACAACAATACGATTAATGTTGATGATATTTATGCGGTGACTGGTATTACTGTTATTTCTGGTGGTGACATCAATGTTATGCCGACTAATAATTTATATTCAACGAGCATTTATACATTCAGTGGTGATCAAAATATCACTGCAGCTGGCAATATCACATTAGCTGGTGGCGTAGGATATACATATAGTCCACCGCCGACTTATGTGCCAGCTTATGTATCCATTGAGCATGGCGCTGGTGCAGGCAGCCAAATTATTAATCTTAAAAATGGCGGCACGCTAAGTCTTACAGGAGGCACGGGAGCCTATGGAAATTATGCGCGCATAGAGAATAACAGTACAGACAGTGCAAGTGTTCAAAAAATTTGGAGTAGTGTCGACGGTATATCTCCTAATCCTGATCATATGAAATACCCTAATATAGTTATGCTAGGTGGAAGTGCTGGTGGGCTTCCTGATACACCAGGTCATAACAATTCCAATGGTACATTCATTGAAAGTGGTTGGACCTCAGGTGGCATAAAATATGGCACTCAACAGATTTACGCGGGTAGTATCAGTTTAGATGGAGGGGCTGGTGATTATGCAGGGGCAATTATTAGTTCTCCTAACCAGCAAATAATCGCCATCGGTGATGTTACATTGAGAGGCGGCAGCAGTAGCAGTCTAGCGAGTAGCACGGGTGATACATTTTTGTACAAGGGGGTGACTTACACTATCGCCAGTCCAGCCGCTATTGGTGATAAAGATAACCTTAGCCAAATACTTGATATTGGCGGTACGCTAAGATTGGATGGGGGTGGTGGTAATGTAGGCGGAACATCTCGCTTGGCAATGGTAGGTTCGCTGAATGGCTTGGCAACAGGTAGTATTAAGGCAAATGCGATTGAACTTAATTCTGGTGCGTCAAATTATAATCTGGCTATGCTAGGGGGTGTGCAAGATATTATCGTTACCAGTACCTTTAAGGCAAATATAGGGAGTACGAGTGGACATATTGAAGGTAATGCTTGGTCTATTTGGGCCCCCAACCCAACGGCAATTACGGGTTGCGGTGCAGGGACAGGTTGTTTTGCTGATTTTGCCCAATATGGCGTAACTTTTGGTTCAACACCAGCTCCGACCATACTTGGTACTGGCCATGGCTGGCTTTATTCAGCTGCTGCGCCAGCGCTCACGGCAACCACCTCAACAAATTACAGTCGAGTTTACGATGGCACGGCAAATGCTTATTTAGCCGCTACTGATTTTACCGTTACTGGCACGAATGTTGGTGAAACTGCGGCTTTAACTAACATTACTGGTAACTTTGCTAATAAAAATGTAGGTACTGCTAAGGCTATTAGCAGCAGTGCTGCGGCATTTAGTGTGACGGCTGCATCCGGCATTCCAGTTTATGGGTACGCTACTCCTACCATCAGTGGGTTGACCGCTAACATCACCCCATCCAGCATTATTGCTGTCAGCGGTATTACAGCAGCTAACAGGGTTTACGATAGTACTACTTTAGCCACGCTCACAACATCTGGTGCAAGCTTTGCTGGCATGTTTAGTGGAGATAATCTTAGCGTTGCATCCGCCACAGGCACATTTATTGATAAGAATGTTGCTACAGGTAAGGCTGTCAACATTACAGGCATTACACTAGGTGGTTCAGATTTAGGAAACTACATTTTAGTTAATAGTACGGCTAATACAACAGCTAACATTACGCCCGCCACATTGAATTGGTCAGTGGCTGATGCTACTGGAAACACAGGCACTACACCTGTTCCAGGGCTTGCAACACTTTCTGTTATTTTTGGATCTGATGTTGTGACCGGCGTCGTGAGTGCTTATGACACTAATAATGTATTTGCTATACTTTCTGCCGCTATGCCTGAAGGTGTTTATACTGAAAAAGTAACAGGCCTTACAGGGACAGATGCTGGTAACTATAGTTTAGCTTCAACAGGTACAACTGGTGTGCTAACTGTTAATAAGTCAGTGATTACCCCTGAGGTTGAACAAGAGGTTACAGCGGTTACCTCTGAAACTATAAGTCAGCCAGAGGACACTCAAATCAAGCAGGAAGAAGATGAAATAAAAGCTCCTGAAAAAGTGCTGGTGGCGTCAAACTTTGTGGATGACCCTAAAGCCAATAACGAAAACCCAGTAGAAACTGAAAAGCCTAAGGGCAGGACGCTACAATGCAGTGTAAGCAAATAAGGACTTTGAGTATGGCGAGTTATTTAAACCGTTGTTTGATTGGCTTGTTGGCTATTGAGCTACTGGGCGTTACATCAGTTGCTATGGCTGACGGTACGCTTACTCACTTGTCTGGTAAAGTTTCGGTACAAAAGGCTGACGGTAGCACTGTGGCCGGTGTTGCAGGTGGCAAGGTGGTGCAGGGTGATACTGTGATTACCGGTGCAAATGGTTTTGTGCGTATGGAATTAAGTGATGGTGGTGAAATGGTGATTAGGCCTGATTCGCAACTTAAAATAGAAAACTATCATTACAGTAAAGATAACCCAGAAGAAGATAGCTTTATATTCCGCACGCTTAAGGGTGGTTTTCGGGCGATTACTGGCTTAATTAGCAAGCGTGGCAACCGTGATGCATACAGAGCGCACACCGCAACTGCGACCATTGGTATTCGTGGTACACAATACGATATGCGGGTTTGCCAGGCCAATTGTGGCGCTTTGCCCGATGGTACTTATGTGGCCGTGCGTTTTGGTGCGGTGGCTGCAGGCAATGCGCAGGGTAATTTAGATTTTAAAGCGGGCCAGGTTGGTTTTATTCCACCTAACCAGCCACCCGTCATATTGCCGCATGACCCTGGTGTTGGTTTTACGCCGCCACCGGCAATTCCTAAATTAGATGAAAAGAAAAAACAGTCTAGCGAGCAAGAGGGCGGTTCTTCAAATGGAGGTGAAAATGGTAAACCTTCATCTGAGCGTGGCGGAGATTCGAATGATCAGAATAAACAGTCTGATGATCAGAAAAAATCTAACAATAGCGCTGATGGTGGTGGGGCAGACTGCTCGATTCAATAGTTAAGTTTATATAAGCATAGCTCTAAAGTAGCCCTAGTGATTTCAACATCATCTAGGGTTTTTTCTTTATGGGCTATGGTGAATACAAAAAATCTTGCAATGCTATTCTGATGGCTTGCCACCTGCTAATATGCAGGTTGTTGATAATCATTGCCGTAACAACCTAAACCTATTTTGAATAGCTTATTTCAACCTAATAGCCCAGAAGCGCCACTTGCTGAAAGATTGCGCCCCAAAACTTTAGATGAAGTCGTTGGGCAGTCACATCTTTTAGGTGAAAGTAAGCCACTACGTTTGGCATTTCAATCTGGCAAATTACCTTCTATGATTTTATGGGGTCCGCCTGGCGTTGGTAAAACCACCTTGGCACGCTTAATAGCTAATACGGCAGATGCTGATTTTATTCCACTGTCTGCCGTACTATCTGGCATTAAAGACATTCGTGACGCGGTAGAGCGGGCTGAACTGACCTTGCAACAACATGGCCGTAAAACCATTTTATTTGTCGATGAGGTGCATCGCTTCAATAAAGGTCAGCAAGATGCGTTTTTACCTTTTGTTGAAAGTGGACTCATTACCTTTATTGGTGCAACCACTGAGAACCCTTCGTTTGAGGTCAATAGTGCCTTATTAAGCCGTTCGCAGGTTTTTGTATTGAATGCATTGTCTGAACCGGAGTTAGGCTTATTGCTGGAGCGTGCTCAGGCCTTGGTGGCGACAAATATCAGTATGGAAGATCAAGTGCGTGAGCAAATTATTGCTTATGCAGATGGTGATGCAAGGCGCTTACTGAATTTTGTTGAGGGTTTGTTTAATGCGGCAGCGGGTGCGGCAATTAACAAAATTGATGAGGCATTTTTACAAACCACTATGGCCAGCAAGCTGAGGCGGTTTGATAAGGGCGGAGAAGCCTTTTATGACCAAATTTCAGCCTTACATAAATCGGTACGGGGCTCCAACCCTGATGCAGCTTTGTATTGGTTTTTGCGCATGATAGACGGTGGGGCAGACCCATTGTACTTAGGGCGGCGCATTGTGCGCATGGCGATTGAAGACATAGGCTTGGCTGACCCGCGGGCGCAAAGCATGGCGCTTGAAGCATGCCAAATTTTTGAACGACTAGGCTCGCCAGAAGGAGAGTTGGCGCTATCTAATGCGGTGATATATTTGGCCGTGGCCGCTAAAAGTAATGCGTCTTATAACGCCTATAATCAAGCTAAGGCGTTTGTTGCACAAGATAAGTCACGACCTGTGCCATTACATCTACGAAATGCCCCTACTAAGCTCATGAAAGCTTTAGATTACGGTAAAGAATACCGTTACGCACACAATGAACCTGAAGCTTATGCAGCTGGGGTAGATTATTTTCCGGATGATTTAAACCCACCCCAATTTTATATGCCCACACCACGCGGCTTAGAAGGTAAAATTACGGAAAAATTAGCCCATTTGCGCGAATTAGATAAACGCGCACTTGAGAAAAAAACAAAGAAATGATTTAAAGGATTTAAATGTTAGATATACAAGCATTAAGAAATGATTTAGACGGTGTAGTTAGCCTATTAAAAAAACGTGGTTTTGAGTTTGATTCAGCCAGTTTTAGTGCTTTAGAGCAGGAACGTAAAACCGTTCAAACACGTACACAAGACCTACAAGCTAAGCGCAACAATGCTTCTAAGCAGATTGGTTTTGCTAAATCTAAGGGTGAAGATGTCAGCGCCATTATGGCTGAAGTGGCAGGTCTTGCTGATCAACTTAAAGCGGATGAAACACGTTTAGCTGAACTGCAAATACAATTACAAAACCTGTTATTGAATGTGCCTAATTTGCCACATACAACTGTGCCTGAAGGTAAATCTGAGGCGGATAACGTAGAAGTGCGTAAAGTGGGTATGCCACGCACCTTTGATTTTGAAATTAAAGACCATACTGATGTGGGTGCGCCACTAGGCCTAGATTTTGATACTGGCATTAAGCTTTCTGGTGCACGCTTTACTTTTATGCGTGGGCATATTGCTAAGCTACATCGTGCTTTATCTCAGTTTATGTTGGATACGCAAGCACAGCATGGTTACGAAGAGTGCTACACGCCGTACTTGGTGAATGCAGAGACACTGACTGGCACAGGCCAACTGCCAAAATTTGAGGAAGATTTATTCAGCTTAAATCATAACGATAGCAAACTGTACTTAATTCCTACTTCAGAAGTTACGCTGACCAATACCGTGCGAGATGAAATTGTCCCATTAGAATCTTTGCCGATTAAATTGACGGCACACACGCCATGTTTTCGCTCTGAGGCGGGTTCTTATGGTCGCGATACCAAAGGCATGATACGCCAACACCAGTTTGATAAAGTTGAAATGGTGCAAATCGTTCACCCAGAGACTAGCTATGCCGCATTAGAAGAAATGGTGGGTCATGCAGAGAATATATTAAAGGCTTTAGATTTGCCTTATCGCGTTGTATCTCTTTGTGTGGGAGATATGGGCTTTGGCGCCGCTAAAACCTACGATTTAGAAGTGTGGCTACCCGCACAAAATACTTACCGTGAAATTTCATCTGTCTCTAATTGTGAAGCATTTCAAGCACGCCGTTTGCAAGCGCGCTTTAGAAATGAGCAGGGTAAGCCCGAATTAGTGCATACGCTTAATGGGTCAGGTTTGGCAGTAGGGCGCACCTTGGTGGCGGTGTTAGAAAACTACCAAAATGCTGATGGTGGCGTGACTGTGCCTGATGTGTTGCGACCTTATATGAATAATCTGGCCGTTATAAAAGCCAGTTAATGACAAGCTCATTGATAGATTACGCTTACTGCTTAATTTGCAAACGCAACCTTAAAGGGATTTAAGTCCAAATTATTGTTAGGTTGATAGCGTTCTAAGATGCGCTGATAACTGCGCACTGATTCAACAAACACCACAGGCGCACCACCACTGGCATAACCAAATTTAAGTGTGGTGTAGTAGTCAGGGTTTTTTAGCAACACCAAGGTTTTTTTTACGTCCGCCCAGCTATCAGGATTTAGTTTGAGGCGCGTAGCCAGTACACGCGCATCTTCAACATGAGCATAGCCAATGTTGTAGGCCGCCAGCGCCATATAAGTTCTATCCGGTTCTGGAATCCGCTCTGGCACAGTATCTATAAGTTTCAGTAAGTATTTAGCCCCTGCAGGAATGCTTTGCTTGGGGTCTAAGCGGTCGGTAACACCCATTAAATCTGCGGTGCCTTCAGTTAGCATCATCAAGCCTCGGACGTTGGTGGGCGAGGTGTTGTAAGTATCCCAGTGAGATTCTCTATAGCTGACAGCTGCAAGTAAACGCCAATCAATGCCAGTAATGTTTTGTGCTTGCTTGAACAGAGGGATGTACTTAGGCAGTAGGGTATTGCTGCGCTCAAGAAAGGTCGTTACATCTAGTGTATTCAGTCGATTATTGTGACCATAATAGCGATCTAATAAATTGCGTAATGTGCCGTCTTTCTTGATTTTTGCAAAAAAAGCATTCACCTTGGTGACTAGCTGCGGGTCGGCATTCTTGGACATAGCCCAAGCAATTTGGTCTGCAGGACCTATAGGCATGGCAACATCTAAGTTAGGGTAATAGTTTTGCATTAAAGCCGCTAAATGACTGTCAGAAACGGTGTAATCAAGCAACCCGTCTGCAACTTCCTCTAGCAAAGATTCTGTATTAGTGTGGTTTTTACTAAACCATTTGAGTGTGGGATGTACTTTTTGCATCGCAGTTAAACGTTCTGCATAACTCGTGCCGCTTGGCACAGCAATTTTTTTATCAAAAATTTCAGCGATATCTTTTGGTTTACTATTGACTTCATTATTAAAGATAAGCTGTTGCTGAGTTTCTTGATAAG
>CAILFU010000103.1 GCA_903833595.1 uncultured Pseudomonadota bacterium
ATTACGATTGATCAGGGCTTAAATGAAAAAGCAGATATGGGGCCTTTGGTGACGCCAGAACATTACGCTAAAGTAAAAGCTTATGTTGACTTAGGCGTTACTGAAGGTGCAACACTCATGATTGATGGCCGACAATATCAGCATGCAGGTTATGAACAAGGCTTCTTTTTAGCACCCTGTCTATTTGATCACGTCAAAAAAGATATGCGTATTTACAAAGAAGAGATTTTTGGCCCTGTGTTGTCGGTAGTACGTGCTGAAACATTTGAAGAAGCCCTGCAGTTAGTCAACGACCATGAGTTTGGTAATGGCGTTTCCATTTTTACACGTGATGGCGAAGTCGCTCGTGAATTCACCCAACGCGTGCAAGCCGGTATGGTCGGGGTAAACGTGGCAATCCCAGTGCCTATCGCATTCCACAGTTTTGGTGGTTGGAAACGCTCACTATTTGGCGACCATCATATTTACGGCAACGAGGGTATGCGTTTTTATACCCGCCTAAAAACTACCACCTCACGCTGGCCTTCGAGTAACAAAAATGCTGGCGCAGAGTTTGTCATGCCCACCATGAAATAAATATTCAGACAGCACTTCATCAATTAATGAGGTGCAGTCTGCCCTGCTTCTGCATTAAATTTTATGAAAAACAAAGACTTATTCTCCGCCTCTATCAAAAACAGCAATTGATCAATAGCTTCTGCTGGGGCAAAAAACTCAAGTATGATTGGTAGCGTTCCAGCTAATTCAAAAAAGTGCTGCTCATGCAGGTGACCATGTCGACCAAAGCCGGCCATAGCACGTACTGCTGACCCACCTGGTATACCGATTATTTCAGCTTGCTTTAGAATCCACTCATACAACAAAGCACCATGAAGACGTAATTCCTCAGGCACAAACAACTTCAGATAAATTCCTTGCATGATATCAACCTCGAATTAACTGTACAGTAAGTAAACCCATGCCGGTCATGGCCAGCGAACCTAATACATGAACTAAAATGTGTGTTGTCGCCCAGCCATATTGACCACGTGATAGCAATGTCACCGCCTCGGCAGAAAAAGTGGAGAATGTAGTCAAGCCACCTAGCAAGCCGGTTATGACAAACAGCCTTAACTCAGGGGAAAATGAAGAGGTCAAAGAAAACAATCCCACGAACAATCCAATGAGATAGCCACCAATCAAATTGGCCACTAACGTACCCAGAGGTAGCGCTGGTAAAGTTGAGTTCAACATCAGGCCAAGCCACCATCGCATCCATGCACCTATCGCTGCGCCGGCGCCTACTGCTAAAAAACCATTAAAACTCATACCTACTCCCGAAATCATTGTTAAAGCAATTAGTTTATACAATATAATAATGCATCAACGTCATTATGAAGAAAGTATATTTTGCGGGTTCTATTTGCTACTTCTGAAGTTTTCCCTCTTATCAAAACTGGTGGTTTAGCTGACGTAAGCGGCTCGCTGCCTACCGCCTTACAGAACCTTGGCGTGGACATTCGCATCTTGATGCCAGGCTACCCAGCGGTATTGAATAAGCTCACTAATCTGCAAGCAATTGCGACATTCGACAATTTACCGGTCATTCATAATGCGGCGCTTATGATGGGGACAATTGCAGAAACCCAAGTAAAAGTGATGGTGATTAAATCAGCCCACCTTTACGAGCGTGAAGGCGGGCCATATGCTGATGCTAATGGACTTGAATGGTTAGATAACCCAGTGCGCTTTGGCATACTCTCTAAAGTGGCCGCCATTTTAAGTGGCCCGAATTCGCCTATCACCGACTGGCAACCAGATATTGTGCACTGCAATGACTGGCAAACAGGCTTAACACCCGCCTACATGAAATTAGTCGAGCATAGCCAAGCAAAATCAATCATTAGCTTACACAACATGGCCTTTCAGGGCTGTTATGCCCCAGGCTGGTTATCCACTTTAGCCCTACCCTCTACCAACTTCACCATTGAAGGTTTTGAATACCATGGGCAATTATCATTTTTGAAAGCTGGTATTTTTTATGCTAACGCAGTCACTACAGTCAGCCCAAGCTATGCAAAAGAAATTCAAACAGCAGCATTTGGCTTTGGTCTAGAAGGCTTACTCAGTAAGCGTGGTAATGAGATTAAAGGCATTTTAAATGGCATTGAAACTGACGAATGGAACCCAGAAGCCGATCCGCACCTAGTTAAAAACTATAGCGCAACCACATTGGCTGGTAAAAAACTGGTAAAAGCGGCATTGCAAGAAAAATTAGGGCTTCATATTGATGCAAGTGCACCATTATTAGGCGTAGTAAGTCGCCTAACGCATCAAAAAGGCTTAGATATGCTGGTGCCTATTTTGCAAAAATTAGTAGATGCTGGCTGCCAGTTAGCTTTATTAGGCAGTGGCGAAAGTGCGCTTGAAAATGCATTTCGCACCTTAGCCGTTAGCAATCCGACCAAGGTAAACGTGACGATTGGTTACAATGAACCGCTTTCACACCAAATCATGGCGGGTTGCGATATGTTCATCATGCCGTCCCGCTTTGAGCCTTGTGGGCTAAATCAACTATATGGCTTAGCCTATGGCACACCGCCTATTGTTAACGCCACTGGCGGATTAGCCGACTCTGTTGTTGATACCAATATCATCACTTTTAAAAACAAGACTGCCAATGGCTTTGTCATGAGTGAAGCAAGTCCAACAAGCTTACTCAGTTGCATTAAGCAAGCCTTAAACGTATTCAATAACGACGCTAATGCATGGAAACAGATTCAAAAAAATGGCATGACGCAGAACTTAAGCTGGGATAAAAGCGCCCTAGAATATTTAGCCGTCTACCAAACATTAAACAAATCGGCATAGTTAATCAGAAATTTTAGGAAGGATGGGGAACTTGGCATGGTAAGTGCTTATTAAACATTAAGCTTCTCCAAAGCTGTTATTCTCCTCCTTTAGGGCGTCTTTTAGACGCCCTCTTTTTTTGAGGAGCTTAGGTAAAATCGGTTAGCAAATTGCTTCAATCTCTATCGAAGCAATTTAAAAATGATATTCAGCTCTAATTATGGGTGTACTTGCTGTTGCACCAGGGCCTGCACCAGCATTGACTGGTGTGGTCGGATTGCCGTATTTATTGTGCCAGTATTCATATCCGAATCCGACTTTAAATGTGTTTTTTTCTAGCCCAAGAATATTACTAGTATCGTACATAAGCTTTGCATCAATATGCGTTTCTGCCGCAGTATTGCCTCCTGATTCATTCCTACCCTTGGAAGTAATAAAGTTGGCATAGCCATTAAATTCCCATGGGGTTGACCCTAAAGGCAAACCCCAAACAAAGTTCAGCTCAGGATGTATTTGATAGGTATACCGTCCTCCGTCAAACCCAGGGTAGGGATTGGGAGAATTACTTTCATCTAGCAATAGAATACTCATTTTAAGCAGCCCAGGAACGTCAAACATGACGGATGGACCAGCAACTAACAGACGTTTTCTTGAACCATAACTGTCATTCTTTGTATTTAAATCAGCCCCAAAAGTGAATCCAAAATCTTTAATTGGGCCTATTTTTAAATCCTTACCCGTAACATTATGGAAATTAATGGTGTTTCTATAAACTAAATAAAATTCCGTTGCACCGGACTTCCCTTCCCCACCTTGAGATGGATCCCCAGCATTTGACATCAAACAATCAAGATTAAAATAATTGGTGCCGTACTTGTAACCACTCACGCTCTCTAGATTCACGATACTTTTATTAAGATCCCGACCAACGTATGGCTCGGAAAAGTTTGTCCCGTAACGATACCCGATAGAGTTATCAATCCAATCGGCAGCATTAGCCGTGATATTTACATTGACTAAGATAGCTGCTATCACCAGCTTATTTAATTTAAAGTGTTTAATAAGTCCGTCCTTTTTTAACCAAATTTATGAACAAAATTCCCCGAGTGGGTGTTAAATTTATTAGCCGTAATGGTATTAAATTTATCAATATTCAATAATCTATCACAGTCTTTAACATCAAGCTTAAAAGTTAATATTTAGGTAAATTTTATTATTATTCGACAAACAGCCACTTTTGGCTAAACAATCCTAATTCCAAAACCTGCTATCCGCACCTAGCCAACTTATTGCTAGCGCACATATGCATGCAATAACAAGTGCAATACTCATCAGACTTACAATTACTAATGCTTTACTCGATTTTGCATCACCCATAATCGAGGTGTCTCGCGCCAACAAGTGAAGTGCAATTAGATGCAATGGCAATAATACGGCGTTCACTACTTGGCTAGTATAGATAAGGGGAATAAGCGGTAAATCAGGCAGTGAGACTACACTAACGGCAGCAGCAGTAAGCCCTACGAACGCCGCATAAAACAGCTGAAAGTGGCGCGAATCTAAATCTAGAGAGGCGGGAGCACCTATACCTTCCGCAATAGAATAAGCCGTAGCCAGTGGCACAATAGCTGCCGCAAGTAACGATGCGCCAAGTAAACCCGCACCAAATAATACGGTTGCAAACGAGCCAGCAAGCGGTCGCAATGCTGCTGCTGCATCGCTTGCATCATTAATATGCACCCCCGCGCGATTGAGTGTTGCTGCGCAAGCAACGGCAATAGCAAGACCGATAATACCTGTGAGTAAAGAGCCAATAATCACATCAACCCTTTCCCATCGTAGGTTGGCAACGGTAATCTTTTTATCAACCGCGTAAGATTGAATAAATGCCAATCCCCAAGGTGCCAATGTGGTTCCTAGGGTAGCGGCAATGGCAATCCAACCGACATTATCTACAGGCATGTGCGGGACAATAGAATTGTGCCAAACGAGGGGCCAGTCTGGCTCCGCTAAAATGCCATCTATGATGTAAAGTGCTAATGTAGAGGACACAATAAGTAAAATACGCTCTACTCGATGAAATGACCCCATAACAACAATAATCGATATCAACACGCCCGAAATGGGCGCACTAATCCAAGCTGGTATGCCAACAAGCGAGCCAGCCGCAGAGATTCCTGCATATTCAGCGCAAATAGTTCCAAAATTTGCAAACAGCAGGCCAATTACCGCGAAATATCCCCAGCCATGACCCCAACGTTCGCGAATAACGCCAACGAACCCTTTGCCACTAGCAGCACCAATACGCACAGCCATTAAATGAAATTGAATAAGCAGAATAGTTGAGGCTGGAATAATCCACAGCAATTGATAACCATGATTAGTACCAAGTACGGAATAAGTGGTAATACCTGCCGGGTCATCGTCGGAAAGCCCCGCAAGTAAGCCAGGACCAAGCACAGCAAAAAATGCTGCAAAGGCACCTACACCAGCCGCGCGGAAACGAGAAAATTGAAGAGATATACCACGTTTATAATGGGCTAATACATGTATCGGCCCACCAACTCCGATAAAGTTATGGCGGTCAGATGATGTCTTGTTTTCACTGGAAGCACTCATGGTATCTTCGCCGACTAAACTAATCAAAGCCCCCTGCAAGTTCTAGTAATTTTTTTACCCCAAGTGGCTCGTCTTTAAGCATGGGGACCACTGCATAGCGTTTAGAATACTGCTTTGCCACTGAATTAATTTCAACTAATTCATTAATTGCGCGCTGGTGCAATAATGCTGAATTAGTCTTGGTTGCAGCAACGCTGTTATTAACCACCCAAGCCCACGGTTCAATGCCTGCTCTTCGCAAATCTTCCTGCAAGTTAGCGGCTTCTAAGACTGGGGTTTTTTCTGCAAGCGTTACAATGAGAATCTTGGTTTGCTTAGCATCTTGTAACTGCATCATTGGGGTGGTGAAGTGTAGGTTAGTCTTATCCATTTGACGTGCGACTTCACGGTGATAAGCCCCAGTAGCATCTAACAACAATAGTGTGTGCCCCGTTGGTGCGGTATCCATCACCACAAACTTCTTACCAGCTTCACGGATAATGCGAGAGAACGCTTGGAATACCGCAATTTCTTCAGTACATGGAGAACGTAAATCTTCTTCTAGCAGCGCGCGGCCGTGAGCATCTAGTGTGGCCCCTTTTGTTTCTAGCACGTGCTGACGATAGCGTTCAGTTTCTTCATGTGGGTCAATGCGACTTACAGTTAAATTGTCTAATGTGCCATTAAGCGTATCTGAAAGGTGGGCTGCGGGGTCCGATGTGGTTAAGTGCACAGCTAATCCGCGATGCGCCAACTCAACAGCAACTGCTGCTGCTATTGTGGTTTTACCAACACCACCTTTACCCATGGTCATCACTAGCCCATGGCCATCTACTGCGATACTGTCTACTAATTGAGACAGGCTAGGTTTATCCAACTCAACCGGTGCATTACTACTACCACAAGCCAGATAGGGCGTATCTATGAGTAGCTGGCGTAATGCATCTAAGCCAACAAGATCAAAAGCTTTAAGTGCAACTTGATCTTGTGGCAACGACCTTAACACCTCTGGAATCGCATTCAGTGCGGCTTGTTCACGCATGTAAATTGCCGCCGCCAGCCCGTCAGTTTCAGCCTCAATCTTAGGTAAAATGCCATTGATGACTAAGTACTGTTGTTTCAGACCAATGCCAGCAAGTTCTTCATGCGTGCGCGCAACTTCTCGTAATGTAGATTGCTGAGCCCGAGCAACCAGTATCAATCGAGTTCGTTTGTCATCGGCAAGTGCATCTACAGCGGCTTTGTATTGTTCGCGTTGCTTTTCAAGTCCCGCTAAAGGGCCTAGACAAGAAGCATCACCTTTGCCTTCGTCTAGAAAACCACTCCACGCACCAGGTAACTGGAGCAAACGAATCGTGTGCCCAGTCGGCGCAGTATCAAAGACAATATGATCATATTCGGCAGTTAATGGGGAATCAATTAAGAGTGATGTGAATTCATCAAATGCGGCAATCTCAGTCGTACAAGCACCCGAGAGCTGCTCTTCTATGCCTTTCACAACCGCTTCCGGCAATATCCCACGCACGGGCCCAACAATACGATAACGGTACGATTGAGCTGCTGCTTGTGGGTCAATTTCAAGGGCTGCTAAATTAGGCACTGCTGGAACGGCTGTAATATTGTTGCCGATACTAATACCAAATACCTGCCCAACATTAGACGCTGGGTCTGTGCTCACCAGCAATACGCGCTTGCCATTAGCCGCTAATTGGATTGCAGTTGCACAAGCAATAGAAGTTTTGCCCACACCTCCTTTCCCCGTAAAGAAGAGAAAGCGCGGTGGTTGGTCAAGAAATCTCATGGCTTTAGCCTTAGGTTATTAAGATTGTTGTGTTCCACTCTAGAACTAACAGCACTTACCACCGCTACAACATCCTGTTACTGGCTGCATTTCAATAATCGTCGATATGCCAGCCCAGCGTGCTAGCTCTGAACGATTAGGATAGCGGCCTGCCAAGGCAAACTCACCATCAACTAGAACCAGTGGCAATGCTTCTTGGCCGGTACGTTCTAGAAAATCTCTCACCACCTTGTTATTAGCAAAATCCATGGGCTGTTGTGCAAGATTGAAGCGTTCAATTTGTGCACCATTCTTCTTAGCCCAATCTGCATCGGCAGAAAAATTTACCAATTGCTGATCCACTTCCGTTCCACACACACCGCTACTACAACACATTGCAGGATCAAATACTTGTATTGATTTAGTCATCTTAATCTCCTTGTAATCTATACAAGTATATACGCTTTAATTTAAAGATTTATTGACGCACATCAGGTCGATTAAATAATTATTTAATTACCTAAGATACAAGAAATTAACTAACTTCGACATTAATTCACGGTTAATTACACAATTAAAAACGAGCTAGCGTCGCAACATTAATATAACGCTCACCCTTTATATCTCCCTGCAATACTTCACAAGGCTTATCCGGCTCACCTAAGTCACTAAGCACAGCTATCGCACCTTCAAAATGCTGTGTGGCAGTATAGTCATTAATGGTAATTAACGTTTTCAATCCTGCTCCTAAGCTCGATTTTAGGCCATTTTCTGAATCTTCAAAGGCCAGGCAAGCTTCTGCCTTCAGTTGTAATTTTTCTAACGCCCATAGATAGATATCCGGTGCTGGCTTTTTATCAGGCACGATATCTCCCGCCGCAATTACGTCAAACCAAGTATGCGCATCTTCACCCAAGTTATATTTTAAAAGAGTAGTTACATTTTCTGGGGTTGTGGTGGTGGCAATTGCTAGCTTTAAACCAATTGCACGCGCTTCTAGCAAAAGTCGTCTTACCCCAGGCCGAAGTGGGATTTTTCCTGCGGCTAACAGTGTTGCATAAATACGGGTTTTATCTTGATGTAACTGTGCCACAAGGTTTGAAAAATGCTCATCATGTTTAAGTGTCGGGTGGTAGCGCTGCGCGTAATGACGAATGCGCTCCTTACCACCAGTAATCGCAAGTAACTCACCATAAAGCGCCACATCCCAATGCCAATCTAAGCCAGCCTGTTTAAAAGCTTGGTTAAATGCCGGACGATGACCATCGCGCTCGGTATCGGCTAGCGTACCATCTACATCAAAAATAAGAGCTTCTATCATGCTTATCCTTCACCGCCATTGCCAATATTGACCAAGCTAGTATGTCTCAATATTTTACATCCCGTCAATAAGCGAAAACAAAAGGCGCGCTAAGTCTGATAAAATTGCATCATGTTTACAGGCATCATTCAAACCATCGGTACAGTCGAACGTATAACCCCAATGGGTGAAGACCTAAAGCTCAACATTGCTTGTGCTGAGTTGGGCCTGCAAGACGTGCAGACTGGCGACAGCATCGCTGTCAATGGTGTTTGCCTAACGGCAGTAAGTGTTAGTAAGACGCATTT
The DNA here is from genome assembly GCA_903833595.1 of uncultured Pseudomonadota bacterium. Lineage (GTDB taxonomy): Bacteria > Pseudomonadota > Gammaproteobacteria > Burkholderiales > Methylophilaceae > Methylotenera. The sequence continues at coordinate 8,816 of CAILFU010000103.1, forward strand.
TGAGGCGCATGTTTCTAAAGAAACCTTATCCGTAACCGTAGGTTTAGATAGCCTACATGCAGTGAACCTAGAAAAAGCATTACGACTTAGCGACAGGTTAGGGGGCCATTTGGTGAGTGGCCATGTAGACGGCGTAGGTACAGTCGTGCTTTTTGAGCAATTAGGTGATTGCTGGAAACTTGATATAAAGGCGCCACACGCTATTGCAAAATACATCGCCATTAAGGGATCCATTTGCGTAAATGGCGTTAGCCTAACGGTAAACAGTATTAATCATAATGTGTTTAGCATAAATTTAATTCCACATACGCTTGAAAATACTACCTTACAGTTTCTAAAGATTGGTGGCTTAGTCAATCTAGAAGTAGACCAAATTGCACGTTACGTGGAACGTATGACATTGTGGGCTGAAGAAAACGACTGATTTAGCAAGCCATCAATTTAAGTGACTGGAAAGATAACGTGACCATTAGTACCGCCAAAGAGATTATTGAAGAAATTAAACACGGCCGCATGGTAGTGTTAGTCGACGATGAAAATCGCGAAAATGAGGGTGATTTAGTACTAGCGGCTGAATTTGCAACAGCAAAACACATTAACTTTATGGCAAAACATGGCCGCGGTCTTATTTGCCTAACACTCACCGAAGCACGCTGCCGACAATTAAACCTCACTAAAATGGTACAAAAAAATGGCGCCCGTATGGGGACCAACTTCACCGTCTCTATCGAGGCGGCCGAAGGTGTGACTACTGGCATCTCTGCGGCTGATAGAGCGCACACCATACAAGCTGCTGTCGCAAAAACAGCCAAACCTCATGACATTGTTAGCCCTGGTCACATTTTCCCACTGGCGGCTATGGATGGCGGCGTGCTGGTGCGTGCTGGGCATACCGAGGCTGGCTGTGATTTGGCACTGTTAGCTGGGTGCGAGCCAACTAGCGTCATCTGTGAAATATTGAAAGACGACGGTAGCATGGCACGCTTACCTGATTTAATGTCATTTGCTGCCGAACACCAGCTTAAAATCGGCACGATTGCCGATTTAATTCAATATCGCGCACAAACCGAAAGCCTAGTAGAGCGTGCTGCCGAACGTATGATTCAAACACCTTACGGTGAAATGAAGCTGATTGCATACCACGACAAAATTACCCAAGAAACGCATTTAGCTTTAATCAAAGGTACGCCAATATCTACCAAAGAAACCCTAGTACGCGTACATGAACCACTATCAATATTTGATTTACTTGATAGCTCCAGTTGTTCTCATAGCTGGAATACACTAGCCGCCATGAAAACCATCTCTAGTGCCGAGTCTGGTGTCATGGTGTTATTACATCAGCAAGAAACAGGAGAAGCCATTGTTGAACGAATTCTTGGAGCTGACCAACCGGTGCGCATTAACCAAGAATTACGCACTTATGGCATAGGTTCACAAATACTATTGGATTGTGGTGTGGGTAAAATGAAACTGCTAGCAAAACCACGAAAAATGCCAAGTATGGCGGGTTTTGGATTAGAAGTTACTGGGTATTTAGAGGCGCAATAACCGCGATTTTATATATTTTTGTTATAATAAACAGACATCTATGTTAAAATAAAAAAATTGGAAAACGTTAATCTTACAGGTCACTTCCTCATCGCGATGCCCGCCATGACGGATCCATTTTTCTCCAAGTCAGTCACTTTCATCTGCACCCATAATCAAGATGGCGCCATGGGCGTTATGATTAATCGCCCTACTGACGTTACTTACGAAACTTTATTTGAAAAAATAAATGTTGAATTACTCAACAGTGTTGTTGCACAAAATCATGTACTTTATGGTGGCCCAGTGCAACCTGAGCGTGGTTTTGTATTACACCAACCAGCTGGCGAATGGGATAGCACCATCACTATTGCCGAGAATACCGCCCTCACCACTTCAAAAGATATTTTAGAATCAGTCGCAATTGGTGTTGGCCCAGAAAAAATGTTGCTCACATTAGGTTATGCCGGATGGATACCAGGTCAGTTGGAGCAAGAAATTGCGCAAAACTCTTGGCTATCGGTACAAGCTAAAGATGTAGAAACGCTACATAAAATATTGTATGAAACTAAACATGACGACAAACTTAATGCGACGCTGGCGCTATTGGGCGTTGACCCTGCCATGCTGTCTGATGTGGCGGGCCATGCCTGATGTCCATAGCGCTTAATATCAATCCAACGTCGCACGGCCAACTGATTGATAACGAAAATGTTTACGACGCAAAGATTATATTAGCCAGCACTGTCTTATGTTTTGATTTTGGTGAGAAAAGGATTGGTGTAGCAGTAGGCGAACATGTTTTAGCCAATGCTAACCCACTCACAGTCATTGATAATGAAAGTAATGAAGTACGCTTTGAAGTGATTAGCCAACTTATCAAAGAATGGCAGCCGAAATTACTAATTGTTGGTTTGCCCTTAAACTTAGAGGGTGCAGAGACTAGCGTAACGCAGTTATGCAAAAAATTTGCACGCCGGCTTAATGGTAGATTTAATCTTCCTGTCATACTGATTGATGAGCGATATAGTTCTGTTGAAGCGAGCGATTTATTAAAGCAAGTTGGCATTAAAGGACGCGCGCAAAAGGTCATGCTAGATCAAGTAGCCGCGCAGACAATATTACAAAGCTATTTTGATGGGATTTAAATATACGTTTTGACCACAAAGCATGATGATGAAAATTACGAGTAAAATATGCAAATGACTTCAGAACCTAACAATCTACCCAACGCAGAAGATCTGCTAAAAAAACTCGCGCAACAGATTCAGCCTTTATTGCAAAATAATACTGCACTGGTAGGCATTCAAAGTGGCGGGGTTTGGTTAATGCAGAGACTGCTGGTGCTATTAGACAGCACTATTACTGCCAAATCGATTCAGCACGGAACATTAGATGTTTCATTTTACAGAGACGACTACGCCAAACGTGGCCTAAAAACTGAAAACCGGCCCAGTCAAATTTCTTTTGATGTTGAAAATAAACACATTATTTTGATTGATGATGTGTTTTACACAGGTCGAACCACTCGCGCAGCTATGAATGAACTCTTTGACTATGGCCGCCCTGCAAGCATCACCTTGGTTGCACTGGTCAACCGTGGTGGACGAGAGCTACCTATTGCACCGCAGATTACTGCTATTGACATGCCGCTTGCAGCAACAGAAAACTTGCAATTGACACAAAATGTCGACGGCACTTTACGCCTAGAACTGAAATCGACA
>CAILFU010000104.1 GCA_903833595.1 uncultured Pseudomonadota bacterium
CGATAATCAGCCTCAGTCAATTTGTATTGCTGAATCATCGTGCCCATCGCACCATCTAAAATCAGAATGCGTTTCGCAAGTAAATCTCTAAGGATTTTTTCAGTGGTGATAGGCGATTGTTGGGACATAAGCGATGTTAGGTGTGTATTTTAATAGATGGCGAATTATAACATTGGCTTAACAGTATTGCTTTGTATCGCTTTTGTTCGTTATATATCGTGTCTGCGGTATTGAATGGCTTCGGCAATGTGCGCGGGTTGAATGTTAGTGTCATCAGTTAAATCACAAATGGTGCGTGCCACTTTTAAGATGCGATGGTAGGCTCTGGCGGAAAGATTGAGGCGGGCTATCGCCATTTTTAACAGCGTTAAGCCGGCCTCTGTAATCTGGCAATAAACCTCTATTTCTTTGGTGCCAAGTAAATGATTAGACTTGCCTTGTCGGGTTAATTGTTTGGCGCGCGCATTCTCTACCCTTGCTCTGATAGATTGTGAGTGTTCACTCACATTAGCGCTCATCAGCTCTTCTTCTGTTAGCGCAGGCACTTCAATATGTAAGTCAATTCGGTCTAATAAGGGCCCAGATATTTTTGCGCGGTAACGTGATACTTGATCTGGCGTACAGCGACATTTGTTATTGTGGTGTCCTAAATAGCCACATGGACAAGGGTTCATGGCCGCAATCAGTTGAAAGTTTGCCGGAAAATCCGCTTGTCGTGCCGCGCGTGAAATGGTGATGCGGCCACTTTCTAATGGCTCGCGCAATACCTCTAAGACTTTTCGATCAAACTCTGGCAGCTCATCTAAAAATAACACGCCGTGATGCGCCAAGCTAATTTCACCCGGACGCGGTATACCACCACCGCCCACCAAAGCCACCGCCGATGCTGTGTGGTGTGGCGCTCGATAAGGTCTGCGTTTCCAATTTTCTAATTTATAATTGCCGTTAAGTGATTGTATTGCGGCGGATTCTAATGCTTCTGAATCCGTCATGGCGGGCAATATTCCGACAAATCTTGACGCCAACATACTTTTACCCGTACCTGGCGGCCCGCTCATGATGACGCTATGACCGCCAGCCGCGGCAATTTCCAGTGCACGCTTGGGCATACTTTGCGCTTTTACCTCGCTAAAGTCAGGGTAAGTGTTTTCTGTGACAACCTCAGTAGGCGCCAACTGCGTTAAAAACGTGTGTCCACTCAAATGTGCACACACCTCAAGCAGTGTGTTGGCTGGGTATATAACAGCATCGCGCACCAAAGCGGCTTCTGCTGCACTGGTTTGTGGCAGGATAAACGCACGCTTTTGGCGCACATCTTGATTGGCCTTAGTAACTGTGTCACGCATGATGCTAGACGTCATTGCCAGCGCGCCGCGAATCGGTCTTAGCTCGCCGGTCAGGGCTAATTCGCCAGCAAATTCATACTGCGCTAATGGGACTGTTGGAATTTGTCCAGACGCGGCCAATATACCCAGTGCAATGGGTAAATCATAGCGCCCACTTTCTTTGGGTAAATCTGCCGGGGCAAGATTAACCGTGATACGCCGTGCGGGGAATTCAAATTGCGCAGTTTGCAAAGCCGCGCGCACGCGGTCTTTACTTTCTTTCACCTCCGCTTCTGGTAAACCCACAATCGTGAAACTAGGTAGGCCATTGGCAAGATGCACCTCAACTACCACTTCTGGTGCATCCATACCACTTAATGCGCGGCTATGAAGAACAGCTAAACTCATGGCGGGCTATAGGCCTACTTAGTTTTAGACTCTAATTCGCTTAGTTTCTTTTCTAGCATGACTAACTTTTCACGCGCGTTGCGTAACACTTCCGTTTGCACATCAAATTCTTCACGTGTGACAAGCTCCATTTTGGTGAAGATGCTCTTTAATAGTGCATGTATATTTTTCTCAGTATCACCTAGAGGGGAGTTATTCACTACCTCTTTGATTTTATTGGATATTTCATTCATTTTATCTGCGTTAAACATATGTACTCCTTAGGTTTAGACGTTAGTTTATCAGGTTTTGGTGCATATAGATAAAACTAAAGCACCTATAAATTTTATCTATCTTACTGATTATAAACATAATATTTTTTGGCACGGTGCTTGCTTATATAACTCCGAATAGTCTTTATATATTCTAAACATTTATCAAGGAGAAGTATTATGCGTAAATCTTTATTATCACTTGCAGTATTAAGTGCACTATCAATTCCAACAGCAGTATTTGCTGAAGAAGCGGCAGCACCAGCGGCGGCACCAGCACCGGCTTATACCATTAGCTACAACGTAGGTTTATACAGCCAATACGTATTCCGTGGTCTAACACAAACATCAGAAAAACCAGCGATTCAAGGTGGCGTAGATTATGCACACGCCAGTGGTTTTTATGCAGGCGCTTGGGCGTCTAACATTAGCTGGTTAGAAGATATGCCAGCATATCAAAACTCTAGCTTAGAGTTAGATATTTATGGCGGGTATGCTAATACTATCGGCTCTACAGGTCTTGGCTACAACGTAGGTGTATTGCAATACATCTATCCAGGCAATAAAAATGCTGGCGTTAAAGCGGCAGAGACAACAGAAGTTTATGGTGCACTTAGCTACAAATGGTTGCAAGCTAAAATGTCAGTAGTAGCTTCTAACGGAGCATTTACTAGCGATAAAGCAGATGGCACTTACTATGCCGAGCTAAATGCCAATTACCCTATTGGTGAAACAGGCGTAACTGTTAACGCTCACGTTGGTCGTCAAGAATATACAGGTCATACAGGTGCGACTGATAATGACATTTATTCTTATACCGACTGGAAACTTGGTGCAACCAAAGCCTTCAGTAATGGTGTGAATGTTGGTGGGTACTACACTGACACGAATGGTAAAGATGCTGGTTACGCTGCATATCAAGGTGGCAACATTGCCAAAAGTACTTTCACTGCGTTCGTACAAAAAACATTCTAATTTAATTTAGGCGGGCTAAGGCCTGCCTCACTAGGAGGCACTCATGAAATTTGTATCCGCAATTATCAAACCATTTAAGCTTGATGAAGTGCGCGAAGCCCTTTCAGGCATTGGGGTTCAGGGCATTACTGTCACTGAAGTAAAAGGTTTTGGTCGCCAAAAAGGTCACACAGAGTTATATCGTGGGGCTGAGTACGTGGTAGATTTTTTACCTAAAGTTAAATTAGAGGTTGCGATTAAAGATGAATTGCTAGATCAAGTCGTAGATGCGATTGAAAAATCAGCCGCTACCGGCAAAATTGGTGATGGCAAGATTTTTGTCTTTAATCTCGAACAAGTCTATCGCATTCGTACCGGTGAAACCGGTATTGAAGCTTTATAAGGGGATCATGATGAAAAAATTACTTTCGATGTTTGCTTTAGTTTCGGCACTGGGCTTAGGCTTTACTGCTAATACTTATGCTGATGATGCTGTACCTGCAGCTGATGCAGCAGCCGTAGTAGTAGCGCCTGCTGCTGCCGATGCTGCGGCACCTGCCCCAGCAGAAGCAGCGCCTGTTGCTGCGGCTCCTGCACCCGTACCAAACAAGGGTGACACTGCTTGGATGTTAATTTCAACAGTGCTGGTTACCCTAATGGTAATTCCAGGCTTAGCCTTATTTTATGGTGGTTTAGTACGCCAAAAAAATATGCTGTCTGTACTCATGCAAACCTTTATGATTTTCTCTCTTATGGGTGTGTTGTGGGCTATTTATGGATACAGCGTAGCATTTACTGGCGGCAATCCATTCTTTGGTGGTTTAGGTAAAGCCTTCTTACTAGGCATTACGCCCGACTCAGTGGGTGCAACATTCAGTAAAGGTGTTGTCATTCCTGAGCTTGTATTTGTGGCTTTCCAACTTACGTTTGCTGCTATTACCCCGGCACTGATTATTGGTGCATTTGCAGAACGTATGAAGTTCTCTGCAATCTTGGTATTCATGGTGCTATGGTTCACATTCTCTTACTTACCAATGGCACATATGGTTTGGTATTGGGATGGTCCTGATGCAATTACTGATGCTAAATCACTCGAAACTGTATTGGCTAACGCAGGTTGGTTATGGGCTAAAGGTGCATTAGACTTTGCAGGTGGTACTGTAGTGCATATCAACGCCGGTGTTGCTGGTTTAGTCGGCGCTGTCATGGTGGGCAAACGTATTGGTTACGGTAAAGAAGCAATGGCGCCTCATAGCCTAACTTTAACCATGGTTGGCGCAGCCTTATTGTGGGTAGGTTGGTTTGGCTTCAATGCCGGATCTAACTTAGAGGCTAACGGCTACGCAGCATTGGCTTTAGTTAATACAATGATTGCAACGGGTGCAGCTACACTATCATGGGCATTTTCAGAGTGGTTATTAAAAGGTAAACCTTCTATGTTGGGTGCTGCTTCTGGTGCAGTAGCTGGCTTGGTTGCCATTACGCCAGCTTGCGGCTTTGTAGGCCCAATGGGCGCTATCATCATCGGTCTACTTGTTTCACCAATTTGTTACTTCTTTGTGGCAAAAGTGAAATACATGATTGGTTATGATGATGCACTTGATGTGTTTGGTGTGCATGCAGTCGGCGGTATCTTTGGTGCGCTAGCAACGGGTGTGTTTGTAAACCCAGCACTAGGTGGCATGGGCGTATATGACTATGTTGCAAATGCAGTAGGTACTTATGATTTTGCTGCACAAATGACAGCTCAAGCTTACGCAGTAGGTACAGCCATCTTACTGTCAGCAACAGTTTCAATTATTGCTTTCAAAATTGTAGATGTGTTAATCGGTTTACGTGTATCTGAAGAGTCTGAACGTGAAGGCTTAGATACTAGTGAGCATGGTGAACGTGCTTACCACGCTTAATTAATAAGTTGTTGTAACAAAAAACGGACGCCTCGGCGTCCGTTTTTTTATATCCGAATAGCTTATCTAAGCAAATCTTTTTTGACGTGCTTGAAACCACATCCAAATACCCACTAGCAACATAGGCAAACTTAACCACTGGCCCATGCTAAATCCCATAGACAATAAACCTAAGTAACTATCAGGCTCCCGAGTATATTCTGCAATAAATCTAAAACTACCGTAACCAATCAGAAATAAAGCTGAAATTGCACCTGTCTCTCTTGGTTTAGAAGAGTATATCCAAAGAATTAGAAATAGGCATATGCCTTCAAGCGTAAATTCGTAAAGTTGTGAGGGGTGACGTAATAGCTGGTCAACCTTAGGAAACACCATGCCATATTGGCTATTAGTCACACGTCCCCATAGTTCGCCATTAATAAAATTGCCCATGCGCCCAGCGCCTAAACCAATCGGCACTAATGGCGCTACAAAATCCATGATACTGAGCCATTTTAATTGATACTTGCGTGCAAAAAGCCCCATAGCCACTAACACACCTAAAAAGCCCCCATGAAAACTCATACCGCCTTGCCATACCGCTAAAATTTCATTGGGATGATGCACAAAGTAATCAAATTGGTAAAACAGCACATACCCTAAGCGGCCACCTAAAATAACGCCTAATGCACCAAAAAAAAGTGCGTCGTCTAACATGGGGATCGTCCAAGCATGCCATGAACGATTGTTGATTTGCCATTTACCTAAACCTATAAATGCCAAAAAACCAATTAAATACATCAAGCCATACCAATGAATACCAAAGGCGCCGATGTGTACTACTACGGGGTCAAATTGTGGGTGAACAAACATGAGAAATTAGGCTAAAAAGTAAAAGCAGGATTTTACCTAAGTTTTAAGGGATAAATACTTAAATAAAATAATAATGCGTAAGTTTGTTGCTATCGGCGGTGTTTTAGCTAGTAATGCTTTTATGATGAAGCTGGCAATTTTAATAGGCTAAGATTGGGCGAGACTACTCAATCAATTTAAAAATTAAGCTTAACTCTCTGTGACTTTTACTTTGAGCGGCTTCTCATCTTCTAAAAGATTCAATAATCGATCTACGTTAGGATGCTTGCCGGGACAGTTTTCTGCATCACTGGTATGTTCTGCAAATAGACTTAAGCCTTCAACGGCCGCGTCTAGAGAGATTTCACCATACATACGGAACAGGTGGTAGTACACTTTCACTGAGCCTTGGCTACCAGGCTTATTTTCGATAACGCCTGCAGGACTGCCATCACTGTTAAAAAGCTCGATACGCTGCACGTGTGAAGCATCGTCAAGCGTTAATAATACATCGCTAAATTTTTGCATTACTGACCTTTTATCTATAGTAGGTTGAAGTTACCATCAACTTTGGCACATGTTTCATTAAAAATTGACTGGTAATGAAAGTGGGAGTAACGCCACGTTAAATTCAACGACCAGTACATCTAATCTATTTAACATAGCTGTAGTTTACGCTCAAATGACTTTGTAAAGCCACTATTTGACTACTGAATTTTAAATCCCATTTGTTTGGCCATTATCTGTATGGGATGCAAGATCGAAACACTTAAGTTTTGTTCTCGTAAACCTTTAGCAATGTGCAAACTACATCCAATATTTGACGTGGCAAGCACCGCTACGCCTGCTGATTCGATCGCTATTAATTTGTCACCGAGTAATTGACTGGCCATCGTGGTTTGCGTCAGCATATAAGCGCCCGCACCACCACAACACTGGCCATTGCCTGCTAGCGCAAGCACCTCAGCTTGAGGGATTTTTTTAAGTATCGTATAAACAGATGCGTGGCTTCTTTGTCCGTTACGTAAGCTACAGGGGTCTTGCACATAAATGCGCTGATTAAGCGTTGCAATATTTACTTTAGACCAATCGCACGATACTAAAAATGCACTGATGTCTTGCACTTTATGAGTGGGTAAATAGTCATTCAGCCCAGAACCGCAACCACTTGCCACCGTCAATATAGGCATCGCTGGGTCAAAACTTTGCTGATTGATTGCTAGCAGTTTATCCGATTCAGCCATATCCCCCATTTGCCTAGCAATACTGCCACAGCAACTTTGTTTCGCTGGGATATGCACATCAAAACCAAGCGTATTTAATACATAAATACTGGCTTTTAATGTATCGCTATCTAATGCATGACTGGCACAGCCTAAAAACAAACTAACGCCACCTTTTTTATTAGCTGCTGTTGTGGGGTATAGCGATTTCCAACTCACTGGTTTATGGATGACTGGCAATAATTTTGCCACTGGATTGAAGCGTTTAAGTAAGCCATCACACTTACATTGTTGTATTAGCCAAATCAGCCAAGTGATGCCATTCGTTAAAAAGCGGTAACGTATAAATGGCTTTGCTAGAGTCGACCAAATGCTTTTTTGGCGTATAAATATTGCCCGCGTACTATCCACTAAAGCGCCATAATTAACATTATTAGGGCAAGCGGATTCACAACTACGGCAACTTAAGCAAAGATCTATATGCTGTTTAAACCGATCATTATTCGGCAAAATATCTTGAGCGACAGCACGCATGAGTTGAATGCGACCACGTGGCGAATCTGCTTCAGAGCCTGTTTTTCTGTAAGTTGGGCAATGTGGTAAACATAAGCCGCAAGCCACGCAACGATCAGCTTCTACCACCAACTCATGAATAGATAAAGTCATGACGCTATTATAAACCTAGCATTGTTGTCTTAAGCTGTACATGGCATAAAAAACCCGCCTTGTTTGCAAGGCGGGTGATAAGAAGTGATTATGTAGCCAGTCTTATTTACTAAGCGCCGCTTCTACTTTTGGCGGCTCAGATTTAATCACTGGGTTACCTTTAAGAAAATTCATGGCTTGTGCAAATTGAAGATCTTCTTTACTTGCAGGCTCAATAGGCGCCATCGCTTCTGCGTATTTTTTCTCATTTAGTTTAGCTTGAGCAGCCTCTTTAGCAGGCGATGATGCTTCAGATTTTACCGGAACACCCGCTTGCGCATCCTTAGGATTAGATAAATGGCGCGACAAATCCGCTTCATGAATATTGTTTGATTGATCTGTACCATCTTCAACATAGTAATCCGGCTCAATGCCTTTAGCTTGAATTGAGCGGCCTTTGGGTGTGAAGTAACGCGCAGTAGTCAACTTAATCGCTGCACCGTTATTCATCGGCATAATGGTCTGTACAGAACCCTTACCAAAAGTGCGAACACCAATTAAGGTAGCCCGCTTGTGGTCTTGTAGTGCGCCTGCCACGATTTCTGAAGCAGAAGCAGAGCCCGCATTAATAAGTACAACCATAGGCACAGTTTTTAAATCTGCAGGAATATCACGCATGTAGTCATTTGCAATACCACCGCGGGCATAATTTTCTGGGCTAACGGTAAGATTCATTTTTGAATCAGGCGCACGACCCTCGGTATACACCACCAAAGTGTCTTTAGGTAGAAATGCGGCAGCAACGCCCACAGCACCATTGAGCAGACCACCTGGATCATTACGTAAATCTAAAACAAAGCCTTTAAAAGGACCTTTATTTTCGTCAGCCATGGCTTTAATCGCTTTTGCGAGGTCCTCACCAGTGTGTTCTTGGAACTGCGTTACGCGCGCATAGGCATAGCCTGGCTCAGTCATTTTATATTTCACGCTTTTGTTTTTAATGATGGCGCGTATTAGCGTAACCAACAATGGCTTTGCTTCATTTTTGCGCAATATGGTGAGTTTGATAGACGTCTCAGGTTTACCACGCATAATTTTAACAGCGTCGTTCAGGCTCATGCCTTTAACGAGTTTTTCATCTAACTTCATGATAAGGTCGCCGCTTTTGATACCAGCAGCGTATGCAGGTGAATCTTCAATAGGTGAGACCACCTTAACTAAACCATCTTCCATACCAACTTCAATGCCTAAGCCACCAAATTCGCCTTGTGTAGATGCCTGCATATCTTTAAATGCGTCTACGTCCATATAAGTTGAATGTGGATCTAAACCAGTTAGCATGCCGCTAATGGCTTCTGAAATGAGTTTTTTGTCTTCTACAGGCTCTACGTAATCGCTTTTAATTTTGCCAAATACTTCAGCAAAGGCGCGCAAGTCTTCTAAGGGTAGTTGCGGTTTGGCCATTTTCTCTGCTACTGCTGAGTATGTTAAGCTCAGCATAAGGCCGAGTATTAACCCTGAGCACACGAGAGCGACTTTGGTAAACCCTTGATATTTATTTCTAGCTTGCATGTATTATTATCCCTAGCTAAAGAAAGCGTACAAGTTTATGACAAACTTAGTATTAATAGTTCCAATGAGTGCAAATATCTACACTAATATTAATAAACTAAAGTATACCAGCAAGGACTTATAAATTGATTCTACACCATATCGAAATAACTTATTGCACACAATGCCGCTGGCTTTTACGGGCTGCCTGGCTGGCTCAAGAACTACTCACCACTTTTGAACAAGACTTAACGAGTGTATCGCTGAGGCCTGGCAGTAATGGAATCTTTAATATCACACTCAATCAGCAATTGCTTTTTTCACGTAAAGACGCTGGTCGTTTTCCTGAAGCTAAAGAAGTGAAGCAACTAGTGCGCGATTGCATAGATCCTCATCGAGACTTGGGACATTCCGACAAAAACACCTCAACGCCCACTTCTTAGGGTTTGAGGCTATTGTTATTCTTGACTGGGAACCTTGGCATGCTCGATGCGCTGCGCACCGTTAAAATGTTTTGCCCAATAGCCATCTTGCATATTTTCCACTCGCACTTGTCCACCCTTGCTGGGAGAATGAATAAAGCGATTGTTACCTAAGTAAATACCAACATGGGAAAAAGTCGCTTTTAGCGTATTAAAAAAAACTAAATCGCCTGGCTGCAATTCGTTTTTAGGAACTGTTTTGCCAATTTGACTAATGGCAAGTGCGCTATGCGGTAAGGTTAAGCTGGTTGCCTGCTTAAAAACGTAACGCACAAACCCACTACAATCAAAACCAGTTTCAGGCGAGTTTCCCCCGTACTTATACCGGATGCCCGTCAAACTCAGCGCGTTCACTAACACTTCGCGCGCGCGCACTGACCAGCTCGCATCATTAATGTCTATAGACTCAGCTTGAATCTGTGTTTCAGTAGGCGCTTCATCCGGGGCAGGCTCAACGGCAGCGCATGATGCACTGGCTAATGTCAGTAGCAAACACACAAAATAACGATTTTTAATAAGTTTAATCACAGGCAAGATTATAACCCAATGCTCAATAAAGCACCTATTTTTTAGCTAGCCATATGTTTTATATGAGTATTTTAATATCGTTAGCCATGATTAATCCTAGCTTTATGTCATTTTTAGTGTTCGTCTAATAGCCTGAAAATCATTAAGTCGTGGGATAATGGCAGCCCTTATGACGACACATACTATGCGCCAAGTTTTTGAAAAAGATGGCATTTTAGCCAAGCACATCAAAGGCTATAGCGAGCGCAGCCAACAACTAGAAATGGCCTCGGCGATTGCAGAAGCTATTGAACATAACACGCAACTGGTCGCTGAAGCAGGCACGGGAACAGGAAAAACTTTCGCCTACCTAGTGCCAGCCTTGCTCACTGGTGGCAAAGTGATTATTTCGACCGGCACCAAAAACTTACAAGATCAATTGTATAGTCGCGACTTACCCAATGTGCGCGATGCGTTAAAAGTACCCGTCACAGTCGCTATGTTAAAAGGCCGCGCTAATTACGTATGCCATTATCATCTTGAACGTGCAGAGCAAGAAGGCCGCTTTGCCTCACGTGAAGATGCAAAATATGTGCATATTATTAAAACGTTTGCTGAAAATACTAAAACTGGCGACAAAAGTGAGCTCAATACCGTGCCAGAAAATGCCATGATTTGGGCTAACGTGACATCAACTCGTGATAACTGTTTAGGTGGTGATTGCGCTTATTACAAAGAATGTTTTGTGATGGAAGCTCGCAAACAAGCATTAGCTGCCGATGTAGTCGTCGTGAATCACCATCTATTTTTTGCCGACGTAATGTTGCGAGATGAAGGTGTAGCAGAGCTCTTACCGAGTGCCAATACGGTAATATTCGATGAGGCACATCAGTTACCTGAAGTCGCAGGGCTTTTTTTTGGTGAAGATGTTTCAACCAGTCAAATTATAGAGCTAGCTCACGACTGCACAGCAGCGCATTTAACGCTCGCGAAAGACTGTATTGAGTTAGGCAAAGCGATTCCAAGTTTAGAAAAATCTGCTAAAGATTTCCGACTGATTTTTGCCTATGAAGGCTCACGCTTACCTGTGCAAAAAGCACTCGCCTTAAAAGGGTTTGAAGAATCGTTTAATCACATGCAAAACCAATTAAAAGCACTGGCTAAAGTACTTGAAACACAAGCGGCTCGGGACCCGTTGTTAGAAAAATGCTGGCAACGTAGCGAGGCCTTGTATGATTTATTTGCACGCTGGCAATCTGCTGAAAATAATAATTTAGTACGCTGGGTAGAAGTTTTTACACATTCTGTACAGTTGCATGCCACACCTTTAAGTGTTGCTGAAGGTTTTGGAAAACAGCTGAATGCGCAACCACGTGCATGGATATTCACTTCAGCGACACTCGCAGTTAAAGGTGATTTTAGTCACTATCAAGCACAAATGGGCTTGATCGACGCTAAAACGGCTTTCTGGGAAAGCCCCTTCAATTATCAAGAGCAGGCGCTTTTGTATGTACCACCCGATATGCCAGACCCCAATAGCTCAAGTTATTCAGCATGTGTAGTAGCGGCAGCTTTACCTGTGTTGCAGGCCAGCGGTGGCAGAGCCTTTGTACTATCTACCAGCTTGCGCGCCATGCGCGAAATTCACGCATTACTGAAAGAGGCCTTTTCTGAAAATGGCATAGAAAGCCCCCTGTTATTGCAAGGCGAAAGCTCACGCACCGAACTGTTAGATCGCTTTCGTAAGTTAGGTAATGCAGTACTCGTCGGCTCACAAAGTTTTTGGGAGGGCGTTGATGTTCGTGGTGAAGCCTTAAGTGTGGTGATTATTGATAAGTTACCCTTTGCACCTCCCGATGACCCTGTTCTCTCTGCACGCGTCGATAAAATGAATGCGGAAGGCAAAAATGCCTTTATGGAATATCAACTACCTTACTCTGTC
>CAILFU010000105.1 GCA_903833595.1 uncultured Pseudomonadota bacterium
ACCTAGTGCTCAGTTTTATCGAGATGTGACGATTGCAAAATTTAGCTCAATTACCTGATAGTCGTTTAATACTAGATGCGCTTTTGCTAGGTGGGTCAGATGAAGTTTATCTGATAGACGCTGCCTCTATGCAGTTAGTCTATGTCAGTGAAAGTGCCCTCAAAAATACCACTTACCACTCAGGCAATTTTCATGAGTACAGTCTAGAACAGCTGCTAGGCGTAAGTGAATCTACCTTATGCACCCACTTAGAAAGTCATCGCGGTCATTCATACTTTATCGAAGTGCCACAAAATCCAAACGCTCTCATGGGCCATATTGATCATCGGCAATTGCGCGTGATGGTTTTACAATCCAATCAGCAAGAATTTATGCTGATTGTGAAAAATGATTTTAAGGTCACATCAACCAATACGGCCTGGCAGGCGATGGTGGCTAATGCGCCGGCAGTGGTTTTTCAGTTTCAGCTTGATAGCAACGGTGAAATAAAATTCATCTACCTTACAGAAGGCTGCCAAGCTTTACTGGGCCTTAATGCAGACGATTTGGTAAAGGATAGCAGCATATTTTTTGCACTGATGAATGCAAAAGACCGTAACGCGTTACGCAAGCGTTTAACACTATCGGCCGATGAGCATAGTTTGTTAAATTGGGAAGGTCGAATTTGGATTGAGAGCTGGCAAGACAATAAGTGGCTCAATGTACGTGCTATTCCTAGGGTGTTAGATGACGGTGTTGTTCAGTGGGAAGGCATTATGACCAACATCACGCGTAGTAGACTTGAAAAAGATGAGATTGAAAAATCGCGCCGTGAGCTTGGTGAGTTAACCGCGCATATTAACAAAATCAAAGAGCAAGAACGCAATGCCATTGCGCGTGAAATACACGATGATTTGGGCGGCAATTTGACTGCCATTAAGATTGGCTTGGCCTCTATCATTAACCGAATGAACGCGGGTAAAGATTTTTCAGTAGAACAAGCGATGGCGTTAGAGTCTATTGTAGATCGTACTTTTGAAGCGGTGCATCGGATTTCTAGCGACTTAAGACCTAATATTTTAGATTTGGGTATTGTGGCGGCGCTAGATTGGCAGGCCCAAGAGTTTGAGAAGCAATTAGCCATTAGTTGTCACTTTAGCTGCAATCAAGTAGAAGTGTCTGTTACGCCTGAGCAAGCGATTACTTTGTTTCGTGTTTTTCAAGAGTCCATGTCCAATGTGGTGAAGCATGCCCATGCCACACATGTTGCGCTGAACTTAATTGCCGGTAAACACGATATCGTCATGACCGTGAGTGACAATGGCGTGGGGATTAAGCCTAGTGATGTGCTTAAGGCCAATTCATTTGGCTTACGGGGCATGCGTGAGCGGGCGTCAGCGTTGCATGGTAGTTTTAATGCCACTCAATCGAATGCTGGCGGCACGGTGATTACCCTCAAACTAGCCCGCTAGTGAGCCCGGCCAGTATCTAACTCTGCAATCACGCAATCGTGATATCCTCGTACTGATGATTAAGTAATCAGCATTACATTTATCAGCAAATTGAAGTATCATTTTAGTCACGTAGTTGCTCCCTTAATTAGACTCAGGTCAGCATGACAAAAAAAGATAAAATTCAAGTCATCATTGTTGATGATCATGCCATTTTAAGAGCAGGGCTTAAGCAGATTCTGGCAGAAACAGAAGATATTATTGCGATTTCTGAAGCGCAAAATGCTGCTGAGGCCATTCAATTAGCCCGTCAGACTAAAGCAGAAGTGATGTTGCTTGATATTGCACTGCCTGACCGCAGTGGCATGGATACCCTTAAATACATTAAGCATATCAATCCGAATATCGCTATTTTGATGTTGTCTATGTATAAAGAAGATCAGTATGCTGTAAGGGCTTTAAAGTCAGGGGCTGCGGGTTATTTATGTAAGCAGAGCGCCTCTTCAGAGTTGGTCAATGCGATACGTGTAGTGGCTAAGGGCAAAAAATACATTACCCCAGAGGTTGCAGAGATATTAGCGAATCAAGTGGGGATGGATACAGTTAAAGCCCCACATGAGACACTTTCAGATCGTGAATTTCAAACGCTTACTATGATTGCTTCAGGTTTTTCAGTGGGTGACATTGCTGAGAAGCTATCGCTTTCTGTTAAAACGATTAGTATGTACCGCACCCGCATGTTAGAAAAAATGCAATTACGCCATAATGCCGATCTCACGCATTACGCCATTAAAAACAATCTGGTCGATTAGTTTTTAATTTTCTCGCTCGTTTTTAAGTATAAAACGAGACAATCACTTTCTTAACCTTCAATTTTTACACTTTTCTATCCGCAAAATAGAGGGGATAAACCCCCTCACTTCTAACAATTGCCATAATAACCCTCAATTATTTTAAATTATTTTATTTAAAATAAAGGGGTTTGTACCCTCTATTTTTCTAAAAAATCTCCAGCTGCATTTCAATAGTACTCATTTATTTTATTTGTAACACTATGATTTTATTGTGTTTTTAAAAATAATTTAAAGTTTTTTACATTGTCTCCGATAACCTTAACATCAGGATTGCTGATGCGGTGAGAAATAAAAAAGTAAACGATTAGGTGTGTGACAAGCTGTAAAAGTTTTTTTAACCTAAACCTAAACTTTCTAAATTGCTTACCGATAATAGTTTCAACAGCGACGCAAATTGAACAGAAACCGCGAAGCTTAAAAGCAATACCGTGTATCAACATTTAATTTAAATTTAGGAGAATTATCATGGCTTCAGTTATCAATACAAACATTGCTTCATTAAACACACAACGCAATCTAAGCGCTTCACAAGCTTCATTAGCGACTTCATTACAACGCTTGTCTTCAGGCTTACGTATCAATAGCGCTAAAGATGATGCAGCTGGCCTAGCTATTGCAACACGTATGGACTCACAAGTTCGCGGCATGAACGTAGCGATTCGCAATTCTAACGACGCAATTTCTTATGCACAAACGGCTGAGGGTGCTTTATCTAAACAAGCTGATGCGATGCAACGTATGCGTGAATTAGCGGTTCAATCAGCCAACGGTACTAATTCAGCTGATGACCGTACGAATTTAGATGCTGAGTTCCAAGCGTTATCTACGGAAATTGACCGCATCGGCACTTCAACTAAATTTAACGGCACTGCGGTATTTGGCGGTAGTGATTTAGATTTCCAAGTAGGTGCTGATAGCGGCGATACGATTACTGTATCTGCGGTAGATTCTGGTGCTGCTGCTGGTGACATTACAACGGCTGCTGGCGCTGCTACTGCTATCACAGATCTCGACACTGCTCTTGGTTCAGTGAATACCACTCGTGCTACATTGGGTGCTGTGCAAAATCGTTTTGAAACAGTCGTTGGTAATTTACAAATTGCTTCAGAAAACCAAACAGCTGCTAAATCACGCATCATGGATGCTGACTTTGCCGCAGAAACAGCACACTTAACTCGTGGCCAAATCTTGCAACAAGCAGGTACTGCCATGCTAGCCCAAGCTAACTCATTGCCTAACGGTGTGTTAGCACTATTAAGAGGCTAATGCTATAGCGTAGTTCAAATGCCCACAGGATGATGCATCCTGTGGGTTTTTTGCTAAGGAGATCATCATGATTAATACGTTGTTAGATATTTCTGGTTCAGCGAGGCCAGTGGCTGCTGTGCACAATATTGCCAGTAGCCAAAACTCATTGGAGCGCAAAGCTGCGTATAAAGCTGAGGTAGCCAAGGTTGAACGTCAGCAAGACCTTGGGGTGGATAAAGCCTCATTAGTCGCTGCGGTTAAAAAGTTAAATGATTTTGTCGCCCCCGCCTTACAAACCATCCAGTTTGAATTAGACCAACAAACGGAACGTATGGTGGTAAAAGTAGTGGATGTGGCCTCTCATCAGGTATTAAGGCAAATTCCTAATGAGGAAGTATTGGCCATGTCTAAAACGCTGGATCGCTTGCAAGGTTTGGTAATCAGGCAAACAGCATAAGGCTTATAGCGCTATTGGCTATAAGCGCTATTTTTATGGCCTTGTTTAAGCAAATGATCGCCATAAACACGCTTTATAGTCATGCTTAATGAGGTGTAAAAATATTAAAGCGTGCACTACTGTTTTATTTAGGGTTGAGGGGTTTTGACATGGGCATTTCATCAGCAGGAATAGGATCAGGGCTTGATGTCAATGGCATTGTCACAAGCTTAATGGGGGTTGAGCAAAAACCATTAGCTGCCGTTGCCAAGCAAAAAACTGATTACCAATCTCAAGTGTCTGCTTATGGTAGTTTGAAAAGCAGTTTATCCACCTTTCAAACTGCGGTCAGCGCGCTGTCTACCACCTCAAAATTTAATGCGCAAACGGTAACTTCAAGCAATACCAGTGTGTTAACAGCTACGGCTAATGGTAGCGCTACCTTAGGTGACTATGCGCTCACCGTGAGTCAATTAGCCAAATCACAAAAATTAGCTTCAGCGGGTTTTGCCAGTACGGCAGATACGGTGGATACAGGCACCTTGGCCATTGCCTTTGGCAGCTACGATGCGGCTAGCCCTTACAGTTTTACGGCCAATACGGCTAAAACGGCGTTGAGTATTACCATTGATAGCTCAAATAACACCTTGGCAGGCGTGCGCGATGCGATTAATGCTACCAATGCCAGCGTTACGGCGACCATCGTCAATAATGGTAGTACTCATCAATTGGTCATGACTTCAAAAGATACTGGTGAAGTGAATAGCTTACAAATTTCAGGCATCTCACAACTCGCCTATGATAAAAGTAATGACATCGCCAATATGACAGAAGTGCAAGCAGCAAAAAATGCCATGATGGAAGTAGACGGCATTACGGTGACCAAAGCCAGCAATACCATTACTGATGTGGTAGAAGGCGTCACGCTTAATTTACTGACTACCAGTAGTGGTGCCAGTGTGAATTTAGCAGTGGCGAGTGATCAAGAGGCAGTAAAGACCTCGGTCACGGCGTTTGTGGATGCTTATAATAAGCTTGATACCACCTTGCGTAACTTAACTAAGTACGATTCAACAGGTAAAGCCTCTGGGGTATTGTTGGGCGATGCTACCGCACGTTCGGTGATGAGCCAAATTAAAGCGGTGATGACTAAGGCGATTGCCACAACTGGCAGTTTTACTACGCTTGGCCAAATTGGCGTGTCTTTTCAAAGTACCGGTCAATTGGCGTTAGATTCAACTAAACTCACTACCGCCATGACTAGCAACTTTAATGACATTGCTAGTTTATTTGCCACCTCAGCTAAGGCCACTGATGCGCAAATTAGTTATGCTGGCAGTAGCAGTAAAACACAAGCAGGCACTTATGCAGTCACGGTGAGCCAAATTGGTACTAGTTTAGTCAGTATGGCTGGGACGATTAATGGTGCCATTGCCACAGGCAGTAGCACCAGTTTAACCGGGGCAACGGGTGATGCCAGTGAAGGACTAAGGCTTAAAGTGGCTGGCGGCGCCTTAGGTGCCCGCGGTACGGTGAATTTCACTCGGGGCTATGCCGCCCAGTTGGATGCTGTGATTAGTAACTTATTGAGTGATAGCGGTATTGTGACTTCTAGAACGGGCGGTCTTAAAACCTCAATTACTCGCTTAGATAAACAGTCAGAATCGATTAGCACGCGATTAGCCACGATTGAGGCGCGCTACCGTGCACAATTTACTAAGCTTGATACTTTGTTGTCTAGTATGTCTACAACCAGTACTTATCTTACGCAACAAATTGCTTCTATTAATGCCAATAAATAATAATTAACTAAAAAAAGTAAAGGACACCATCATGTTTGGATCAAATCAATACGGCGCTAATGTATACGCCAAAATCAGTTTAGAAACTGGTGTATTGGCGGCTAGCCCGAATAAATTGATTTTGATGTTATATGAGGGGGCGATTGCAGCCTGCCAAAGTGCAATTGAGCATATGCAACGCCGAGATATTCCAAACAAAGGGGCCATGCTGACGAAAGCCATTTTAATTATCGAAAGTGGCCTTAGGATAAGTTTAGATAAAAATGCAGGGGGCGAAATTGCCGCTAGCTTAGATGGATTGTATGGCTATATGAGCTTAAGACTCACGCAAGCCAATATTCGAAATCAGCCAGCATTGGTAGAAGAAGTAATCATCTTGTTAACGGACTTAAAAGCAGCGTGGGAAGCGATTGGTAAACCACAACCTGCCCCGCAAGAAATGTCGCCCGCCACGCTTGGTCAGGTAGCCAATGCTGTCAATCGTAATATTGCCAGTTATGCAAAGGCTTAAATGTATGGAATACCAAAATACCATGATGATTTATGAAAAAGTAGCTAAATTAACCAGTCAAATGCTCGTCGCAGCCAAGCAACAAGATTGGGATACATTGACTGAGCTTGAAGAGCACTGTGCAATGTGTGTGGCCCATTTAACGCAGATAGAAGATACGCTTCCGCTTTCTAGTGAAGCGCGTGCGCGAAAACTGGCCAGTATTAAAAGCATTCTTGCCGATGACCGTGAAATTCGCAATATCGTTTCGCCTTGGATGGTGAGATTAAATAAGCTGATTAACAACTACCATGTTGAAAGCAAGTTGACGCAATCGTACTCGCAGTAAATATCGCCTAATCATGACACTTCATCTGCCCGATATTGTCAGTGTGCAACCTGTGGCTAAAATAATGCCCGTGTTAGCGCCTGATACTATTGGTAGTGTGCCGCAAGAAATTGGCGATAGAGCTAGGCAGTTTGTCAAAGGCCAAGACTATTTTGCCCACGTGTTAGCCAAAGTGGGTGACAACACCTACCAAGTGAGTATTGAAAGTAGCAAAGACCATGCAGCAGGCGTTAAAGCAGAAGCTTTAAAAGCCTTGGTGGTAGAAATGGCGCTAGGCACTTCTGCCAAAGTAGGGCAAAAATTGCTACTGCGCTTGATGAATAACAGCCCGCTACCCACCTTTATGCAAGTGGCCAACCCTAGTCATGCCAATGAAAACGTGGCAGACATCAGTACTGCCGCTAACCTCATTGCCCAATCTTTAAAACAGGCAGAGCGCGAAGGACAAACCGCGCGTTTGCAAGCAACAAGTGTTGTAACGCAACACCCCAATCAACCACAACGCATGGCGCACGATTTGAAGCAGGCGGTTAGCCAGAGTGGTTTATTTTATGAGTCACACTTAAATCATTTAGTCAGTGGGCAACAAAGCCTAAGTGCAATTCAACAAGAACCACAAAACCAAAATGGGACGCAGTCAGCCAGTTTAATGTCTCAACAACTTGCGGTGTTAGAACATCAGCGCATCGCATGGCAAGGGGAAGTGTGGCCTGGTCAACCCATGAGTTGGGATATATACCAAACACCCAACGAGCAAAACGCGCCATGGGCGAGTACGCCAGAGGGCGAAGATAAAACGATTGCAAGTGAGTTGACCTTGCACTTACCAAATTTAGGTAAAG
>CAILFU010000106.1 GCA_903833595.1 uncultured Pseudomonadota bacterium
CCTTTTATTGAAGTGCATTTATCTAACGTTTATGCACGCGAAGCATTTCGCCATCACTCCTATTTTACCGACATTGCAGTAGGTGTAATTAGCGGTCTTGGTGCGCATGGCTATGCACTAGCGCTTGATTATGCAATTAAGCACAACAATCATTCTTAATTATTAACACTTATTTTATTTAAATCTTAACTAGATTTTTAGAGGTTACTATGGACTTACGCAAACTTAAAAAATTAATTGATCTTGTTGAAGAATCAGGCATCGCCGAACTTGAATTGACAGAAGAGGGTGAAAAAGTACGCATTAGTCGTAACTTTACATCCAGCGCACCGGCACAGCAACATTACGCTAACTATGCGCCTGCACATTATACGACTGGCGCGCAATCAGGTGCGCCACAAGCTGCTGCGGCACCTGTCGTAGCTGATGCACCAGTTGTTGAAGAAGGCCATGCGGTTAATTCACCTATGGTAGGTACGTTTTATCGTTCTGCTTCACCAGATTCAAAAGCCTTTGTTGAAGTCGGCGATACCGTTGCCGTAGGCGACACGCTGTGCATTATTGAGGCCATGAAACTATTAAACGAGATCGAGTCGGACAAAGCCGGTGTTGTTAAAAAAATCTTAGTGGATAACGGCCTTGCAGTTGAATACGGCGAACCTCTCTTTATTATTGCTTAATCACGGGGTTTTAATCACATGGCTATGTTTGACAAAATATTAATCGCTAATCGAGGCGAAATCGCCTTACGCGTACAACGCGCTTGTCGTGAACTTGGTATTAGAACCGTTGCAGTGCATTCCGAGGCTGATCGAGAAGCTAAATATGTAAAATTAGCCGACGAATCAGTATGTATTGGTCCAGCCCCTTCAAGCCAAAGTTACTTAAATATTCCTGCCGTTATTAGTGCGGCTGAAGTGACTGACGCTCAAGCCATCCATCCTGGTTATGGCTTTTTATCTGAAAATGCCGATTTTGCCGAACGTGTAGAGCAAAGCGGTTTTGTATTTATTGGTCCTCGTGCTGAGACTATTCGCTTAATGGGCGATAAAGTTTCTGCAAAAAATGCCATGAAAAAAGCGGGCGTACCTTGTGTGCCAGGCTCAGAGGGTGCACTCCCAGACGACCCTATTGAAATTATTAAAACCGCCAAACAAGTAGGCTACCCAGTAATTATTAAAGCAGCTGGCGGTGGCGGTGGTCGTGGTATGCGAGTGGTTCATACCGAAGCAGCATTGATTGCTTCAGTAAATATGACTAAGGCTGAAGCGCAAGCGGCATTTGGTAACCCTGTTGTTTACATGGAAAAATACCTCGAAAAACCGCGTCACATTGAGATTCAAGTACTTGCTGACCAACACGGCAATGCTGTATTTCTAGGTGAACGTGATTGCTCTATGCAACGTCGTCACCAAAAAATTATTGAAGAAGCGCCAGCACCTTTATTAAACGCCAGGTTACGAGACAAAATCGGTGAGCGTTGTGCTGAAGCTTGCCGTAAAATTAACTATCGTGGTGCAGGTACTTTTGAATTTTTATACGAAAACAATGAATTTTATTTCATAGAAATGAATACTCGCTTACAAGTTGAGCATACCGTCACAGAAATGATTACCGGTATCGATTTGGTACAGCAGCAAATTTTTGTTGCTGCGGGTGAAAAACTTAAATTCCGCCAAAAAGATGTTGTACTCAAAGGTCATGCGATTGAATGTCGTCTCAATGCAGAAGATCCTTATAGCTTCGTGCCATCTCCAGGAAAAATTAATACCTTCCATATGCCTGGTGGTCCTGGTATTCGTATCGATACTCACGCTTACGCTGGCTATACTGTACCGCCGCACTACGACTCTATGATAGGTAAACTCATTGCTTACGGTGACACCCGTCAGCAAGCCATTGCTCGTATGCGCATTGCTTTGTCTGAGATGATGATTGCTGGGATTAGTACCAATGTACCGCTTCATGCTGATTTAATGGCAGATGCTGCATTCCAGACAGGTGGCACTAGCATTCATTACCTTGAGCAGAAACTTGGTATTTACAATAAATAAATGTTTAGTCAAAAACATTTTTAATACATTGGTTTAGCATGGCTTGGGTATCATTAAAGATTGAGGCACAGGATAATACCGCTGATTTAATTAGTGATACCTTAATGTCGCAAGGTGCGCTCTCAGCGATTATTGAAGACGCTAACGCTGACACGCTCGATGAACAACCCATTTTTGGTGAGCCTGGTGACCCGCCCCCGGGAATTTGGCAACAAAATTTAGTAAGCGCATTGTTTGATGAAGGCGTAGATATCACTAAAGTCATGGCTGATTTACATCGGCAAACTAAATTAAGTCATCTGCAATACACCACTGAAATTATTCAAGAACAAGACTGGGTACGCGCGACCCAGTCGCAATTTGATCCCATTAAGATTACTGATAATTTATGGATAGTGCCCACATGGCATAGCGCCCCTAATGCCAATGCCATTAACATTGTGTTAGATCCAGGGCTAGCTTTTGGCACTGGCAGCCACCCCACAACGCATCTATGCCTGGCATGGCTCACTCATACTGTAGCTGCGCATGATACGGTATTAGATTACGGGTGTGGTTCAGGCATTTTGGCCATTGCAGCTAAAAAACTTGGTGCAGCTAGTGTGGTAGGTACTGATATTGACTCGCAAGCCATTCAATCTAGCCTATACAACGCTGAGCAAAATAACGTTGTTGCTGATTTTTATCATGCTAGCCAATATAAAACTCAAGAATTTGATATTGTGGTGGCAAACATTCTTTCTAGCGCACTCAGTGTATTGGCACCTGCTTTAGCTAAATCATGTAAAGTCGGTGGCAAAATTGCTTTATCTGGTATTTTGAAAGAGCAGGCGGCTGATGTTTCAGCCATATATGCAGAATGGTTTAATATGCAAGACCCTCAATATATGGATGCTTGGGTATTGCTTACTGG
Organism: uncultured Pseudomonadota bacterium; assembly: GCA_903833595.1. Lineage (GTDB taxonomy): Bacteria > Pseudomonadota > Gammaproteobacteria > Burkholderiales > Methylophilaceae > Methylotenera. Next base: position 2,968 of record CAILFU010000106.1, read on the forward strand.
CACTAAAAAATGAGCGCTATCACCCATTGTCCCTCCTGCCAAACTCAATTTATAGTCACTGAAACACAACTTAATCAGCATAATGGTCAAGTTCGTTGTGGTTACTGTTTGCATGTTTTTAACGCAAAAAATGAGCTGATTGAATCAAACATGGAGATTGACTCCAGCCTAGCCTTTACAGACGAGCTTCCAACACCAAAGGCTGGTAAAAAAACGCTCCGCGCCTTCATTAAAAATAGCCAAGACCGCTATTTTAATGGCGTGAACAGCCTATCAAAAGTATTAACTTACCTGTTAGTGGTGGCGTTAGTCTTCATGGCCATGGCGCAAAGTATTTATTTCTTACGCTCAGATATTGCCATTTATTACCCAAACACCAAAGCCTACCTTATACAAGTGTGCAAGAAAATTGGCTGCACGATAGATTTACCAAAAAAAATTGAGCTTATCGTCATTGATGATTCCGATATGCAAGAAGATGAAAATTACTTGGGTTTAATTCATCTGTCTAGCACCTTAATCAATCAAGCTAAATTTAACCAAGCTTATCCAAATATAGAAGTCACAATGACTGATACCAATGACACCCCTAAATTAAGGCGGATTTTCAAGCCTAATGATTATTTGACAAATCAATCAGATATTTTAAAGGGCTTAGCTGCCGGTGAAGAAGTTAAAGTTAAACTAGCAATTACCTCTCAAGAAGTAGTTGTGGCGGGCTACCGGATATTTTTAAGTTACTAGTGCCATTAATTGCAATACTCGCAATTCTATCTAATGAAAATCACTAGTCTTATTTAATCAGTTTACATAGTTCACTTTTACAACCGTTCTGTATTATTCAAGTCATAAATTCTGTACGACTTAATTAATCAACTTATAGGAGATTTATCATGTGGACAACACCAGCAGCTACTGAAATGCGTTTTGGTTTCGAAGTTACAATGTACGTAATGAATAAATAAGTTTGAACATTTAAGTTCAAGTTTTAAAAAAGGACGCGAAAGCGTCCTTTTTTATTAATCTCCCACGTCTGACTGTATAAACTTTCAGATGGTGTATGAGTGCCTTTGGCCAACAGCAGACATAATTGGTGGTTTAAAAATCTGCGTGTCACTCGTTCGATTCCAGTCTCGGCCACCATTTAAATCAAGTTCACAGCAATGTGGGATTTTTTATGGATGCTTGAAGATGAAGCAGGCTAGTAATTAAAACCCTACCAGGGTTTTAGCTAACATCACGATGGCGATGGTGGCAGACAAAAGACCAAAAATAAGCACGCTGATGTGACTGGGAATTTTGCTGTGCAACATTTTACCTAGCACCATACCAACAACCGTCGCGCCAACAAAAGATAGGGCGATATGCCATAAGATGGCACCATTGCTTGCATAAGAAAATGCGCTAACCATGGACACCAAACTGATGACAGCAAGCGAAGTGGCCACTATCATTTTGTTTTCTAAGTTACTGATGCTGTGCAAGGTTGGAACGATAATAAAGCCCCCGCCCACGCCTAGAAGCCCAGATAAAAAGCCGGAAAAACTCCCCGTTAAAATCAAGCGTTTGGTGCAAGGTGCGTTCCAAAATAATTTAGACGTGGCTGGATTGAGCGAGCAAGCTGGCTCCGGTTTTTCATCATCGTCGCAGCCGTTGGGCTCATCGCAATCGTCGCCTATTAATAATGTGGGGGTCCTAAACTTTTGAAAAGACCGTATGGACACAATCAATAAAACCACAGAAAATAAAATAGCTAGCACGCGCTCAGGCAATTGATGTGCGAGCAACACCCCCAAGGGTGCGAATAACACGCCAAAGCATGCTAATAGCGTGGCTGCTTTATAACGGACTATGCCAGATCGTAATCCCAATCCGGCAGCCAAACCTGCAGACAAGGTGATGGCCATCAAAGATATAGGGGCCGCGTCTACCATTTTAAGGTTTAAGAAAAACACCAATAATGGCAAAGACAGGATGGCACCGCCGGCGCCAGTGATGGCCAGTACCAAGCCTACAAACAAACCGAGCACTATGCTCATGTGTATGTGATCAAGCATAAATCGTCCTCAACAATTAAACCAGTTTATCGGCATCGAGTTTGACTGGTTTTGCTAGCCACTCCCTACCCTTGAGCATCGCCCACCAATAGATAGGCGGTAGAATTCGCTCTTTTAATACCCAGGCTAAGCGGGACGGCTTTTGGCTATCAATAAGCCATTTAGGAAAGCTAGGCATTAAGCGGCCGCCAAAACCAAACTCGGCCAAGACGATTTTCCCGCGTTCTACTGTTAATGGGCATGAACCGTAGCCATCATATGCCGCGCGGTGTTGGCCTTTATTTAAATCGAACAAGACATTGGTGGCCACAACGGGCGCTTGTTTTCGCGCGGCCGCCGCTGTTTTTGCATTAGGACAATTGGTGACGTCGCCTAAGGCATAGATGCTTGGGTAGATTTTGTGTTGCAGCGTATCCTGACTCACGTCCACCCAACCGGCGGTATCGACCAACTTACTGGCACGAATAAAATCCGGGGCTTGTTGCGGTGGCACCACGTGTATCATGTCAAATGTGGTCTCAAGCATAGATGTGTTGCCTTCGGCATCCGTCACTGTAAACCAAGCTTTTTTTGCTGGCCCATCAATTTTTGTCAGCCTGTGGCCAAAATGCAACTGGGCCCTATAGCGTTTTACATACTCCATTAAAGCCGGCACGTATTCTTTAACACCAAACAACACTGGGCCTGCATTGTAGAATTCAATATCAACGTCGGCTAAACTGCCATTTCTTAGCCAATGGTCGGCAGATAAATACATGGCTTTTTGAGGCGCGCCGGCGCATTTGATTGGCATGGGTGGCTGGGTAAAAACAGCCCTGCCTTTTTTGAATTTTTTGACCAATTCCCAGGTGTATTGAGCTAGATCGTAGCGGTAATTAGAGGTCACCCCATTTTGCCCTAGCGTTTCAACCAAACCTTCTATGCCGTGCCAATTGAGCTTAAGTCCAGGGCAGACAATCAAGACATCATAACTAATGGGACGGCACCCTTCTAAAATGACTTGTTTAGCCTCTGGCTCAAAGCCAGCAACGGCTGCTTGTATCCATTTGGCTTTTGACGGTATGACAGACGCCATGGTTTTAACTGTGGTCGCTGCTTTAAACACGCCACCGCCCACCATAGTCCAGCCCGGTTGGTAATAATGCGTATCGGCTGGATCAATAATGGCCACATCCAATTTGCCGTTTCTGGATAGCAAGCTAGAAGCCACCGCCACCCCCGCTGCACCAGCGCCAATAATAACCACTTCATGGTGTATAACGCTCGCGCTGTTGGCCTGTGTGCCTGCTATTCTTTGTGTCAGTCCTGACAAATCAAACCCAGCTTGCTTGCCTGCCTCCAGGGTTTTTGATAGTCCCAACGATGCGCCATGGCTTAATGCCCATAAGGATGCAGCGCGCATGCCTGAACGGCAGTAACCCAACATAGGCTGCTTGGCTTTTTCAATAATTTTGCTGTAGGCCGCCACGTCGGCATCAGAAATTTTGCCGCTAACCACAGGCAAGTAGTGGGTTTTTATTTTTAATGCTTTAGCCGCTTGGGCAATTTCGGCAAAATTTGGTTGGTCTGCCCCTTCGCCATCCGGTCTATGGCAAAGTATGGTTTTGATGCCTTGGGCAGCGAGCTCGTTTAAATCCTCAGGCAAGATTTGATCTGCAACCAACACGTCTTTTGCTAAATTTGCTAACTTCATTTCATGCGCCCTCTATTTATTTTTTTATTTTAATTAAGCCGCTTGCGCCGGTACAACTCGCCCACAGGCTTGGTTGGCTGGTAGCGCAACGTCTATGTATTTTGGGTAAGCTAATTTCAGCTCACTCATGATCTTAATAAAGTCTTCACGGCTTCTATTATCGCCTAAGCGTTTATTATTTTTTCGCTCATTGCCCACCGTGGATTGCGTGTTGCCGTTGTAATCGTGGCCAGGGTAAATAATAACGTCATCGGCCAAGCTAAAAATCTTCGCGTGTATGCTGTCAAACAACTGGCCAGAGTCGCCACTTTGAAAATCGGTGCGACCGCAGCCGCCTATTAATAATGAATCCCCAGTAAAAATACGGTCTCCAGCAAAGAAACTGATGCATCCATTAGTGTGGCCTGGCGTGTAGCGTACTTCTAAATCCAAGGTTCCCACTATTAGGTGCACACCGTCAGTGACTAACAAATCGCCACACATGGCACCGGCATCACGGTGCACAACGCTTTTACTGCCCAGTTTTTGGCGCAAGGTATCAGCTCCGGTAACGTGGTCTGCATGCACATGGGTTTCTAGGGTATACACCAATTTCAAATCTTGTTCAGCCAGCGCTTTTAGATAGCTAGGCACTTCCGATTCAACTGTGTCTATCAAGACTGCTTGCTTGGTTTTTTCACAGGCTAGCAAGTAAGTAAAGGTACTGGTATCAGACTCAAAAAATTGCTTAAAAAGCATATCATCTCCTATTTTATCGTTAGTTTGCGTTGCTTTGCATGGCTGAAAGAAAGCTTTCGTTGGCTGCGGCTTCCATACTCATTTGTATGGCCAATTGGCCGCATACCAAGCCACACAGATCAAAAATTTGTTGGTCCACTATACTGTAATAGGCTTTAGTGCCTCTGGCATCGCGCCCTATCAATTTGGCGGCGCTTAACATCGCGAGGTGTTTGGACACATTCGCTTGCGTACCACCGGAAATCGCCACTAGTTCGCTGACGTTTTTCTCGCCATCCCTTAGGCCATTTAGTATTTTTAGGCGCATGGGTTCGGCCAAGAGCTGAAAGTATTTGGCTATACGTGCATAAGCTTGATCATCAAGTTGCATCATCGACCTCCTTAAAATAAATCTGTATGTTTATATTACATGAGTATATAGTTATATA
>CAILFU010000107.1 GCA_903833595.1 uncultured Pseudomonadota bacterium
GCCAGAATCGAAGCACAGGCAGTGGGTTTATATCAGATGGAACGCCAGCAGATAGGCCCGCGCTTACAAACGCTGGCTGAAACATTTATTAGCCCTGATAACCACAATAAGGTGACCTTAGCACTCAGCCCAGACTTACCTTTGGTCAAAGTCGATATCGCTAAACTAGAACAAGCGATTAAAAACTGTTTAAGTAATGCTTATAAATTCTCACCTAAGCAAGGTGGAGTGACTATGCGCATCACTGAAGTGACGCATGACAAACAACGCAAGGTACTCATTGCCATTGAAGACCAAGGCATCGGCATGACACCAGCACAGCTAGAGCGGGTGTTTGAGAAGTTCTACCGGGCTGATCCATCGGGCATAATTCCAGGCACGGGTTTGGGCATGGCAATTATTAAGAGCATCATCGAGCAACATGGCGGCGCTATAGAAATACAGAGTGAATATGGTAAAGGTACTAAGGTGATGTTGTATTTACCTATTGCTTTATAGGCAACTCAATAACTTTACTTCTGACTATATGACCGTCTGGTATGGGTCGGTAACCCCTACATTCACTGCCTTTTTCATTTCACATACCGCTAAAAGTGGCTTGTAAACTGGCATTTAGTGGGGGTGTATGAATGTTATTTAAGCATAAATAAGTCAATTTATTCACAGCACTTCATGCATTACTTTAAGCTTTCTAAAAAACCCATATAAATCAATGTGTAATTTTAAGTAATTGATTTTAAACAATTAAATTAACTGATTACTTTTTATACTGTTTTTAAAAAGTATCTATTAGTATATATAAATCCGTAAGTTACAATTTAATTACACAGCTGTTCACAGACTTATCCACAGTTTTTGTGGGGAGTATTTTCATTAGGGCATTTCATTTTTTCTTATCCCCATAGACCGCTTATTCTGCGTCATTAAATGCCTACTTTCAGTTGGCAAAAATTACGATAAACGAGTTTTACCTATGCTATAGTCCATCGCATTACTCTTCGAGCTGCCTAAACATTCGTCAAGGCTACCGCCCTAGATTTTGAGCATCAGTTCAATATAAGGGGCAGTCATGGTTGCCGTTAAAGAAGTACAAATCCTAGACTATACTTATAACGCCTTATTGGCATCAGAAGCCTATCTTGAGAAAGCCAAGCATTTAACCAAGGTAGAAGCTGACAGACTGTTTAGTAGGATGCGTGGTAATCTGGCACATAAACTGAACACGTTAGAATCTTTAGCCATGCAGCTTCAACTTGATGATGAGCAGTTATCGGAATGGCGTAAGAATATGTTCGCCATTCGTGAAAAAGAAGATCAAAAAGCGAATAATAAAATCAGCTTCTAGATAAGTGTTTGAGGTGGTGTATCAATACATCGCCCCAAGCGCCGTTGTATTATTTAGCCGACTGCTGAATGGCCTCGCCGCTTTTTTCAATATCTTTACCAATCCCTTGAATGGTATTGCAAGCGGATAATGTGGCGACAATCACCACAGAAAAAAATTCTTTCTTAAGGTAGCCCATAGGTGTGCTTAACAAACTCAATAAGGGGTTTTTAACCATAAGTAGTACTACAAAGAAACTTTTACATAAGATTCAAGCATTAAAGCAGTTAGGCAAAAGCATTCAATCAATAGTTTAGCTAATTTAATCATGGTGTTCTCCTAAAAATTTAACGTGCACGGTGGTCAATTGATTAACGCTAGTATTGATGTCAATTATGAAATTATTAAGAAACTTATGTGATGATTTAGGTTTTTAAGCTGCACTGCCAGCAGTTAAAAATAACTTTTATTGATTGTCACAAATGTGTCACCCACGCAAGAAAATAAAAAATATATAATCAAAAACGAATAATTAAAAACTTTAATACAGGGCGTTATTATGGGAATTAAACCGGCTTCAGAAGACTATTTAGAGAAAGCACAAAAATTAACCGAGGAAGAATCTGAAAGACTATTAAGCAGAATGCGTGGTAAGCCCGCGCGTAAGCTTGAAGACAATAAACTGACTACACTAGAAGCCCTAGCCATACAGCTTGAGCTGGATGATGAGTTATTATCAGAATGGCGTAAAAATATGTACGCGATAAGAGAAAAAGAAGAGAAAAAAGCAAAAGAAAAAGAAGAAAAAACCAAAGAAAAAGCAGCTAAAGCGAAACAGCAAGAAGTAAAAGAGAAAGTTTAGCTGCTGGGTTATGCGCCCACTAAACTAGGCTTGGCTTGATAACGCATTTGCTTACGTGATGCCTAATCACGCTAAACTGGTGCTGCAATCTTTTCAATCAGCGGTGGCCTCTATGACCCAGTCTAGTATGGGTGCCCACTGCTCCAAATCTTGTGCAACAAAAGAAGGGCGCATATCAAAAAGACTTACACCTAGTTCTGCAGCTGTTGCATAGACCTGTGCATTTCTTAGGTAAGTCAGTACGGGAAAACCCGTTTGCTCCATAAAATTTGCCAGCCCAGCCGCTGCGTGTGTGCGGTTATTGACGCGCATGCCAACCAGTGCCACAAAAGTTTTGTTTTTACGTATAACTTTTTCTTCGGCAAGCCTATCAAGAAAGTCACTTGTGGCCCCTATATCAAAAGCCGAGGGTTGTATGGGCACAATCACACAATCGGCTTGTTTGACGGCATCAGCCAGCTTTTCATCACGAAATCCAGCAGGGGAGTCAGTGATAATCCATTCAGGTTCTTTTATATATGATTTATTGCGAGCGTTATAACTATGGATGATCGGCATGACCGCAGGCCTTCTTGCTAACCATTGTGCAGAGGACTGTTGACGATCTAAGTCATTGAGCATGACGCGCTTGCCTAACGAGGCAAAATAGCCAGCAAGGTTAGTTGCTAGCGTGGTTTTACCACTACCGCCCTTGGAGTTGGCAATTAAGATATGTTTCATGAGCTAAGCCTGAGTATGGTCAATCTGTAGACCTAAAATCATACTGCAATTTAGCGTGTGATGCAGTATTGTTTAATGCTTAATTTGATGATTCTATAGTCGCCGGATGACTACCCAATCTTCATGGTCAGACTTAAGGCCTAGCCACCGGTAATTCAAGCTCAGTATTTGGACAAAAAAAGAGCACGCAATTAAGGTGCTCCAAAGGGGAGTGATAAACTCAAGGAGGAGTCTACATAAACAAGCTTACCTACTTAATATGTCAGAAATAAGAAGATTTCGTGGCGAATATATTAATAGGCAAGCCCATAAATGTCGGCTTCTGCAGTAAGCCAGTCATCCATTTCATGACCCGGTGCGAAATTTCTTTGTTCTGCCTTAAAGTAAGCGGCCTTTGCAATCAATTCTTCTTGATGTTCTGCCGTTAAATACACTACGTTATTAGCATGTTCATGCGTATGATCATCAGTGTCATGTGCTTTCGTTTTGCTACTGTATAGTTCTTCTTCAATACTCAACTTAGTCTTTTTAACCATGATGGTCTCCTAATAAACTCGCTCGCGAGAATGTGGGCGATAAAAAATTATCAACCTCTTTTATGACGCTATTAAGATAGTTATATGAAAATAAAAGTTGAGTTATGCACCGCACTTAATGCATTACATTAGACCAGTCAAAAAAACCGTTATATATCAATGGTTGTTTTTAACTTATTGATTTTAAACAATTAAATTAATTGATTACTATTTATACTGTTTAATAAATGCCTATATAAATCTGTGACTTATGCATTCACTTCACAGCGTTATCCACAGATTTTGTGGGGAATATTTAAATTTAAATTTGTCAATCATTAAACCCTAGCGCCTAGCGCTTAATGGCTTGTTTTCTGGTGCACGTGATTGATTAACTCAGCATGGCTAGAATGCTCACTCCCATCAGAATAGTAATAAATCCCCACTCAAGCAGCCAGATAAGTAATTTCCAAAGCATCTTTAACTCCTAACGACATTGCTATCTCTATGAGAAACAGATGCAGTCTAGGACTTCATTATTAAAAAAATGTGATGGAAATATTAAAGAATTGTTGTGTAATGGGGATTGTGGATTGATTAAAATGATAATGCCGCAAGAAGCGGCATTATCTATCGGCTTGTGGGCTGCCGATTATTCAGTCATTAAGACTGATGTACTTACATTACTGATAAACAACCAACGAAGTGCCGATAGGTGACTCCTCTAGTAGTAACATTTCACGAACATGCAGTCGTAGACCACATCTGAATTTATACGCTTATCATTTGAATTATTCAACATATATTTTGCACTAAAAGCACTCACTTTTTCAGAGGCTAAAAATAAGTGTTTCTTGCTGTTAAAACTGCATCAAAGCTTTTCTAATAGCGAGTTCATCTAGCCCTTTGCCAATAATCACAATGCGCGATAACGGCACTTCTTCAGTCCAATCTTCGAGTAGTGTCGGCGGGTAGGGCGTAAAATGCACAGCATGAATCGCCAATGGCGCAGACTGGTCTGCTGCATGGATAATGCCTTTGAGGCGGAGTATGTTTTTGCCATAGGTTTGGCAAAACCAGAGTAAATGCGGTTTTAACTGTGCCCAATTTAATGGCATCGGCATGATGACAGTAAAGCTAGTAATGTCATCATCATGTGTTTTTTGAGGTAAGGTGCCTTTAGGTTGTGTATTTTTAACGGGCGCACGCAACCAACGTTGCGGTTCTGCTTGTTTCGTCGCCATATCAAATAAGCCTACATCCACCACAAACCTCGGGTCTAATTTGCCGTGCATTATTTTGTGTTGGGTTGCCCCTGGGTTAATGGCGATCAATTTTTCTTGCAAAGCGTTGATTTGCTCAGCACTCGCTAAATCAGTCTTAGTTAGCACTAATACATCAGCGACGGCAGCCTGCTTTAAGGCTTCAGTATTATCCACCAGTTGTTGCAGGCCATAAACGCTATCGATGGTGACTACCACCGCATCTAAACGATAGACAGACTCAATGACGGGCTCATTCATGAGATTAGCCAGTATCGGACCTGGGTCAGCCATCCCCGTGGTTTCAATAATCAGCCGATTAAACTGTGGAATTGCTTGCAGCGCCCGCTTAAAAAACAAATCTCGCATGGTATCGGCCAGCTCATTTTTTAGTGTGCAGCACAAGCAACCAGAACTCAGCAGTACGGTATTGTCGGCAATATGCTCACTTTCAATAGCTTGCGCTAGGTTACTATTGGCAAAAATTTGATCAAGCCCAGCATCGCCTAATTCATTGATAATAATGGCGGTGTCGCGCATCTCAGGATTATTTAACAATTGATTGAGTAGGGTAGTTTTGCCGCTCCCTAAAAAGCCGGTAAGCAGGGTGACGGGAATGCGTTTATCCATAGATACTTTATTGGTGCGATGTTAATTAGCCACTATTTTATATTGCATCAAAGCGAATTAGCTAATACAAGGTAAAATGACCAGCATTTAGTTAACTAGATTTTGTATTCAAATGAAGCGTTTACAGAATCAGCATCAAAATATTGAAAGACACGCATGAACGTATTTTTTGAAGAAGATGGTAGCTTTAAAGTAGCCTCCATCATGACCGAGGCTCAGGGTTCTATACAGGTAGAATCCGCGAGTGGCAAACGCAGTAAAGTTAAAGCGAATAATGTGTTGATGCGCTTTGAAACGCCATTAGCAGGGTTTATGGATGCGGCCAATGCTGAGGCGAATAGCTTGGATATCGATTTTTTGTGGGAATGCTGTACAGCCCCCAATTTTGACGGCGAGTTTGGCTTTGAAGCGTTTGCAGAAGAATATTATGGGCGTAAGCCGATACCAAAAGAAGCCGCGGCAGTGGCACTTAAGCTGCATAGTGCCCCCGTTTATTTTAACCGTAAAGGTAAAGGCCGCTACAAAGCCGCCCCCGCTGAGATATTAAAAGCGGCCCTTGCCGGCTTAGAAAAAAAACGGTTGCTAGCCGAGAAAATGGCAGTTTTTGTGGCGCAACTTAAAGCCCATAGCCTGCCTGATGAGTTATTGCAAAAGCTCGACATGTTGATGTATGAGCCAGATAAAAATTCATTCGAATACAAAACCTTAGATGCCGCCGCGAGCGATAGCCATCTAACCCATCTCAAACTACTACAAGCTTGTGGCGCAATCCCTTCTGCCCATGATTTTCACCTAGGTGCTTTTTTGCGTGAGCACTTTGCCAAAGGCACTGATTTTGCTGTCCATGATATTAGTGTAAACCTTGATGACCTAAGCTTGGCCGATGCAGAAGCGTTTAGTATTGATGACAGTACCACGACTGAAATTGACGATGCTTTTTCTCTCGTACAGTTAGCCGATGGCACGATGCGCGTGGGTATACACATCTCAGCCCCAGCGCTAGGCATTGCGCTCGATAGCCCGCTAGATAAAGAAGTGATGCAACGCTTATCGACCGTGTATATCCCAGGCAATAAAATTACCATGCTACCAGAAGCGGCTATCCGACCTTTTAGCTTAGATGCGGGTGAGATTAAGCCCGTGTTATCGCTTTACCTACATGTGAATGCCGAGTTAGTGATTACCCAGCGCGACACTAAAGTAGAGCTCATTAAAATTGCCGACAATCTACGACACGATGCATTAGAGCCATTTTTTAATGAGACAACCTTAGCGGCGGATAGCGGCCATCCCTATTGGGCTAAGCTTTTATACTTGTTTAATTTGGCCGAATCTTTAGAAAAAGCCCGCGGTAAGTATGACCCAACTAAACCCGCGCAAATTGACTATAATTTTTATGTGGTGGATGGCAAAGTCAGCATTGTCGGCCGTCGCCGTGGTGCCCCTATGGATAAACTGGTGGCAGAGTTGATGATAGAAGCCAACAACCAGTGGGGTGCATTATTAGCCACGCATCAAGTGCCTGGGCTTTATCGTGCGCAGTCAGGGGGTAAGGTGTATATGACCACCAAGGCTGAGCCGCACCAAGGCTTAGGCGTGGCGCAATATGCGTGGAGCACCTCGCCACTTCGGCGCGCAGTTGATTTGATTAATCAACGCCAAATTATTAGCGTCGTGCAAAATACGGCGCCTAGCTATTTAGCTAATAGTGATGTGCTGACTACGCATATGCGTAATTTTGAGATGACTTACCAAGCCTATAGCGAGTTTCAAATACGGATGGAACGTTACTGGTGTTTACAGTACTTGCTACAAGAAAATATTCAAGAAGTGCACGCCACTGTCTGGCGTGAAAATTTAGTCCGCTTAGATACACCGCCCTATATGACTAAAGTCTACGGTCTACCAGAAATGAAACCAGGGACACGGGTGAGTTTGCAAGTGCAAGAAGTTGATACTTTGCTGATGGAATTGCGCACTAAGTTTATGACAGTACTCACAGATGAGCCGCTATCCACAGAAATTTTAACGATGGAAGAAGGCGATATTTTTATGGATGAGGTGTCGCCAACGGATGATGCTAAGCTGGATGAAGCTAAGGTTGATGCGGCGATTGCTAATAATCAAAACCAAACGGCGCTTAGCTAATGCTTCGCCGCGCTAAACATCTGCTTCGCGGCCTAACCAGTAGCTCGGCCTTAGATGAATCAGTGGATGTCAGTGAATCTGACGGTGTGCGGGCATTGCATTTAGGCTCAATTACCATACAAAGTGCGATGCGTATTCGCGATCCATTAGCACTAGAACTGACCTACACACGGGGGATGATGTGTTTTTTACTGTTTAATCCTCATATTAAACAAGTGCTGGCAATTGGCTTAGGCGGTGGCTCGCTAGCAAAATACATACATGCTTACTGCCCCGCTATTGTGAGTAAAGTGATTGAGATAAACCCTAAGATTATTCAAGTGGCACGTAGCCAGTTTTATGTGCCAGAAAATGATGAGCGCTTAGAGGTGGTTGAAGGTGATGGCCTGCAATACTTGGCTGAAAACACCGATGTGGCGGATGTGCTTTTGATTGATGCCTTTGATGGCAATGGCATACCACCAGACTTTTGTAGCCAAGATTTTTTTGACCATTGTGCAAGTACCCTCAACAATGACGGCATACTGGCGATTAATCTGTGGGGCAGCGATAAAAAGTTCGACATCTATTTACAGCGTATAGAACAAAGCTTTGCTGGCAAGGTATTAATTTTGCCCACGGGTAAGCCCGGTAATATCGCTGTATTTGGCTTTAAGCGCGAACCTAATGATTTGCGCTTAGCCAGTTTGCGTGAACGTGCAAAAGGCTTAGAACAACACCATAAAATTGAGTTTTTGCAGTTTGTTGAAAAACTTGCCGAACATAACGCAAGTAGTAGCAATAGATTATTTATGACTAGAAATTTAGTCAACCAAGAGATATATTAAGCCTAGCGAGCTAGCAACCCCAGATACTTAACGAATAACGAACCGATAACCATGATACCCAACCGATATTTTGCAACCTGCCCACGTGGTTTAGAACAGCTCTTAGCAGATGAACTGTTACCAGTAGGCGCTAAGTCTATCAAA
>CAILFU010000108.1 GCA_903833595.1 uncultured Pseudomonadota bacterium
AGTGAGTCGCAAGCTATGTGCTGACGCCGGCAATATGACCTTATTTGACGTTTCATCACGTATTGAAGAAGTGATGTGGCGTGAGAAAAAAATGTTTCCTAATTTAGATTGGTATAGCGCCTCAAGTTATCACATGATGGGTATTCCAACAGGCATGTTCACCCCAATATTTGTGATTTCCCGTACTACAGGCTGGGTAGCACATGTCATTGAACAGCGTATTGACAACAAAATTATTCGGCCCAATGCCGAATACACAGGCCCTGATAACCGGCCTTATGTTCCACTCAACAAACGTTAAATAACACCCCATCTTTCTTATGAAAGAGGAATGATGGGCTAAATTAAAAATTTTTATATTAAAGGCACTCTTCAGCATGTCATCCCATATCTCTAATGTTCGCCCTGCCCCAGACCAAGTAATTGTCGATATCGCTAATTATGTGGCTGATTACGAAATTAAATCTACCGAAGCATTTGATACCGCCCGAAATTGCCTGATGGACACGTTAGGTTGCGGCTTTGAGGCGCTAGATTATCCTGCTTGCACCAAATTATTAGGTCCAGTAATTGCCGGCACGGTCGTACCTAATGGTGCAAAAGTGCCTGGCACCAATTTTCAGCTTGATCCTATTCTAGCGGCTTTTAATATTGGCGCCATGATACGCTGGCTAGATTTTAACGATACTTGGCTAGCGGCTGAATGGGGACATCCGTCAGATAATCTAGGGGGTATATTAGCCACCGCAGACTATCTCTCACGTAAAAATATCGCTGAAGGGAAAGCCCCACTCACTATCAGAGATGTGCTGACTGCCATGATTAAAGCGCATGAGATTCAAGGGGTATTAGCCCTTGAGAACAGCTTTAACCGCGTTGGTTTAGACCACGTTATTTTAGTTAAAATAGCCTCAACAGCAGTCGTCACTAAATTACTAGGCGGCAATAAAGAAGATATTATCAACGCGGTATCTAACGCTTTTGTGGACGGCCAAAGTCTACGTACTTATCGCCACTCACCTAATACTGGCTCACGCAAATCATGGGCAGCTGGCGATGCAACAAGCCGTGCAGTAAGATTGGCTTGGATGACCATGCAAGGTGAAATGGGTTACCCATCAGCACTCACAGCTAAAACATGGGGCTTTTACGACGTATTATTTAAAGGCAATGCCTTTAAATTTCAACGCGGCTATGGTTCTTATGTGATGGAGCAAGTATTGTTTAAAATCTCATTTCCAGCTGAGTTTCATGCACAAACAGCCGTGGAATGTGCCATTCAATTACATGCGCAAGTAGGCGGCAAATTACAAACGCTAGAACAAATTGCCCGAATCGATAAAATCGTGATTACTACACATGAATCAGCGATCCGCATTATTGACAAAACCGGCCCGCTCGACAACCCAGCAGATCGTGACCACTGTATTCAATACATGGCAACCATTGGCTTATTGAAAGGCAACTTAACGGCTAAAGACTACGAAGACGCAACAGCAGCCGACCCTCGTATTGATGCCATTCGCGCCAAAATGAGCTGCGTGGAGAAAGCAGCCTATACCACTGATTATCATGACCCTGAAAAACGCTCTATTGCCAATGCCATACAGATATTCTTCAAAGACGGTTCAAGTTCAGACAATATTGCGGTGGAATACCCTATTGGTCATCGCCGTCGCCGTGGTCAAGGTATCCCAGAACTGGTTAAGAAATTCAAAGTGAATTTAGCCCGTCGATTTGATGCCAAAAAACAAGCCGACATTTTAGCTTTATGTTTAGACCAAACTAAACTAGAAGCCACACCAGTGAATCAATTTGTAGACATGTTAGCCGGCTAAATGTCGTAATAAAAAAGCCGACTTAACGTCGGCTTTTTTATTACTTAAATGACTCAATTCACTTAGTCATTACTGCCCATCAAACCCATCAATAATTGTAACAAGCTGGTAAAGAGATTATAGATACTCATGTAAAGACTTAATGTTGCCATCACATAATTGGTTTCGCCACCATTCACAATGCGGCTTACGTCATACAAAATAAAGCCTGAGAACAAAATCACACCAATGGCTGATAACGCAAGCGTCATGGCAGGAATTTGTAAGAAAATATTAGCCAAAGAAGCGACTATTAACAGAATAATACCCACTAATAAGAATTTGCTCATAAAGCTAAAATCTTTTTTAGTTGTAGTTGCTATGCCTGCCAATGTTAAAAAGATAATGCCCGTGCCACCTGCTGCTAAACCAACAATTTGCGCACCATTACGTAAATGCAAGGCATGTTGCAAAATAGGCCCTAACATTAGGCCCAATAAAAATGTTAACCCTAACAATAACACCACGCCAATACTACTATTACGGTTGGCTGTTACCGCGGCAAACATACCGTAAAGTACAACCATCGCGCCAATCGCAAATATAAATGGATGTTGTGCAGCAAAAGCGAAATTCATACTCATGCCAATCAACGCGCCAATGACGGTTGGAATTAGCGTTAAGCCTAATAAGGCATAGGTATTACGCAAGACCTTATTGGTCACTTGCTGAGCGGATTCTGAACGACCTAATACTGGGGTGTTATCAAACATTGTTTAATTCCTTTAAATAATAAAAACACTACATTCATAAGATAGCGACTAACCGAATAAGTTTCAAGTGGTAAATTGTTACAAATTGCACATTAGTTTATGTGTAATCAACCAAACAACTCCCCTTCTATCAACCCCACTTGGGCAACTTGATGCACGGCATGTACGAATTCAGCACTTTCATGCAGCGCATTTAAGCTTGGTGGATGCTTTTGACCATGCATACGCGCTAGTCGTGCAATACTTTGTGCAGATATAGTCCATTGAAGATTGACTAGTAACTCATCTTGCATTACTGGTTGATTACAAAGTAAAACCATGTCGCAACCTGCATTTAAAGCCGCTAATGCACGGGTGGTCACATCACCTCCGGCGCTTGCGGCTTCCATACTTAAATCATCACTAAAAATAACGCCATTAAACCCTAAGCGTTCACGAAGTATTTTTTGCAACCATCGCGGTGAAAAACCTGCCGGCTTATCATCCACCTTAGGATATATGACATGCGCCGGCATAATCGCCTGTATGCCATCATCGATTAGCATTCTAAAAGGCTGCATGTCATTTTGAGCAATTTGATCAAATTCACGGTCATCGACCGGCATGCTCACGTGCGAATCGGCCACTACAAAACCATGGCCAGGAAAATGCTTACCTACCGCAGACATCCCGCCTTTCTTGAGGCCTTGCATAAGCGCAAAAGCCAAATCATTAATCGCTTTTGCCTCTAAATGAAAAGCACGATCACCAATCACTAAACTATCGCCATAATCCATATCTAAGACTGGCGTAAAACTAAAATCTACCCCATGTGCACGCAATTCAGCGGCCAAAACCCAACCCGCCTCTGTTGCTAATTCTTTGGCTTTTTTAGGATTTTTATCCCAAATTTTACCAAACTCGCGCATGGGAGGGATTTTAGTAAAGCCTTCCCTAAAACGCTGCACACGACCCCCTTCATGATCAACAGCAATCAACAAGGGTGGATAACGTACCGCATGAATACTAGCGGTAAGCGCATTTAGTTGGGCATTATTAATAAAATTACGTTTAAATAAAATCACGCCGCCTACTAGCGGATGTTGTAAACGGCGAATGTCGTCAGCAGTAAGCTCTGTGCCAACAACATCTAACATAATCGGGCCTAATGACATGTTTTACCTTTAATCATTTATTGAATTACTGATAGTCACTATTTTATTTTTCGGTTCTAACATCAAGCTGATCACGCAGATAATCCCCACCCAGGTTAATGGCTAAAATCAAACTCATCAAGCTTAGTCCAACGACCAACACATAATGCGGTGCAACCAACATATATCTTACACCATCACGTAGCATGGCACCCCAAGAGGCATTAGGTGCCTGAATACCTAAGCCTAAAAATGACAAGCTCGCCTCAGCAATCATGACGCTGGCTAAACTGTAAGTAGCTTCCACGACTAGAATGGAGCCTAATAAAGGCAAAATATGTTTAACAATTAACCTTGGCACAGAGGCCCCTAGCGACTCTGCTGCTTGAACGTGTTGTCGATTGCGCAAACTCAATGCCTGTCCACGCGTTAAGCGCGCATAACTTACCCAGCCAGTAATACATAGGGCAATCATCAAATTAGTCAACCCCGGGCCTAATACTGCAGCAAAAGCAATAGCGAGCAAAATGCCAGGGAATGCTAAAAAAATGTCTGTCACTTGCATCAATATTTGATCAACTTTTCCACCGTAAAAACCAGCAATAAGACCAATAAAAACACCCATCGCCATCGTGATAATCGTCACCACCGTTGCCACTAGAAATGAAACTTCTACACCACGTAATAACCTCGCTAAAATACTACGCCCAAGATCATCTGCCCCTAATAAGTGAATGCTATTAGGTAAGCTCAAAATTGCATTCAAATCAATCTGATTAGGATTGAGTTGAAAAAATCGGCCTACCAATACTGCAATGAGCCAAAAAACTAAAATCATAAAAGATAGTTTTTTCATGATTAATGCGCAAACTTGACTCGCGGATCAGCGAGTCGATACAGCATATCGGTCAACAAATTAACCAAGACATAGCTCAGCGCTACCACCAAAACACAGGCTTGCGTGACTGGGTAATCTCGTTTTTCAATACTCTCTACCAATAAACGGCCGATACCATCCCAACTGAAAATTGTTTCGGTAATCACCGTGCCGGCTAATAAGCTACCCATTTGCAAACCTACAATAGTAATAATAGGTAAAAGTGCAGCACGTAAGGCATGTCTAACAATCACATTAGACTCCGTTAAACCCTTAGCACGTGCCGTACGAATGTAGTCATCACTCAATACTTCAAGTAAGCTCGTGCGGGTCATACGGGTGAGTATTGCGCTTAAGCCAAAACCTAAGGTTAAGGCTGGCAGAATAATTGAAGCATTTGACTCCATGCCACTCACTGGCACCCAGCCGAGCCACACGGCAAATATCAGCATTAACATGGGCCCTAGCCAAAAAGCAGGCATGGCTGACAATCTTACAGAGACCAGCGTCACAATTAAATCTTGCCACTTACCCGCTTTAAGTGCCGCATAAATCCCCATTGGAATACCAATGCTCAGCCCAATAAGCAATGACAGAAAGGCTAATTTCAAGGTTGCAGGGTAACGTGTTTTAATGAGTTCAATAATCGGTGTTTTAGTATGTATCGATTGACCAAAATCGGCATGGGCAAGCTTATTCAGATAATGACCAAACTGATAAATGATGGGTTGATTTAACCCCAAATCATCACGTAATACTGCACGGTCTGCCAAACTAGCAGACTCCCCTAACATAACCTCCACCGGATCACCTGGTACCAAATGTATCAGTAGAAAAGTAAGTAGCAATACCCCAAAAATGACAATGCAAAATCCAGTAAAACGTCTAATCATTATGAATCAAAACCGTCGTTCCAACTTCAACTGAGTCAAACAGCGCAATAACATCAGCGTTACGCATGCGGATACAGCCATGCGAGCCAATTTCTCCCATTTTGGTACTCTCTGGCGAGCCATGTATATAAATGTAACGTTGCATGGTGTCGACATTACCCAAGCGATTAACACCTAACTCTGTACCAGATAGCCATAAAATTCGAGTCAATATCCAATCTCGTGTCGGAAATTCTGCCATTAATGCTGGCGTACAAATCTCTCCGGTTGCTCTACGTGCGACAAACACGGCATTCACTTCCGCCTCTGCGCCAATTTTAGCCCGCACAATATGCCGGCCAAGCGGCGTGCAACCGCTATTTTTCTGGCAGCCCGCACCATTAGCGGCACTAGAAATGCTGTATGTAGCTTCTACCCCGCCGAGATTATCGTATAGGGTTAAGGTTTGTCGTAGAAGTGAAATCTCAATGTGCATATCTGCTTATTGTAGCCAAATCATCCCAATTCCCATCAGGTTTAGGTGAAAAATTATGAATCTCTTTACGCATAGCCGCAAACTGTCCTTCATACCACAACGGAATATAAGGTAACTGACTATGAATGCGCGCTGTTGCTGCTTGCCAATTCTCATCTAGCAATAACTGATCTAATTCACTATCGGCATATCTTCCGCGATTAAATCCATTGGGCGGAATACTATTTGAGCCAAACGCTTTGTCATAGATTTCTGGGGTTTTAATGCCAACCCATGTCAACCCATATAACTGAAAATTACCTTGTTTTACATCTTCAAAAAATGTCCCCCAATCTAAGCTTCGTATTTCAAGATCTATGCCTGCTAGTAACATTTGCGCTTGCATAATAGTGGCAAAACGCACGCGTTGCGCATCAGTGGATGTTTTATACACCAGCTTCAGGGGTAGCTTTATGCCAGCCTCTAACAATAATTGCTTTGCTAACGCTGGCTTATATTCATAAATAGGTAAGGGATGCTGATTGGTATAATGCTCCGGCGGTAATATTGCGCTGGCCACACGCGTATTAGCTACCATCACTTTTTGAATAATCGCATCACGGTCAATCGCATGTGCAATTGCTTGTCGCACTTTTAAATTTTTCAGTACAGGGTCTTGCATATTGAGGCCAAGATATGAAAAATTAGCGCCTCTATTCGTTTTAACTATGACATCAGGCTTTGTTTGTAGATATTTTACCAATTCTGGTGGTAATTCCCCTTGCAATACATCCGCCTCTCCATGCAAAAGCTTCAGCACCCTTACAGTAGGGTCTTTCACTTCTAACAAACTAATCTTTTGACCATCGCTCACGCGCACTAGGTTTAATTGGTTGCGCCAAGCCACTAACTTTAATGGGCCGTTACCTACAGGGGCGTGAGAAAAATCCTGATCCATTGCGATGAGTTTTGCCGGCAAAATACCAATAATTAATTTTGCAGGAAAATGACTATCTGGCTGCTTTAAATGAAACACCACAGTACGACCATCAGTCACGATGATATTTTTAATATTGTCGAACTCTGCCGCATGTGGTGAGTCTTTAATTATGGTAAATGAGTCATAGGTAGCTTTTACATCATGGGCTGTCAAAAACGTTTGCACAGAGTTCGGTACGTGATGGAATGGCGCACAATTTCTTTTGAGGGTAAAACGATATTCTGTTGGACTTATTGTTACCCAAGTAGCTAAACTAGGTATAGGTTTGGATTGCGTATCAAAATCTACCAAACTTTGATAAATCAGTCGATTAACTCGCTCTGAGGCAGCATCAGTTGCATAGCGTGGGTCTAAATTGAGCGGCGCTTGGCCAATGGCAAAAATAATGTCGCGGTTAACTTGGGTGATGGTGCTTTTCTGACCACATGAACTAGCAGTAGCCAATAGTAAAATTAAAAAAAATGCGGTGAACACATTAAATACTTTCATAGCATTTAATTTTACTAGAATATCAACCGACTTATTGAGTATTATTAAGCGATAAGTCTTATGGAAATCTTAAATTCAAATAAATTTTAACGAAAATCACAATTATCTTAATATCTATTGATATATATCAATTGGACTATTGAAAAAGTGCGACAAAATGTCACGTGTGAAACTCACAAAAGAATTATCAATGAGTACTATGGGGGGAATCAAATGCAAGACCTAAATGTAAAATCAACCACGTATGAGGATGGAGTCATACGGCAATTCTCGATCATGGCCGTGGTTTGGGGTGTGGTGGGTATGTTGGTAGGCGTGATTATCGCCGCACAACTTGTCTGGCCAGAACTGAATCTTGGCTTACCTTGGACCAGCTTCGGGCGTTTACGTCCACTACATACCAATGCAGTGATTTTTGCATTTGGTGGCTGTACTTTATTTGCCACCTCTTACTATGTCGTGCAGCGCACCTGTCAAACTAAGCTGTTTATGCCTAAGCTTGCTAGCTTTACTTTTTGGGCTTGGCAACTTGTCATTCTTTCTGCGGCAGTTTCACTACCTTTAGGCTTTACGCAAGGTAAAGAGTACGCTGAATTAGAATGGCCAATTGACTTGCTGATTGCAGTGACTTGGGTATGTTATGCGGTTGTGTTCTTTGGTACTGTTGGCACACGTAAAGTAAAACATATTTATGTGGCTAACTGGTTCTTTGGCGCATTCATTATTACTGTTGCCTTACTTCACATTGTGAATAGTGCAGCGATTCCTGCTGGTTTCATGAAATCTTACTCAGCCTACGCTGGTGTACAAGATGCCATGGTGCAATGGTGGTATGGTCATAACGCGGTAGGCTTCTTCTTGACCGCTGGTTTCTTAGGCATCATGTATTACTTTGTACCTAAGCAAGCAGGTCGCCCTGTTTATTCATATAGCTTGTCTATCGTGCACTTCTGGGCATTGATTTTCACTTACATGTGGGCAGGTCCGCATCACCTTCACTACACTGCGTTACCTGATTGGACTCAATCTTTAGGTATGGTGTTCTCATTGGTACTATTAGCACCAAGCTGGGGCGGTATGATTAACGGTATCATGACAATGTCTGGTGCTTGGCACAAATTACGTACCGATCCTATCCTTCGCTTTATGATTGTTTCATTGTCTTTCTACGGCATGAGTACGTTTGAAGGTCCAATGATGGCAATTAAAACTGTTAACTCATTGTCACATTACACTGACTGGACGGTAGGTCACGTTCACTCAGGCGCATTGGGCTGGGTAGGTTTAGTGTCAATGGGTGCGATTTACTTCATGATCCCACGCTTGTTTGGTCAAAAACAAATGCACAGCATTAAAGCCATTGAACTACATTTCTGGTTAGCTACAATCGGTATCGTACTGTACATCTCAGCACTTTGGATTTCTGGTGTAATGGAAGGCTTAATGTGGCGTGCCATCAACACTGACGGTACATTGACATACACTTTCGTAGAAAGCGTAAAAGCAAAACATCCGTACTACATCATCCGTTTGTTAGGTGGCCTACTATATCTAAGTGGTATGACTATCATGTTGTGGAATGTCATTAAAACGGCAACCAATGGTAAAGCTGCGATTGCTACTATTCCACCCGTTGCAGCTCACGCTTAAGGAAAATTATTATGTCGAATCATGATACAAAAAGTGGCTTCAGCCACGAAAAAATTGAGACCAGTAACTTTCTAATGATTGTGCTGATTTTGGTAACAGTCGCCTTTGGCGGATTAGTGGAAATTGTGCCGCTATTCTTCCAAAAATCGACTACCGAACCAATTGCCGGCTTACAACCATACACTTCACTACAGTTAGCAGGTCGTGATATCTACACCCGTGAAGGTTGCTACAACTGTCATTCACAAATGATACGTCCATTCCGTGCAGAGACATTGCGCTATGGTCATTACTCCGTTGCAGGTGAATCAGTCTATGACCATCCATTCCAATGGGGTAGTAAACGTACAGGTCCAGACCTAGCACGTGTGGGTGGTAAATATAGTGATGAATGGCAACGTATTCACCTAATTAACCCACGTGATTTAGTGCCTGAATCAATCATGCCAGCTTACCCTTGGTTAGAAAAAGATTTAGTCGATGCTGAAGTAATGCCTGCACATATGAAAGCGCTGCGTACTGTTGGCGTACCTTATACCGATGCTGATATTGCTGGTGCAACAGAGGCTGTAAAAGGTAAAACTGAATTAGAGGCGTTGATTGCTTATTTACAAGTCTTAGGGATACACCTTAAGTAACTGACTTGATTAGGAATAAACAAAATGGATATTAATTCACTTCGTATCTTAACTACCGTTTTTAGCTTTATAGTCTTTATTGGCATCATAGTTTGGGTATGGCGGCATAGAAATACATCTGACTTTAAAGATGCGGCCAATCTGCCTTTTAAAGACGATTAAGTTAAGAATACTATTGTTAAAAAGACTGTAGTTAAAAGCTGTAGTTAAAAAACTAAAGGAAAATAAAATGAGTGACTTTACGAGTAATTTTTGGCCTGTTTTCATTTCAGCGATCTCCTTGCTTGGTATTTTTGGCTGTGCATTGTTGTTGTGGCGTACCAGCAAAGTAAAAGTGGTAGCAACTGCCGATGGCACCAATGGCCATGTATGGGATGAAGATTTACGTGAGATGAACAATCCTCTACCACGCTGGTGGGTATGGATGTTTATTTTCACGATTATCTTTGCGCTGTTCTATTTAGCTGCTTATCCAGGTTTGGGTAGCTATGCAGGCAAATTAGGCTGGACACAAAATAATCAGTACGATCAAGAAGTGGCAAACGCAAACAAAGCGTTAGAACCTTTGTATGCAAAATTCACTGCAATGAGCGTAGAAGATCTTTCTAAAAACCCTGAAGCGAAAGCCATCGGCGAGCGCCTATTTATGAACAATTGCTCTCAATGCCATGGTTCAGATGCAAAAGGCAGTCGCGGCTTTCCTAACTTAACTGACAACGACTGGTTACACGGTGGTAGTCCTGAAAAAATTAAGGAAACTATCACTGGTGGTCGTATTGGTATGATGCCACCTATGGCAGCAGTCGTAGGTAATGCCGAAGACGTGAAAAATGTAGCCAACTATGTATTAAGTCTTTCAGGCAGCATGCATGACTCTGGTCGTGCGGGTGCTGGTAAAGATAAATTTACGGCTTGTGCTGCTTGTCATGGTCCAGAAGGTAAAGGCAACCAAGCAGTAGGTGCGCCTAACCTAACCGATAATATCTGGCTACATGGTGCAGGTGAAGCAGCTATTATCAAACGTGTGAATGAAGGCAAAATCAACCAAATGCCTGCACAACAAGCAAGATTAACTGAAGCGCAAATACACGTAGTTGCATCATACGTGTGGGGTTTATCTAATAAGTAAATCTAGTCAACAAGTGACTTGTAAGCAGTGCTTGCAAGTCACTTACTTGAATCTTTGCACTACCCTATTGAATTAGTAAAATTCCAGAATTGTCATCTTAAATAATTGTATAGAGGGTTTGTTGATTTTGAGCAAACCATCTTTTTACTTTAGTGCTTAGGTCTCCTATAATAGTACTTTGAAGTAAGTGAGTAGCCTGAATGAAAGTCACCCCTGAAGCAAACGCTTCAACCTCCCCAGCAGAAAAAAAGATTCCATTAAATGAAGTCGTCATTTCGCTGTATGAAGCGCAAGATAAAGTTTACCCACGAAGTGTTTCAGGATTTTTTACCAAGTGGCGATGGGTAATGATTTGGCTCACTCAGCTATTTTTCTACGGCGTGCCATGGCTTGATTGGGGGCACCGCCAAGCCCTACTGTTTGATTTAGAAGCTAAGCGCTTCTACATTTTCAAATTAGTCTTGTATCCACAAGATCTGATTTACCTCACCGCTATTCTGATCATCTCTGCACTTTCGCTATTTTTGTTTACCGCGATTGCCGGGCGTTTGTGGTGTGGTTATACCTGCCCGCAAACCGTTTATACAGAAATATTCATTTGGATAGAAAGAAAAATTGAGGGTGATCGCGCCACCCGCATGAAATTAGATGCGGCGGATATGTCATGTGAAAAACTAGCCAGAAAAGGGGCTAAGCACTTCGTTTGGATTGTATTTGCACTATGGACCGGCTTTACTTTTGTCGGTTACTTTACGCCCATACGTGATCTCATGAGCGAATTAATTCGTCATGATTTTGGCCCATGGGAAACCTTCTGGGTATGCTTTTACGGCTTTGCCACTTACGGCAATGCCGGTTTTATGCGCGAGCAAGTCTGCAAATACATGTGTCCTTACGCACGCTTTCAAAGCGCTATGTTTGACGATGACACTTTAGTGGTCACTTATGATGAAGCGCGCGGCGAACCACGTGGCGGCCGTTCACGCAAAGCTGACGTTAATACTAAACAATTAGGGGCCTGTATTGATTGCAATCTCTGTGTGCAGGTTTGCCCAACGGGGATTGATATTCGCAAAGGGTTGCAATATGAATGTATCGGTTGTGGTGCTTGTGCCGATGTGTGCGATACCGTCATGGATAAAATGGGTTATGAACGGGGCTTAATTAAATACTCTACGCAAAATGCCATTAACAACAAATGGTCGCATCATCAAATGTTTCAGCGCATTCTAAGACCACGTGTCTTGATTTACGCGACGATACTCACCTTGTTAGTGGTTGGCTTAGTCGCCAGCTTATGGTTTAGAACTGCATTTAGGGTCGATGTAGTACGTGATCGGGGCGTGATGGCACGTTTGAGTGATGATGGTAAATTAGAAAATGTCTATCGCCTGCAAATCATGAACGGCACAGAGGCCGTACAACACTATCAACTTAACGTGACAGGGATTAAAGACTTAGAAGTTGAAACAGAAGCCACCAGCGATTCAGATGATAATGAGGAACATATTAAAACGATTAAGGTCAAACCAGCAGAATCACGTTGGGTGATTGTGGATTTAAAAATACCTGACGGCACACTTGAGTCTGGCTCACATAAAATTATGTTTGAAATTAAGTCGATTGAAAGTCAAGATATCGTCACTGAAAAATCTGTATTTTTAGTGCCTAGATAATATGCCTACAATAGCGACTACTTAAAAGGAAAGATGTGATGGAAAAACTAGATACTAAACCTTGGTGGAATTACGGTTATGTTTGGCTCATTATTTCAGGTCCACTGTTAGTCGTTATTGCCGCGTTTATCACCGCCTACATTGCGGTCACTCGGCCAGACCCTGTGGTTGATAATGATTACTATCGTCATGGGATAGAAATCAATAAAACGCTGAATGAGCAAAGAGACAGCCTTGCACCAGCCATACAAGCGCGTAATCATGCTGCTACTGGCCTAAAACCAGCACAAGACAGCACCCCGAGGCCTTAACATCATGTCGACATCTACTGATATTTTAATTATTGGCGCTGGCCCTGCCGGCTTATGCTTAGCTTCTGCGTTATCAGAAACAGGCTTGAAAATTGTAGTAGTAGAGCGCCAATCAGAAGCGTCACTTGCTGACCCTGCTTTTGATGGTCGCGAGATTGCGCTCACACATCATTCAATGCAACTGATGCGCGACTTAGGTCTATGGGATCGGATAGCCCCAGAAGCCATTTCAGCGTTACGTGATGCCAAAGTATTCAATGGCTTATCCCTCGCCTCTTTAAATATTGGACATGACAACACCAAGCAAAGTGAGCTGGGCTACCTAATCTCGAATCACCTCATTCGCAAGGCAGCTTACGACCAAGCCAAATCTTCACCCGCAATCACGCTTAAAACAGAAGTACAAGTCACCAATATTCTGCATGACAGCCATGGCGTGCAAGTCACGCTGAACAACGACGAAATCATTAAGACACAATTATTGATTGGTGCAGACAGTCGCTTCTCCGAAACACGCCGCGCCATGGGCATTGCCGCGGATATGCATGATTTTGGCAAAACCATGATGGTCTGCGTGATGGAACACCCGGTAGATCATGAGCATACTGCTTGGGAATGGTTTGACTATGGGCAAACCTTAGCGCTACTGCCAATGAATGGCTTACAGTCATCCGTTGTGATTACACTCACGCCAGA
>CAILFU010000109.1 GCA_903833595.1 uncultured Pseudomonadota bacterium
AAACGCATAGAAGCCAGCATATTTAAGCCTTCAATATAATCGCTTGCATGTTTTTTCTCGCCACTCAATATCATCCAACCAGCACGATATCCGCAGGTACGATAGTTCTTGGATAATCCATTAAATGTCACAAACAGAACATCATCGGCAAGGGAAGCAATAGAAGTATGTATATTGCCGTCGTATAAAACTTTATCGTAGATTTCATCGGCAAAAATAACCAAGTCATGATGCCGAGCAATTTCAATAATGCCTTCCAAAATTTCACGCGGATACAATGCGCCAGTAGGGTTATTGGGGTTAATCACGACAATACCGCGAGTATTAGCAGTAATTTTTGCTTCCATATCTTTCAAATCCGGCATCCAGCCAGTGGCTTCATCGCACAAATAATGGCGTGCTGTTCCACCTGCAAGCGTGACAGCTGCTGTCCACAAAGGATAGTCTGGCATGGGCACTAATACTTGATCACCATTATTCAACAGGCCCTGCATCGCCATCACGATTAACTCAGAAACGCCATTCCCAATAATAATATCATCGACAGTCACACCGGCAATGTGCTTGGCTTGCGTACTGTGCATAATCGCTTTACGTGGCTCAAACAGCCCTTTACTATCGGTATAGCCACCCGCTTTAGCCATATTACGAATCACATCCTGTTGAATCTCTTCAGGCACTTCAAAACCAAATGCGGCAGGGTTGCCAATATTCAGCTTGATGATACGATGCCCTTCTTCTTCCATTTGGCGCGCGCGCTGTAAAACGGGACCACGAATGTCATAGCATACGTTTGCAAGCTTATTAGATTTTTCTAGTTTTTTTTGCTGATTTAATGGCGACATGATGCAGTGGTGTTTAGTTAAGTTTTACTTAAAAAGCACAATAGTTAAAGATGCTAGTTTACATTAGAATGAGGCTTTCGTTCAATGAAAGCCTAGCAAGGCTATGAAACTGCTGGGATATTAATATGAAGCTACATTTAACTACGGCTGAGAATAATAATTTAATCACCGCTTATAGCGATAGCTATATTGAAATTAACAGGCAACGGTATATGCATAGCTTAATTGTGATGCCAGAAAAGCTAATGACTGATTGGAATATAAAAGACTTCGCCCATTTAACCGAACACCACCTCGCTAAAATTACTAATATTGATACAGGTTTTAGTCCGGAAGTCGTGTTATTAGGCACAGGCGAAAAACACCAGTTTTTGCACGCTAAAATCTACCAATCACTTACCGAAAGAGGCATTCCACTTGAGTGTATGACAACCGCAGCTGCGTGTAGAACTTACAATATTTTAATGAGTGAAGGTCGGCAAGTATTAGCCGCATTAATTCTACAATGACCAGATGAGTTCGGTTACTTAACCGGCGTAAAAGTCATTTGCAAACCACGATCCGTTATTTGCATATTTTTTGCTTGATATAGCGTTGTTCCAAACTTCAAATCTTCTGGCTTAATCGTATATAAACTCATGCCATTAAGTTTTTCAGCCGCTAAATTTTGTGCCAGGCCATGAGCGAAATCAGCATATTTAGCCGCTGTTGCATCTAAGCTTAATTGCTCCACTTCAACTTCATCTAATACAATTGAATTGGCAGGCAAATCAAGACGTAATGCACCAGACACTACTAACTTACCTGCAACTAACTTATTAGTAGGGATGTGTATCAAATCGACATCGAAGTTAGCTTGCATGCGGCCACTTTTACTGTCAAATTTAACTAATGAATTGGTTAATTTCACGCGGAAAATTTTAAGCAAGGGAATGGGTTCAAGCAATCGATTGTTAATTTTTTTCTGAACTTGCGCTTCAGTTATATTGTACGTGCGGTCTGCTGTCGTCACACAGCCTGCGACCAACAATAGTATAAAAAAAACAATCGAACTTAGCTTCATTTCTGTTCTATCAAAAAGTTTGATCCAACCAACCCTAATGAAAGTCTAAAGATTTTTAGTGGATAAAGTTAAAGTGGCATTCGTACCACCAAAACCAAAGCTGTTTGATAAAGCAGTTTCAATTTTAACGTTATCAATACGCGTGCGTACGATATTTAAACCTTCAGCTGCTGGATCTAAAGTTTCAATATTAGCTGAAGCTGCAATAAAATTATTCTGCATCATCAACAAGGTGTAAATAGCTTCATTTACTCCAGCAGCGCCAAGTGCGTGACCTGAAAGTGATTTGGTAGAAGCAATTGCAGGATTTTGTTTTAAGCCTTGCTCGCCAAATACTTCACGAATTGCCTCAAGCTCTTTAGTGTCACCCACTGGCGTGCTAGTCCCATGAGTGTTGATGTAATCTACGGGTCCTTTCACACCTTCTAGCGCTTGACGCATACAACGCATAGCGCCCTCACCACTAGGGGCGACCATATCATAACCATCAGAAGTTGCGCCATAACCTACAACCTCTGCATAGATTTTCGCTCCGCGTGCCTTAGCGTGATCATAATCTTCTAGCACTAGTATGCCGCCGCCACCTGAAATTACAAAACCATCACGGTTTACATCATAAGTACGTGAAGCTTTGTCTGGTGTTTCATTATATTTACTACTTAATGCACCCATTGCATCGAATAAGAAAGACATCGTCCAGTGCTCTTCTTCGCCACCACCAGCAAAAACGATATCTTGCTTTCCAAGCTGAATTTGCTCGACACCT
>CAILFU010000110.1 GCA_903833595.1 uncultured Pseudomonadota bacterium
ACTGCCATTGAAGTTCGCGCACAAGGCATGATTATCAACGGTAAACAATCTGCGGGTAATCTATTTAAACGTCCAGAAGCCTCTTTTAGACGCCTAGGGGATATAGTCAAACAAGAATTTCTAAACTACAAAAATCGCTTTGCAGGTGCTGATTGTGAGTTGATTAAATCGTTCCCCAATGAATTGGAATTTACGAGTTCTTGGTACGTTAGATTGCGTCGTGGTGGCTATGTAGACAGACATATTCACGAAGTAGGGTGGATTAGTGGCGCGGTTTACCTAGTACTGCCAAAAGACAAAAAAGACCCGACAGAAGGTTGTTTTGAATATGGGTTACACGGTGACAATTATCCGCAAAAACATAATAATTTCCCTGTAGGCATTGCTACGCCTAGCGTAGGTGATATCGTATTATTCCCATCTTCTTTATTTCATCGCACTATTCCATTTAATTCTAATGAAGAGCGCATCTGCATCGCATTTGACTTGAAACCTGACGGCGATATTTTTATAAGATCTAATTATTGATTTGTCAGCTCGTTTTCCATATCGCCTAGCTAAACACTAACGCACGCATCAAGCTTCTTGAATCAAATAGATGTTGCCTTACTTTTTCGCATCCCGATGCCACAAGATTGCGGTGCCAAATATAATGAAATTCAATACAGCAATCGTTAAATAACAAAATGCAATTTCTGAAATGAAATCACCTATTGGCAGGTTCTTTACAATGACATAGCCCAACCCTACGACCAGCAATATGCTGGTAAAAAATGTAAGTGCATTCGTAAATTTCTTGAGTAAAATTTTCATATCTATCTTTTTAGTATTGCTATACTAACTAAAGTAAAGACTACAATTATATTAGAGAAAACCAGTAATGAAGAAACTATACTATATTGATTACCCTCAAGAGCATTTAGAGAATCAAATGCATCGGTATCAATGCGTTTACTGCAAAGTAGAGACTACGGTTATTAACGGCAAACTGGAAGGACATCTCCCCTCATGCCAATATAGAATAAAGTTAGAAACTGCGGGATATGAGCCTGCGCTCATTACATCAGGAGAAATTCCAGTATCACATGATGCTGATGACTTTGACTGACAATCAACGCATGACTCCATAAGAAAGGGTAATCTATGCTAGTCCATAACAAAGCAATTAATCAATTAGCGCCAGCCGATTATGCCATCATCGAACAAGAGCATAAGCTACTCGAAAAGTACTTAAGTGATATTCGTGATGCCTGTGATTGTAGCCACGAAGATTCTCTGTTGGATTGCCAAGCCTGCGACCGAGAAAAACAAACCTCATGCCAAGGTCGATTGCCTTCCTTTTTATTTCACATTATTGATTTAGCAGGCAAGCATTTTGATCACGAAGAAACAATTATGCTAGGTAGACCGCACGTCACCGAAACTTACGAATACTTTCGCGTCCATCGCCAGGCGCACATTGATATTATGCAGAAGTTACAAGCACTTTCCGACGAATATTTATCTGCAAGGAGTAAGCGTAACGTTGCTGAAATTTACCACCATTTCTATAAAGAAATTTCAGGCATGTTTGAAGAACATGATCACCTTTTCGATGACCCTTTTATTGAATCAACCAAGGTAAAAGCAACTTAGTTGGTAGACGTTTGGGTGGATGGCAGATTTACTCTGCGCCATCTTTAAAGTAAGTGTATTTTCGATGCCCTTTACGCGCTCGGTTTCCTGCCCGGTGCCTTTGGTGGGATGGTACCGGCAACACGACATAACATGCCTTCAGTAGGCTTGCCATCTAAAAATCTAATCACGGTACACCTGGAAATATCACCTCTTTCTGAAAGAATTGTCAGTGACTCACGTACATTCGAAAGCGTTATATCCATGGCCGCAGCTATTTCCCAGTCTACTAATTGTCCATGCTTCTTCAAATATTGAAGGATTAGCGTTGCATGCATATGAACTCCTTGATGCTACAGTATATAAAAAGATAAACGGCCTACATGACATCTCATGCAAGCCGCTTGTTTGGTGGCCCCCCTGTGAGTCGAACACAGCACCAACGGATTATGAGTCCGCTGCTCTAACCAAGCATGAGCTAGGGGGCCGTAACCTTTACGCTAAGTTTAATCTTGTCCTGTTTCTAAGAAGCTACGCAATCTTTCCGAACGGGTTGGATGGCGCAGTTTACGTAAAGCTTTTGCCTCAATTTGACGAATCCGCTCGCGCGTCACATCAAACTGCTTACCTACCTCTTCTAACGTATGATCAGTATTCATTTCAATACCAAAGCGCATACGTAGCACCTTTGCTTCACGCGGCGTTAGCGACTCAAGCACTTCACTGGTTGCATCACGCAAGCTAGCATATATCGCGGCATCAACTGGTGCTAAAGTTTGGCCATCTTCAATAAAATCGCCTAAATGCGAATCTTCGTCATCACCAATTGGTGTTTCCATTGAAATCGGCTCTTTGCTGATTTTCAATATTTTACGAATCTTATCTTCAGGCATTTCCATTTTTTCAGCTAATGTTGCAGGATCTGGCTCTACACCAGTTTCTTGCAGAATTTGGCGACTAATACGATTCATTTTATTAATCGTTTCAATCATGTGCACTGGAATACGGATAGTACGTGCCTGATCTGCAATTGATCTAGTAATTGCTTGGCGTATCCACCATGTTGCGTATGTTGAGAATTTGAAACCACGACGATATTCAAATTTATCAACCGCTTTCATTAAGCCAATATTGCCTTCTTGAATAAGATCCAAAAATTGCAAGCCACGATTAGTATATTTTTTAGCTATCGAAATAACTAAACGCAAGTTAGCTTCAATCATCTCACGCTTAGCGCGACGTGCACGCGCCTCACCAGTGGTCATTTGCTTATTGATTTCTTTAAGCTCTTTAATTGGAATACCAACGTTAACTTCCAAATCAATCAAGCGCTGCTGTTGATCCAAAATAGAGTGGTTGTAACGGGTTAGCTTTTCCACGTAAGGCTTGTCTGCTTTGAGTTCTTCAGCCAACCAGTTTTGGTTACATTCATTACCTGGGAATGATTTGATAAAATACAGACGTGGCATGCCTGATTTTTCTACGCAAAAATCCAAGACTTTACGCTCGTGTCCACGCACTGTTTCAACCAAGTTGCGTACCTGATCA
>CAILFU010000111.1 GCA_903833595.1 uncultured Pseudomonadota bacterium
ATTATGATTAGCGCCTACGACTTACTCAGCTTAGATGACCTTAAGAATGACACCCTGCGTATCTTAAAAACCAACTACCCAAATAGCCAAATGTTCAATAAAGGCACACCCAATGATGAACGTGTTTGGTGGAAATTTTGGGAAAGTCTTTATTAAGAAATAAAAGGGGCTTACCAAATAAAGTTTTGCAAGCCCCAGTCAAATAGATAGCTCCAGACAAAACTAGCCGATATCATTCTGATAGTCATCAAGATCACTTCATTGTATCAAGCATAAGCTTGATTCCACACCCGCGTTTTCATAACAAATCAATAAACAACTTAACAAGCTATTAACTTGTTTAGCGCTTTATTGTCTAGAGAGATAGTCAATATTCACTATATCTTTAGCTCTAGACAATATCTTTCATATTAAAAATACTTTAACGTACGGTCATTGATGTTTTTATAAAACGATATTAGTGAAAAATAACCCCGTCTTGATTCATTCGTACTTTCTCACAACTATTATCAGGTACTGCTTAAAGAATCTAAATAAACATCCGTTATTGATTTGAAGGTCACGTCTCCAGTAACTAAATAAGTTATTGAAACTCACCTTTAAATACGGGAGTTTATTTTGAAAGAAACAATGCTAACAATGCTTATTGTGAGCGGCTTAGGCTTATCAAATGTGCTCGTTGCACAAGATATAAAGTCCGTTGAATTTCAATCAAAAATTGAAAAGATGGCTGAAGCTATGAATAAGTTTCGTAAAGGGCCTGCCTCTGATTACACAATAAATGCCATAAACAACGGCGCTTTGTCTGAAACCAAGGTATGGAATTACACAGCATCAGGCTACGGATTGTCTGCTCGCTGCGAAATCACGGTCAATCAAAATTCCATGGATAGGCTGAACATATCAGATGATGCATTAGCTTGGGTCATTGGCCATGAATTAGGGCATTGTGAACTTGGTCACGGTAGAACTATCCCGGTACTTAATATCCCTGCCGATTCATGGAAAGATGAATACGATGCAGATTTAGTTGGGAAACGCCTAATGCAGGCTGCTGGCTACAATTTCGATATAGCGCGTACTGAAATAGTGCTTATATTAGGTGAGGTGGCGTCAACAACACATCCTGATGCAAAAAGTAGGATGTCAAATATTACAGCGCCAAACAATATCAGATATTATCCAAGTCTGATAAAAATGAGTAAGAATTAACGCTTTTTAGCGCTCCTATCTTTATCTTCCACCACTTTTTTAGCCTTTAATTCTGCTCGATGGGCTGTTTTACGGCGGCGCATGCTAACAATACCTTCGCCTGGTTTACGTTTATCGTCATCTTCTGCAAATGGGTTACTACCTTGTTTATACTGCACGCGGAGTGGCGTCCCTGACAACTGGAATGTTCTACGGAAAGTTTTTTCTAAAAATCTCGTATAAGCATCTTTCACACCATCTACATGGTTACCATGTATCACCACAATAGGTGGATTGCTACCACCTTGGTGGGCATAACGTAATTTAGGGCGTATACCCTTGCTGATTGGTGGTTGATGCTGCTGCAAGGCATCAATCAACACGCGGGTGAGTTGTGGCGTAGCTAACTTAGCAAACGCAGCTTTAAAGGCAATATCTACCGATTTAAATAATTCCGGCAGGCCTTTTTTACGTAAAGCTGAAATGTAATGAAACTCGGCAAAATCTAAAAACATCAATTTACGGTCAATTTCACGTTTCACCCAATC
>CAILFU010000112.1 GCA_903833595.1 uncultured Pseudomonadota bacterium
CACTTACACTAACTGAAACTATTAAATTAGCCACAGAAAACCAACCCTTACTGCAATCACTTGATGATGCAGCCAATTCTTCACGCCAAGCCGCAGTAGCAGAAGGTCAGTTAGCAGACCCTAAACTTAAGTTAGGTGTCGTCAGCTTGCCTGTGACCACTGCAGATGCGCTACGTTTTAATCGTGACGATCAAACAGCGATTAATGTTGGTATTTCACAAGATATCATCCCGCTTAAAAAACGTGAGCTTGCTTCAAAGCGAATGGAAGCTGAGGCAGACCAATTTCACACAGAGCAAATATCTACCGCTAGGTCGATTGAGCGGGATGTGGCTTTGGTTTGGTTAGATTTGTTTGAAGCGCAACGTAAATTTGAGCTTTATCAGAAGATGATGGACGAGATGAACGCTGAACGAAAAGTGCTCATTTCTCGCATCAGTTCAAACGGCGCGCAAACAAGTGAAGTGTTAAAACTAGATAGCAAACTATCCATGACCACTGACAAATATCTCACCGCCCAACGGGACGTAAAAAAAGCTAAAGCAAGCTTAGCGCGCTGGATAGGTCAAGCTGCGATGCGGCCAATCGCAGCTGAACTGCCGGTCATGGGCAATCGTTTAAGTCACCAAGATGCGCTACTAGAAATAGAAAAACACCCGCTATTACAAAATGCTCACCTGAGTGAAAATATTGCTCAGCTTGATGTAGATAAAGCCCAAGCCGATATTCAAAGAAACTGGGGGTGGGAAGCGGCCTATGGCAAGCGCTTTGCAGATAGAAGTGACATGCTAAGCTTTCAAATATCGATGGATTTGCAATTAGACAGATCTAACCGGCAAGATAGGCGTACCGCCGAGAAGCTAGTCTTGGTTGAAAAATCACACAAACTCACTGAAGACAGAAGGCGAGAGCTCTCTTCAGCACTGGATAATGCACTCGCAGATGCTGAACTTGCAGAAGCAAGAGAAAATGAGCATGCCACTCGATTGATTCCAAACGCAGAAGCAATGTTAAAGATAGCGCAAGCCGCCTATACCTCAGGCAAACAACCCCTTAGTGAAGTTTGGGAAGCCCGTAGAAGCCTCATAGAGGTTGAAATAGACCACTGGGCTATTCTTACCGATCAGCAGCGTGCGACCGTGCAAATTGCCTATTTAGTAAACGACCATCGTTTATTTAAGGAAAATTAATCATGAAAAAAATATACTTCATTATCCCGTTCATTTTACTCACACTGATGAGTTGTTCTAAAAATGAACAAGCTACAACAACTGCCAGCACGGACTCAAGTAACGTGGTGCAAGACAATAGCGGCAAAAAAGTGCTTTACTGGTATGACCCTATGACCCCTGGCCAAAAATTTGACAAGCCAGGTAAGTCACCATTTATGGATATGCAACTTGAGGCTAAATATGCCAATGATGACAAGGTAGAAAATGGCGGAGTAGTCATTTCATCTCAAACGGTCCAAAACTTAGGCATTCGGCTTGAAAAAGCCACCATGAAGAATTTTGGGGAATCACTAACTGCAGTGGGCCGGATAGCGCCAGATGAGCGACGTATCTCTGTCATACAAACTCGCATGCCTGGTTTCGTAGAAAAATTATCAATACGTGCAGTAGGCGACTATGTCAACAAAGGTCAAAAAGTTGCTGAAATCTATGCACCTGAAATACTAGCTGCCCAACAAGAATATCTAGCATTAATGCCATTAAGCCAGATTGATACTGACAACACACTCAAGCAAGCCGCACGCAACCGATTAAAACTACTAGGAATGTCTGAAGGTGAAATAGAAGCGATTGCTAAACTTAACAAACCTAGTCCGCGCTTTGGCGTTTACGCCTCCGCTTCCGGCATAGTCACTGAATTAGGTATTCGCGAAGGGGGGCAACTCATGCCCGGCGCTTCTTTGATGCAACTCTCTGATCTATCAAATGTTTGGCTAGTTGCCGAAGTGCCTGAACGTGATATTCCTAGATTAAAACTAGGATTGTTGGCTGAAGTGCAGTTGCAAAGCATGCCTGGCGAAACGTTTAAAGGCAAAGTGAGTTACTTATACCCAACGTTAAATGAGGCTTCAAGAACACTACAAGTTCGCATTGAACTGCCTAACAAGCATTATCAATTACGCCCTGGCATGTATGCAAATGTCCTGTTTAAAGGCCAAACTCATTCAGCACTTGCCATCCCCACCGAAAGTGTCATTGAAACGGGCACGCGTAAAGTTGTGATTGTAAAAAGTGAGCATGGCTATCAGCCTGCAGAAGTTATAACTGGCCAAGAGCAAAATCATTACATCGAAATTTTGCAAGGGATTGCTGAAGGGGATGAAGTTGTCTCTTCTGGGCAATTCTTAATCGATTCAGAAGCCTCATTATCAGGCATTTTAGCCAGATTATCTCAGCAGGATGATGGTGCAAAAGGAGCGATGCCATGATTGCTAAATTAATACGTTGGTCAGCCAATAATCGCTTACTGATCTTGCTGATGACAGCAATGATCATCGCTTGGGGTCTATTTGCCATGCTGAGAACCCCGCTAGACGCATTGCCAGAC
>CAILFU010000113.1 GCA_903833595.1 uncultured Pseudomonadota bacterium
ACTGTGCAAGGAGATATTATTTTTTTGGCTAATCTGTGGAAAACCATCAACAGCTAAGACGTTTAAATTGTCCGCTGCGGTCTCTAATAAAAATCTATTGGCTAGCATGGCAGTATCCTAAAGAATTGCTTAAATAAGATAATGCAATTCTTATGCCTAGATTTATCGTGACTTAACGACCAAAAAAAGACCTTTTTTTGAATAAGGCTGTATTTTTTGCGGGGATATAGAAAATATGCGCAATTTTTTCATGCAAAAATTGCAGGGTTAAACGCTTTATTCTGAACACTGCATAGTAGGGGGTGATTGCAGAAAAATACCCGTAGCCGAAATCCAAGCAACAGGTTTTACCATATCAGTTAATTTGCAGGCGTTAATATAGGCGATTGCACCAGGCGTTATTTCTACAAACTTTACCGCAGCATCTTCTGATGCCACGACATGGGGTGGTGTAATGCCATGATAATAGGCCTCATTCCAATATTCTGACTGTGCTTCAGGTAAACCACCTAGAACGATGCTAGTGAACTGCTTTCTGACAATATGAGAAGACGTTAAATTGATAGGAATAATGCGATTGCCCTCGCTTGTATAAAGCTTTTTACGTAAATAGATGAGCGATAGCTCACCTTTCTCTAATTTTTGAATTTTGCTTGTTTTAGGCATAATGACGGCAATCACATCAGTTTCGGCATGCACTGTGTTTAAGCATATGCAGAACACTGCAAGCAAGCCAACCAATTGATTATTTAGCATTTTTTTCATTGGGTGACGATTAAAATAAAAGTGAGAAAGAAGTAATCAGACCTTTGGGTGCTTCTGAAAGCTCTCCACTACCGCCCACGTATTCAATTTTAAATATTTGGCCTCTGGTTTTTTTCCAAGCAGCGCCTACAAGCCAGCGACTTGTGTTATCTTCGTTAGGCATTTGTATTCCATCTAACCTTGTTACAGCATACCAATTACTTGTAATAGGAGCAGCAACTTGGATATAGCCGCCACTGCCACTAGTGCTACCGTTGGTAAAATAGCGCTGAAACCCCTCTGCAGTAAGCTCCCAGCCTTTAATTTTTGTCTGAAAATCAAGACCGATCATTCTATATTTTTTATCAATCGGCGTAAGTTCATTAAATTCTAATAAAGATAATCCTAAAACTTGGTCACCAGAAAGTGAAACATGAATACCTTTTAAGTTATCTGCATCACCTAAGTTTCGTTCTTTATCTTCATTCTTTAGCGCTTCTACATAGACGGAATAATCCACTATTTTTGTATCAATAGATTTGGATCCAAAAAGCATCACGCCGTTGGTTGATTGAGGGAAAAGTCGAGTTGTTGCTAATGGCCTTGTTGTGGTCCAAACAAGCGGGTCGGCATGGATTAGGTTCCAACGGCCAACAGGACTAAAAAAACGTCCTGTTCTTAAATTGAGATTTTCTGATAAATTGTAATCAACGTATAGGCGCTCTAAATTTAACTTAGCTTGATTCACAGTTAATTTAGAATCCGACGCCCAGTAAAGCGGTTTTTCCAATTCAAGCTCGGAGAACAAACGCCAACGGCTATCCCCCTCCCAACCTAAAAATAAGCTGAGATTTTGTAAATCTACTTCTTTGTTACCGTCAGGGTGTATGTTAGCTTTAGTTGCAGCGTATCCCCCTAAACTGAATCCATCTAAAGTGTTTGCAGGAATTGTTTCCGCGTATGCGAGCAATGGGATGCTAACTAAAATAGCATATACTAACCAAGACTTTAAAAGCGTTGAAAATTCACGCATCAGATTAACTTTCAGTAATGTGGTATTAATTTTGCTTATTGTATGCATATTTTTATAATAAAACCTGTTAAATATAATTTATAACTCAATGTTTTTTTTAAAAAACTTATCTGTCAAACAACTCTTGCTGAGCACTTTTATGCTTGCTGTGCTCATTCCGAGCATAACAATTGCTACTTTGGCCTTTGTTGAAGCAAGAAACGTGCTTAAATTTGAAATAGAGCACGATTTAAACACGCGTGCTATTGCTGCAATGGATGAAATTGACCGCATGGTGTTTGAGCGATTGCAAAATGTAGCCTCTTGGAGCCAGCTTGAGGTGATGCAAGATGCTAGGATTGGTGATATTGATAAACGACTTTCCACCTTTTTATCTGATCTAAAACACAATTACAGCGGGGTATATAGTGGATTATATGTGATTGACCAGCATAAAAAAATTATTTCCAGTAGTGAGTTGGATGCAATCAATCAAACGCTTAAGTTAACTGACCGCTGGGAACATATCTCACTCAACACCACCAGCCTTGATTTACATGTTATAAGAGATGAGAAACTGCCCATCTCTACTATGATTAGTAGCGAATTTGGCTCAAATCAAACTTATTATTTGGTTGTCTATTTTAATCGGCAGCAATTAGAACAAGTATTGAATCATGCGACTACTGGTCGGTCAGCGGTTATTTTAAGAGATAGCCAGCATAAGATTATTGCTAATACAGCGCTTCTGCAAAAGGATGATTATGATCAAACAATGAAAGCAAGAGTGCTATCTGAAGGATTTAGAAGTTTTAAAAGTTTAAATTGGCAGTTGGAAATTATTAAGTATCGGGATGATGCACTTGCACCTATTAAACAAATGGGCTTAATCATGTTGGCTTTGTCTATTATGACATTGCTCATATCCTTCTTGATTGCTATCCCGGTGGCTAAGTATATTACTAAGCCGATTTCAAAACTGACGATTTTTGCAAAAAACTTCGTATCTTCTGGTATTCAATCTAAGCCCCCTGAAGGTGGGCCAGTAGAAATTAAAGAAATGACGGAAGCATTTACTCGCATGATTGCTAATTTAGAAAAATCTCAAGAAAATCTAACGCGCGCTGCAAAATTGGCGGTAGTAGGTGAAATGGCTGCGGCCATGAGCCACGAAGTGCGAACGCCGTTGGGCATTATTCGTTCTTCAGCCCAAGTATTGATGCGTGAGCCGCAGCTTACAAAAGAAGGTAAGGAAGTATGTGGCTTTGTAATCAGTGAAACAGAGCGGCTTAATAAGCTTGTTTCCACCTTAATTGATGCAGCAAAACCAAGAGCATTGGATTTAAAGCCTAATGATATTATTGGGCTAACAAAACATGCGTTAGCTTTACTAAAAGTTGAGGCGGAAAAGAAAAATATTCAACTGCATTTTGAAGCCCAC
Source organism: uncultured Pseudomonadota bacterium (assembly GCA_903833595.1). Lineage (GTDB taxonomy): Bacteria > Pseudomonadota > Gammaproteobacteria > Burkholderiales > Methylophilaceae > Methylotenera. Next base: position 3,198 of record CAILFU010000113.1, read on the forward strand.
GCTATGCCAGAATTAATATTAAATATTGATGTAGCGCAGATGACACAGGTCGTATTAAATCTTCTTATGAATGCTATTCAAATTCTTTCAGAAGGCGGTCAAGTCCGGGTAACGATTAGTAGAATGCAAACCCATGCACAGATAAGTGTTGCCGATGATGGCCCTGGGATTTCTGAGGATAAGCGTAATCATGTATTTGATCCATTTTTTTCTCAACGTGCTGGCGGGATAGGCTTAGGTTTGGCTATCGTTAGACAGATTGTCTACGCCCATTTTGGTGAAATTTTTGTGCAAGAAAGTCCGCAACATGGTGCGGAATTTATCATTAGGCTACCTTATCTAAATAACAATCATGCAATTTAAGTGGCTCACAAAATGAATAATTTGAAAAGAATTCTTGCTGTCGATGATGAATCTAGCATGCGTCGACTTTTAGAAATAAGCCTAAAACAGGCTGGCTATCTACCGATACTGGCGGCGGATGGATTTGAAGCCTTATCGATTTTACGCAAAGGGGGCATAGACTTAGTGGTGAGTGATTTGCATATGCCAGGTATGGATGGCTTGCGTTTATTCAAGAAGATGAATGAGGAAGGTTTGCAAATTCCCATCATTATCGTCACTGCAAAAGGTGAGGTAGGTAGCGCTGTAGAAGCGATGAAACTTGGCGCTTCTGATTACATTCAGCGGCCATTTGATTTGGAAGCGCTGGAAATTGCGATTGAAAAAGCATTATCAGTATCACGGCTTAAAGTAGAAAATGCTTTCTTGAAAGAAGAAACTCAGCAAGCAGACAATCTATTAATCGGTAATAGCCTTGCCATGCAAAAAGTAAAGGAGCTCATTTTCCAAGTGGCCCCTGAGAAAGCGACGGCATTTTTAGTCGGAGAAACGGGCACAGGTAAAGAGCTCGTCGCACAGGCAATTCATCAACATTCAACACGTAATAATGCACTATTTGTAGCATTAAACTGTGCGGCCATTCCTGCTGAAATGATGGAATCAGAGCTTTTTGGCCACGAGAGAGGTGCTTTTACAGGTGCCGTTAAAGAGCGGATTGGCAAGTTTGAGATGGCTGATGGTGGAACGCTATTTTTGGATGAAATCACCGAAATGCCAATTGCGCTACAAGCCAAGTTGCTAAGGGTTTTGCAGGAAAGTGTGGTTGAACGGCTTGGTAGCAATCTCCCTATTAATGTGGATGTTAGAATTATTGCGGCAACTAATCGTAACCCGCTTGAAGCAATTAAAGAAGGAAAGTTACGTGAGGATTTGTATTATCGTTTGAATGTATTTCAAATTAAAATACCACTTTTGCATGAGCGGTATGGCGACATTCCATTACTCACTAAATACTTTTTAGCCAATAAGAAAAAAGAGATTTCAGAGCGTGCGATGCTTGTCCTTGCAGAGTATCGTTGGCCTGGTAACGTGCGAGAGCTAGAAAATGTGCTAGAGCGTGCAGCAATCATCTCAAAAAGTAGCATGATTGAGATTGCTGACTTGCCTATGGATATTCAGAGTGTTGGCGTAACTGATATCATTAATATAGACAACCAACCAACCAACCTTCATCTCCTGGCTACGGAAACGTCGCTTTCTATCCCTGCGGCTACTGGGTTATTGGAAAAGCAGATGATTGCCGAAGCGCTAAGTCGAACTAAAGGTAATAAAAGCAAAGCGGCTAAGCTATTAGAAATAAGTGAGCGAACGCTTTGGTATAAAGTTCGCGAATACAATATGGTTGATTAGACTTTGTAAGCCAGTTTTTTTATTAAATAACTACAGATATACACCCGTCATAGTTCCGTTAATGGTAATTAAAAAGGCGAGCCAACTTGGCTCGCCTTTTTAATTACTAAAACCAGTAAGCTGGCAAGTATTGCTAAATTTACATGTGTAATAAAGGGACTATGAGTAACGCCACAATGTTGATGATTTTAATCAGTGGGTTCACTGCAGGGCCAGCCGTATCTTTATAGGGGTCACCAACAGTATCGCCAGTCACTGCAGCTTTATGCGCTTCTGATCCTTTGCCACCGTGGTTGCCATCTTCGATATACTTTTTGGCATTATCCCAAGCGCCACCGCCTGTGCACATTGAAATTGCAACAAACAAGCCTGTCACAATAGTACCCATCAACATACCACCTAGTGCTACAGGGCCAAGTAGCAAGCCAACCGCAACAGGAACTGCTACTGGTAATAATGATGGAATCATCATCTCTTTAATGGCGGCTGTAGTAAGCAAGTCTACGGCTTTGCCATATTCTGGTTTACCAGTACCATCCATAATGCCTTTAATGTCGCGGAATTGGCGGCGGACTTCTTCAACTACAGCGCCGGCTGCGCGACCTACCGCTTCCATCGCCATAGCAGCAAATAAGAATGGGATTAAGCCACCTATGAATAAGCCAATAATCACCATTGGATCACTTAAATCAAATTTAGCGACAATGCCAGCACCTTCAAGTTTATGAGTGTAATCGGCAAAGAGTACTAATGCGGCTAAACCAGCAGAACCAATGGCATAACCCTTAGTGACTGCTTTAGTAGTATTACCTACTGCATCTAATGGATCTGTTACATCCCGAACTTCTTTCGGTAATCCAGCCATTTCTGCAATACCACCAG
>CAILFU010000114.1 GCA_903833595.1 uncultured Pseudomonadota bacterium
GTTAGTATAAATATGTGCATCACCTAAGGTATGAACAAAATCACCCAGCTTCAAACCACATACTTGCGCCACCATCATGGTCAGAAGCGCGTAAGAAGCAATGTTAAATGGGACCCCAAGAAAAATATCTGCACTGCGCTGATAGAGCTGGCAGCTTAACTTTCCATCCGCCACATAAAACTGAAAAAATGCATGACAAGGTGGCAACTTCATTTGATCAACATCTGCAACATTCCAAGCGGACACAATCAAACGCCGCGAATCTGGATTATTTTTTATAGCATTCACTACTTGCGAGATTTGGTCAATATGTGTGCCATCTGCTTTTGGCCAGTTGCGCCATTGATAGCCATACACCGGTCCTAAATTGCCATTTTCATCCGCCCACTCATCCCAAATACGCACGCCATTTTCTTTCAAGTAGGCAATATTAGTGCTGCCTTGCAGAAACCAGAGCAGCTCATGAATAATCGACTTTAAATGTACTTTTTTAGTAGTGAGTAGTGGAAAGCCATCAGCTAAATTAAAGCGCATTTGATAACCAAATACAGAGAGCGTCCCTGTACCAGTGCGGTCTTCTTTTTTATTTCCATGCTGCAAAACATGGCTAAGTAGATCATGATAAACCTGCATGTGTTAACTCGCTCTATCCATAATGTATTGTTTAATCTCAGCAACATCAAAATTCATCACATCAAAACGCTGAGGCAAGGATTCAATCCCATTTAAAGCTGCTGGGCGTTCTGGTAAAGATCCTAAGGCCTCGATAATTGAATCTTCAAATTTAGCGGGCAGTGCGGTTTCAAGCACGATCATGGGCACATTAGCATCACGACATTCTAAAGCGACTTTTAAGCCATCCGCAGTATGCGTATCTATTGTTACCGCATATTTCTTATAGGTATCGCGAATCATCTGCATGCGATTGGCATGATTGCTGCTACCAGATACAAAGCCATAATCTGCCAATTTATTTAGGAGTGGTTTAATATCAAAAGCACCTCCGCTATCTACACTAGCCCATAGTTCTCGCACCTTACTACTATCTCTGCCAACAAGATCAAATACAAAACGCTCAAAGTTAGAGGCTTTACTAATATCCATAGATGGACTGGACGTGTGATAAGTCTTAGCTGAACCACGCGGGCGATACACACCCGTCTTAAAGAATTCATCTAGCACGTCATTTTCATTAGTTGCAACGACCAACTTATCTATTGGCAAACCCATCATACGGGCAATATGGCCTGCGCAGACATTTCCAAAATTACCTGACGGTACTGAAAAACTCACTTTTTGTGCGTTGTTTTGCGTAACGGCAAAATAACCTTTAAAGTAATATACGACTTGTGCAACGATACGCCCCCAATTAATGGAGTTGACTGCACCTATTTTATATTTAGCTTTAAATTCGGCGTCATTTGATACTGCTTTGACCATATCCTGACAATCATCAAACACCCCATTCACAGCGATGTTATAAATATTATCATCCTGCAGACTAAACATTTGTGCGGTTTGGAAACGACTCATTTTTTTGTTAGGTGATAACATGAAGACGCGTACACCTTGCTTGCCACGCATCGCATATTCAGCAGCAGAACCTGTATCCCCAGAAGTGGCGCCTAAGATATTGGTTGTTCTACCTGTTTTAGTCAGTACGTATTCAAACAAATTGCCCAGTAACTGCATCGCAATATCTTTAAAGGCTAATGTAGGTCCATTGGACAGGTTCAATAGGTACAAATTATTTTCTAATTTTAAGGTGGGGGTGATATCGGCAGCATCTTGACCCGAACGTGTATAAGCATACACATCAGCACGATAAGTCTTATCAATAATCGCCTTTAAATCTACTGCTGGGATATCATCAATTAGGCGACTTAAAATAGCAAAAGCTAAATCGGCATATTTCATGCCGCGCATAGCGGTCAAATCTGCATCAGTAAACTGCGGGTAGGTTTCCGGTAGATACAAGCCTCCGTCTGGCGCTAGACCTCCAAGTAAAATTTCACTAAAACTTAATGCTGGCGATTGCCCACGCGTACTAATGTATTTCATTCATATCTCTCAAATTACGGCACTGTCATTACATACACAATGCTCACTATCGCTTATTTCCCTAACTCTTCCATGCGAATCTTCACCACTTTACCTACAATAGCTGGCAGCGCCTCTATTTCAGCAATCCCTGCGTCCATATTTTTTTCAATGGTAATATGCGTCAAAATAACAATATCTGCCTCTGTTTCATTGTCATCTGGCTCTTTTTGCAACATTGCATCTATCGAAATATTCCGATCTGCTAAAATTTTAGTCACGCCTGCTAACACACCCGGCTTATCATTAGCGCGTAAACGTAGATAATAAGCGCTATTAATTTCACTAATCGGCAAAATTGGTAAATCATTTAATTGCCCAGCTTGAAAACCTAAATAGGGCACGCGTTGCGATACACTCGCATCGCTTAATCGAGCCACATCCATTAAATCCGCCACCACAGAACTGGCCGTAGGCTCAGACCCTGCTCCAGCACCATAATATAGTGTTGGGCCTACCGCATCGCCCTTTACGACCACCGCATTCATGGCACCATTCACATTGGCTACCAATCTTTTTTCTGAAATCAGTGTTGGGTGTACACGTAACTCCACACCAACCGTAGTACGTTTTGTAATACCCAGTAGTTTTACCCTGTAGCCTAGCTCTTCAGCGTATTTAATATCAGTTTGTTGTAGTTTGGTAATACCTTCGGTGTAGGCTTGCTCAAACTTCATAGGCATGCCGAAGGCAATGGCTGACATGATAGTAAGCTTGTGCGCTGCGTCTATGCCCTCTACGTCAAAAGTAGGATCCGCTTCCGCATAACCTAATCGTTGCGCTTCGCCGAGCACATCTGCAAACGCCAACCCTTTTTCACGCATTTCTGTAAGAATAAAATTAGTCGTACCATTAATAATACCAGCCACCCATTCGATGTGGTTAGCACCCAAACCCTCACGCAGCGCCTTAATAATGGGGATGCCGCCAGCCACGGCAGCTTCGTAAGCGACAATGACACCCTTAGCCTGAGCTGCGGCAAAAATCTCATTGCCATGCATTGCCAATAAAGCTTTATTGGCAGTGACCACATGCTTGCCATTTTCAATCGCTTTTAACACGAGTTCTTTACTAAGCGTGTAGCCTCCAATGAGTTCAGCTACCACATCTACCTTTGGGTTATTTACAACGGCAAAAGCATCATTTGTGACGTCTACATTTCCGCCTGTCATGGTTTTTGCATGATTAACATTCTTATCAGCGACTTGCACAACGTTGATAGCACAACCGGTGCGACGCGTAATTTCCGTCGCATTACGTGTCAACACTGCATAGGTTCCTCCGCCAACTGTGCCAAGACCTAAAATACCTACATTAAGTTGCTTCAAGCCCTTACTCCATCTAATTTTGAGTGCTTTTTTCTATAGTTTTCTAAAAACCTTGCTATGCGATGAATCGCTTCTGTCAAATCATCCACATTGGGCAAGAACACTACTCGGAAGTGATCTGGTGTTTGCCAATTAAACCCTGAGCCTTGTACTAACAACACCTTTTCTTCCAGCAGTAAATCTAAAATGAATTGCTGATCATTTTTAATCGGATAAATTTTAGGATCCAATTTTGGAAATAAATACATCGCCGCTGCCGGCTTAGTGCAGCTAACGCCAGGAATAGCAGTGAGCAACGCATGGGCTACATCCCGCTGCTTACAGAGCCTGCCTTCAGGGGCTACTAAATCGTCGATACTTTGGTAGCCGCCTAATGCAGTTTGTATCGCTAATTGACCAGGAACATTCGCACACAAACGCATAGAAGCCAGCATATTTAAGCCTTCAATATAATCGCTTGCATGTTTTTTCTCGCCACTCAATATCATCCAACCAGCACGATATCCGCAGGTACGATAGTTCTTGGATAATCCATTAAATGTCACAAA
>CAILFU010000115.1 GCA_903833595.1 uncultured Pseudomonadota bacterium
CTGAAGGCTAGCTAAGGGTTCAATAGCAAGGGGTAGCCAGATAGTGAGCGTAGTGCCCTTGCCAAATACACTGTCGATAGTAACATTACCGTGATGCAACTCAACAATTTCTTTGACGATGCTTAAACCCAAGCCTGTACCTAAAATTTTACCCGAAGTATCGGCACGGTAAAAGCGTTCAAACACATGGTTAAGTTGCTCTGGCGTCATGCCAATGCCTTTATCGGTCACGCAAATACCAATGAAATCTGCACCAATGCCCAATGAGTCCTGTACGGCTTTGTTAGGGGTGATGATACTCACGCTTACCACGCCCCCTTTAGGCGAGTACTTATAGGCATTAGACAGCACATTATTCATCACTTGTATTATTTTGGCTTTATCGGCATTAATGTAAATCGTTTTTTCTTTAGCGATGAGTTGAGGGGGCTCACGGCCATGAGCAACCGCCATATTAGCCGCCACTTCCTGTATTAATGCATATAGATCAATACGCGTCATTACAAAATCTTGCGCTAACCTAGCTTCAATACGGGCCAAATCAAGCAAATCATTGAGTATGGTGGCCATGACCTTAGATTCAGCCAAGATAATTTTTAAAAATTCAGCCTTCTCTTCTGGCGTTAGCTCTTGTGTGTCGAGCAGTTCAGCGTAACCATAAATACTCGACATCGGGGTGCGTAGCTCGTGCGCGGCAGTCGATAAAAACTCACTTTTCATTCGGTTAATTTCAGCTTCATTGGTGATATTACGTAAGCGCAGGATATACAAAATTTCACCGACATTCGCCTCTAGCAAGCTGACTTCAAGCACCCGTTTACTTGGCTTCTCAAAGTTAATCTCGTACCGTTTTTGCTTAGCTTTGTGAGCAGCTTTTTCGAATCGTAGTAATTCAGCTAAATCAGGGAATGTTGAGAGTGCGCTACATTGCTTGTTGAGTAAATCAAACACAAACTGTTCATGTTGACCGAGCATGTCTGAACTCTTTAACCCCGTCAACTGCTCAAAGGCTGGGTTCACATGCCCAATACAATGCTTGGAATTAATCGTGATGATGCCATCTGGGCTCATGTCGAATATGACAGCTAATTCTTGATTGTATTCTGCCAGTTGGAGTTCTATCTGTTTACGTGCGTGGATATCCGTATGGGTGCCAATCATCCGTAGTGGTTTTCCCGCCTCATCTCGCGCGACTATCATACCGCGCGACACGATCCATTTATAACCACCATCTTTGCATTGCATGCGATGTTCCATCATGTAGCTGCTTGATTTGCCTTCTAGATAATCTTGTGCAGTGGCCAGTGCCGCCTCGCGATCTTCGGGGTGAATACGGCTAGACCATTCATCTAAACCATTACCTACCTCATCTTCGCCAAACCCTAGCATTTCTTTCCAGCGTTTAGCGTAATGGACGGTGTCTTGCACGAGATCCCAATCCCATACGCCATCCCCAGACCCCTCTAGGGCAAATCGCCAACGAAACTCACTGTCTTCTAGCAAGGCTTTACCGCGCATAATCTCTTGGGTTTGTTGCGCAGCGAGGCGCTCGGCGTTGCTACGGGTATTGATGACGGACAGCATTAGGCCGAATAATAAGCCGCTTATCACCATACCAGTCAAGAGAATGAGCCACATTTGAGCATAGTCAGCTTGATACAGGGCATCGCGACTATCAAAGGTCAGTAGCCATTCTTTGCCATTAAAATGAATACGGCGCTGTTGATACAACAAGCTATTGTCGGCAGGGTCGTGGTAAGTTTTATCAAACAACATATTGGCGGCTGAGGCTTGATTGCCGTCAAAAATATGCAAGTCAATCGGTTGGAATTCAGGATTATTCGCCACTTCAATAATCCCTAGGGTTAAATCAATCATACGATAGGGGCTATAAGCCCAACCGATAATGGCGGCACGGCGTTGCTCAAGCGTATCGATGGGCGCATTACGCTGATACACCGGCGCATACATCAACACCCCCGCTTGAATATCTTGCTTGGTTTCTTGTACGAGTTTCACCTTGCCAGATAAAGTCACTTGACCGGTATCGCGCGCTTGCGTCATAGCGGCACGGCGTACCGGTTCACTCCACATATCAAAGCCAAAAGCTCTCAGGTTTCTACCGCTAAAAGGTTCTAAATAAATAATCGACGTATACAAATCACGCTGACCGACCGGATGCACCGTATAGTCGGCAAAGCCCTCACGGCGAATAGCCTCGGTATGCGCAGTTAACTGATTAGGCGCAATAATTTGTGTGAAGCCGATGCCTTGCACACCAGGCACACTTTGTTGGGCATTCAATTTAATTGTATAGTTGCGCCATTCTTGACGACTCACCGAATCTGAGGCTTCAAACAGCCCTGCCCCGCCTTTTAAAATGAGCGCATAGGCATTTAGGCGCTCTTCAACTTTAAGGGTCATTTTGTCGCATGCGTTAGCAAAATTATCAATCGCATGATTTTCAGCTACTTGCCTAGCCGCTATAGCGCCATAGGCGGTGAATAACAGCGCTATAAGTAAGATGATATAAGCACGCCATTGCCGATTATGTAGCCAATGTTTTTTGAGTAAGTGACTGAACATTATGACGGGGCGCCCGCTAGTTCAGTGGCAACGGGCAGCCACAGCGTGACCACCGTGCCCTTGCCAATCTCACTGGTGATGTTGATTTGACCGCCATGCAAGGTCATAATTTCTTTCACGATACTCATGCCTAAGCCAGAACCGGGAATTTTGCCCGAGACATCCGCACGATAAAAACGATCATAGACATGTGCCAACTGCATAGGCGTCATGCCTAGGCCGTGGTCAGCAATGCGAATGCCGATGTGATGCGCGGGGGTGTCTAATTTAGGCTTGGCACGCTTGACTGGCGCCATCAAAGTCACCTCTACCGCACCGCCATTAGGCGAGTATTTATAAGCATTAGAAAGTAAATTATTCAGTACGCGGGTAATCTTGGTGAGATCACCATTCACCCATTGCGGTGTTTTAGCCAGCGTAAGCTCAGTCGGGCACTTGTCATTCGTTACAGAGAAACTGGCAATGACTTCTTGCAAGAGTGCGCCCAATTCAATACGACTCATCACAAAGTCATGGTCACCATGAGATTCAATATGTGAAAGATCAAGCAAATCATCCAGAATAGCCGTCATCATCTTAGATTGACGACAGATGGTTTGCAAAAAGTCCTGTCTTTGTACGGGATCAAACTCGTGGAGCGTCAGTAGCTCAGCATAGCCAAGTATGCTGGTCATGGGCGTGCGTAGCTCATGCGCAGCAGTGGCAATAAATCCAGTTTTCAGCTGATTAACTTCCGTCTCTTCGGTGATATCGCGTAAGTATAAAATTTGCGATACATTCTCAGCCTTTGATGCCACTAAGTTCACTTTTAGCATGCGCTTAGGTACGCTATCAATCTCAATGGTTTGTGCATGTTCATTCAAATGACCTACTGTAAATGACGCTTGTTTACTTAATGCGCGTACACCGACAAAGCGCATCTGTTCAGTACATTGCTTAATGAGTTGATGCGAGAATTCAACTTCGTTCAACCCCATGACATGCGCATTGATGAGCCCAGTCATGTACTCAAAAGCCGGGTTCACATAGCTCACCTGATGCGTTGCATTAAACGTCACAAA
>CAILFU010000116.1 GCA_903833595.1 uncultured Pseudomonadota bacterium
AAAATAAACTAAAGTGATGGGAATCGAGTAATACGCTAACACAATCAGCGCATCTGAAATGACGTACAACCACAGCAAAGCGGGTGTCCAGTTGATGCAGAAGCCATGCGGCAACAGGTTGCTTGTGTTAACTAAGCTGGAAATAATTGGCATTATCGGCCCTAGAACTGAACTAATGTTCGAAATCTAGGGCGGTAGTCTTGACGGTTGAAAAGACGGCTCAGAGAGTTGTTGAAGCGATTTTATCATTAATTTAACAATAATTACTAATTTGATAATTATTTTCAATTTAATTGATATATATCAATTAAGTATTTAATACAGAGGTATATATTTTAATTATCAAAGGAAGTCTACGATGATTAAGATATCTATTGTTTTACTTGCAGCCTCAATAATAAAAATTATTAAAGCCACAATTATTGATGCGCTTGTCGTTGTCCTGACTTGGATAGTTTTCTACCGAATGAGCTTATGGCTATTTGCTTATTTTGAATATAATCCACGTGTTTACTGGGTATTCCTTCCTGCTGGTATTCGTATGATTTCTGTCTTTATCTTTAGTTGGGCTGGAGTGTTAGGGCTTTTTATTGGCTCTGTTATTACTAACGAAGCAGAAATCAGTGGTTATGTCATTTACTTAGCTGCGATTTCAGCAATATCGCCGATGGTAGCTAAATGTGCTTGCAAGTGGTGGTTTAATATCCCAGTTACGCTGCAAGGATTAACAGGGAAACAGTTGCTAGCCTTTGCTGTGTCTGGCGCGCTATCTAACGCTTTATTAAGTAACCTCTATTTTTATTTCGCTGATAGGACGAATAGTTTAAAGGGATTCTTCCCAATGTTTGTTGGGGACCTACTCGGCACCCTCATTATTTTCTATCTCATCGGCAAAATACTGAAAATTATTTCATTGAAATATAAAAAAATTACCCCCCCTATCCTATAAAATTATTCATTTCCATATTTCACTATAATTTGCGTATGGCCGCTTATGGCCCGAAGGCGCCTGATGACATTCAAATCAAGTTTCTACAAAGCTGACATTCTTAAAGATTAAATTTAATTGCAGTGAGTGTCTTCTTCAAAGCAATCCAATTAATAGGTCGACTGAGTACTAAGGGCCAATAAGAGACATTCATCCAAGCAACACTCAGCGTTACTATCCAAAAAACTTTATTTATCAAACTAATAGTTCTTTTGCTTCATATATCTACTCCTTTTGATTGACTATGACTTGATGTAAGTCAAAACCATTTATTTTTCCATACATTAATATAGCATTAACAATTCTTCGAGCCGCCTTATCAACCGTTAAGGCTATAGCCCTAGATTTCGAACATTAGTTCAGTTCTAGGGGCGATAATGCCAATTATTTCCAGCTTAGTTAACACAAGCACCCTGTTGCCGCATGGCTTCTGCATCAACTGGACACCCGCTTTGCTGTGGTTGTACGTCATTTCAGATGCGCTGATTGTGTTGGCGTATTACTCAATTCCCATTACTTTAGTTTATTTTGTCTGGCACAGAAAAGACCTTGCCTTTAGCAAGATCTTTATGATGTTTGGCGCTTTTATTCTCGCCTGCGGCACCACCCATTTACTGGGCATTATCACTTTATGGCATCCTATTTATTGGATAGATGCCAGCATGAAAGCCTTTACTGCGCTGATTTCAGTCGTTACTGCAATTGTGTTGATAAAACTGATTCCGCAAGCACTTAAGCTACCGACGCCCGCTCAGCTCACGCATGAAGTGCAGAAGCGTCTTCATGCTTATGAAGATTTAAAGCTTTCACAAACAACATTGCAAGAAAGTAAAGAGCGCCTGTCTTTAGCTATCCAGAGTAATAACATCGCCGTGTGGGACTGGAACTTGCAGGCCGAGGAAATGCTGTGGGATGATTTAATGCTAGAGCTTTACAAGGTCAATAAATCAAAAACATTAACGAGCGGCTATCTTGTTGATGTTTGGTCAAAAGCACTACATCCTAATGATAGAAGTCATGCTCAAGGCGAATTAGAGGCTGCACTTAACAATAAAAAACCTTTCGATACCGAATTTAGAATTATCTGGCCAAATGGTGAGATCCGTCATATTAAAGCCCTCGCAAAAGTATTTTTTGATGACCAAGGCAAGCCGTTACGCGTGTTAGGCACCAACATTGACATCACTAAAAGCGCACTCGTCGATCAAATGAAATCTGAGTTTATTGCAATAGCTGCCCATGAACTTAGAACACCCATGACCACGATATTTGGTTACGCAGAATTATTAAAAGATGTGCCATTTGATGCGGAAGAACAAAAAGAGATTATCACCACGATTCATAGACAATCAAAAGCCATAGTTAATCTTTTAAACGATATTCTAGATATGGAAAAATTAGAGTCGCAAGCAAGCAACCGCTTCAATTTCCGCCGTCAGGCCATCGCCCCAATTTTAGAAGAGCTCACAAGCGTATTTATTACCGATAAAAATCACAATAAGGTTGCGCTCGACATCACAGGTAACTTACCCGATCTCAATATCGATAGACTTAAAATCGAACAGGCGATTAGAAACTTACTAAGTAATGCCTATAAATTCTCACTGAATAATAATGAGATCAACATGCAAGTATCTGAAGTGGTGCATGAAGGAAGTCCTAAGGTTTTAATTGCCATTCAAGACCATGGCATAGGCATGACCCCTGAACAGCTCAATCGTGTTTATGAGAAGTTTTACCGCGCTGATAAATCGGGGCTAATTCCTGGGACAGGATTAGGTATGGCGATCACAAAAGATATCATCATCCATCATGGTGGGTCTATTGATATAGAAAGTAAACTAGGGGTAGGCACTAAGGTGATGGTGTATTTGCAGGCGTCTTAATAGACGACCGTCTGCTTTGGGTCGTAAGTGATTAAATTCAACGTCTGCTTTACTTATTTAAACGCAATTGCTTGAACGACTGCACCAAGACCAGTGTGGTATATGCCCTCTATAATGTCTCGTTCAAGTTCAATCAGATGTTTAAATTTCAAGCCATTTAGCTCAACACTTAACGACTCTTTGGTGTTCATTAAATCCGCTGATTTTCCACCACCTGTATTATGCTTTAACTGTTCTGGAGTATAAGCCTCAGTTAGGAATACTCCGTTGGTTTTTAGTCCAGCCACAACTTTTTTATGTAGCTCTTTTCTTAATGCAGAAGGGAATGGACAAAAAATAGAGATTATTCCGTCCCATTGCTTTTCGCCCATATCATAATCAGCCAAGTCAGCATGAATTAACTCAATAGAAACTCCATTGTCGTCAGCCAATCTTTGGGCTTTATCTAAGCCAACCTGTGATGCATCTACGGCAGTAACTGCGTAGCCTTGCTTTGCTAAAAAGACAGCATTCCGTCCTTCCCCTTCTGCCAGACTAAGAACTTTACCTTTTGGAATAACTTTGTAATTTTCTTCCAGAAATTGATTTGGGCTTTTGCCGTATGCATATTCCTCTGCACTATATCTTTCATCCCACATAAATTTTTCCTTATATGTCTTTCGCTATATCTAGTCTAGTCTTATCTTTTAAAGATTGAGTGAAGTGTAACTTACAATAGGTTGTAGCTAAGATTTTATAAACTACTTCGTCTGCTTTGGGTCGGTAGCCACTAAATTCAACGTCTGCATTGAGGTGGATTCAATTAACTTATCCCTTTCCTGCAATATATCTTTCTTCATTCCATTAAGATACTTATGTGATATTTTCGTTGAAATAAAAATGTGGTTATTAATTTTTTTCACAAATGTGTCACAGACACAAAACGCACAAAAGGCTAGACTGAGCCGTCACTAAATTAATAACTTTAAAAATGGGAGTTACCATGAAAATTAAACCAGCTTCAGAAGAGTATCTAGAGAAAGCACAAAAATTAACCGAGGAAGAGTCTGAGCGATTGTTAAGCAGAATGCGTGGCAAGCCAGCACGTAAGCTTGAAGACAATAAACTTACTACGCTAGAAGCTTTGGCTATACAGCTTGAACTTGATGATGAGTTGTTATCAGAATGGCGTGAAAACATGTTTGCTATAAGAGAACAAGAAGAGAAAAAAGCTAAAGCAAAAGAAGAGAAAGCTAAAGCAAAAGAAGCAAAAGAAGCAAAAGATAAAACTTAGGTTCTAGATAGACGGCTCTGCAAGTCCTTAGTAGAGCGTTGAGCTGATAAGTCTAAAGCTGGTTATCGCTTCTATGATGAAAAATTTACCAAAAAGGTTGATTTATGCACCGCACTTAATGCATTACATTAGACAAGTCAAAAAAACCTATATATATCAATGGTTGTTTTTAACTTATTGATTTTAAACAATTAAATTAATTGATTACTATTTATACTGTTTAAAAAAGGTCTATATAAATCTGTGAGTTACGCATTAACTTCACAGAGTTATCCACAGATTTTGTGGGGGATATTTTAATGCCAATCTATGTTTAAAGTCAGTTAATCTCAGCGTGCTGATTCTAGAAGTTCAACTGAATCGGTCACGCAGAGATGTCCAAAAATAGATAATTAATCCTTGGTTTTGCCGATTTTATCTATTTCATCCTTCAAGCTTAATCGGTCGAATGCCTCTAAACGAAGACTGGTAAAAAGTTTGATGCGATTCTCAAGGTGTCTAGCAACAGTTTTAAACGCGCGCAATTTCTCTTCATCCGTGCCCTCTACTGCGGCAGGGTCTTCAACACCCCAATGTGCTGTCATCGGTTGGCCAGGCCAGTACGGACAAACTTCACCCGCTGCGTTATCGCAAACAGTAAATACAAAGTCTAAGTGTGGAGCGCCTTCTACAGCAAACTCATCCCAACTCTTACTTCTCAACCCCTCTACGGATAGACTGTGACTCTTAAGGGTTTCAATTGCAAAGGGGTTTACTTTTCCAGCGGGTTGGCTGCCAGCACTAAAAGTTTTGAATCTACCCTTACCCCAGTGATCCAAGAGCTTTTCCGCCATAATGCTTCGAGCTGAATTTCCGGTACATAGAAATAGTGCGTTGTAAACTTTATCACTCATGATAAACCTCCATTTTAATAACTAAATAGTTTTACGTATATTCTTCAAAATTATCGACTAACGGCAACTCAGGAGACTTGCTCTTCATTTATCAAGCATGTCTGTGTTGAGGTCGATACGCACGGATTACCACCACAACAATTCTCTGTAAGAAAGCCCAAAACTTCATTCATGGTAGAGAAGTTGGCGGAGTAAATAACAAAACGGCTCTCATGACGTGACGTCACTAAATTCGAATAAGTAAGTTCTTTCATATGAAAAGACAATGAGGATGGAGAAATGCCCGTAGATTCACTGATTTTTCCAGCAGGCATTCCACTTGGTCCTACCTCTACTAAAGTACGATATATCGCAAGGCGAGATTCCTGAGCGAGAGCGGCAAGCGCTTTAACGACTGATGTATTATCCATATTTCAATATTAGTTGAAATATTAAATAAGTCAATAACCCCTAGTTATAATTAAGTGTTATTCATAGATTTTTCTAGTGCAAGTTATTGAGTTAACATTGCTAGAACACTAACTAGCATCAATATAGATATAGATCCCCACTCAAGTAGCCAAATAAGTAATTTCCATATCATTTTCATCTCCTAGCAACATTACAATCCCAATTAGAGATGTACGCAGTCTAGGACTTAATCATTAAGATAATGTGATGGATATATTAAAGATATATTTTATACTGGGTAGCGACTGTCCGCTTAGGGTCGGTAGCCACTAAATTCAATGTCTGCTTTAGGGCAGTTTCACTTCACTTATTTCCGCAGACCGCTCATAGATAGGCACTTTGATAGGGTGTATGAGTACTTCTGGCCTAATAAGAGACCTTCGCTCAAAGCTAAATTTACATTCCGCTGTTAAAGCTATTACAGATATAATTTAAAAATGCCTACTTGTAGTTGGCAATAATTAGAGATCGTTATAGTAATATCGCCTCAATAACTCTCCGAGCCGTCTTCTCAACCGTTAAGACTACAGCCCTAGATTTCGAACATTAGTTCAATATAAGGGGCATTCATGGCTGCCGTTAAAGAAGTACAACTCCTAGACTATACTTATAACGCCTTATTGGCATCAGAAGCCTATCTTGAGAAGGCTAAGCATTTAACCAAGGTAGAAGCTGACAGACTGTTTAGTAGGATGCGTGGTAATCTCGCACATAAACTGAACACGCTAGAATCTTTAGCTATGCAGCTTCAACTTGATGATGAGAAGCTATCGGAATGGCGTAAGAATATGTTCGCCATTCGTGAAAAAGAAGCAAAAGATAAAATTTAGGTTCTAGATAGACTGCTCTGCAAGTCCTTAGCAGTGCAAGAGCGGTCTTAATTGACAGTCCGCTATGGGTCGGTAGCCACTAAATTTAATGTCTGCTTTAGTGTGGCTTCACTTCACTTATCTTCATAGACTGCTTATAGATAGGCACTTTCAGAGGGTGTATTAGTACATAGGGCCGGAAGGAGTCAATCGTGTGCGTATCATTTAGCTGACTTCTGAATGGCTTCACCACCTTTTTCAATATCTTTGCCAAGCCCTTGGACGGTATTGCAAGCGGACAATGATGCCACAGTCAAGACGAAAAATAGTAGTTTGTTAATACTAGTTAAGAAACTAAAAAGAGAGTTTTCAGCCATAAATTTATTATTCAATACATATGAAATAGGCGCAGCAATGTAAGCTTTCAAGGTTGAAAGCAAAAGTTTTAATGCGATAAAGAAACCTTCACATAAAATTCAAGCATCAAAGAAAGAAACCTTCACATAAAATTCAAGCATCAAAGCAGTTAAACAAATGCATTCAATTAATATTTTAGCTATTCGAATCATGTATCTCTCCTAAAATCCAACTTGCACAGTTCAAATTTATAATGCTTAGTATTGATCTCCTTTATGAAATTACTAAGAAACTTATGTGATGATTTAAATTTTTAAACTTTACATTTAGCATATAAAAATAATTTTTATCAACAGTCACAAATTTGTCACACATACCAAACATACTGAAAACTATACTCAACCAAGAGTGATTAATAACTTTTAATAATGGGAGTTAAATTTCACCTATCTCCAAAAATCGAATATAGATAATCACTTTGCGTCGCAGACTGAGCACTTAAGGCTAAGAGCGGAAGTTCATTAGTTGTAAAACTTTTTTGTTGATAGCTTAATTATGCTAACTATTCAGCTTGAGATGCCAATACATCAGTAGCAATAATCTTTATTTATAGTAAGTCAGGAAACATCCCATGTTAAGAGCTTTGATTAAGCCGTTTATAAAATACAGCTCAGCTGGCGGCTTAGCGACTACCGTTCATTACCTTATTTTTTTATTCGTTATTTATAGCGCATCTTGGGTACCCTGGCAGGCGACTTTTTTGGGTGCTTCAGTGGGTGCATTCATTGCATATTTGCTTAATTACCATTACACCTTCGCGAGTACCAGCAACCATCTGACCTTACTACCAAAATTCTTAATAGTTGCTACGCTAGGTGTTTTAATTCAAACAGCCATCGTGGCCATGCTCACACAGCATTGGCATCTGTATTATTTGCTAGCTCAATTAATCGCTACTTGCTTAGGCTTAATAGTGACTTTTTTAATTAATAATTTCTGGACCTTTAAATGAACACTGAACTGTCAAATACCAATATTGAATTAAGTATTATCGTGCCGGTATATAACGAAGAGGACGTGTTACCAATTTTTCATCAAAAAATTATTGATGTAATCGAGCCACTCAATATTCATTATGAAATTATTTACATAAACGATGGCAGTCAAGACAAAAGCGAATCCATTATCTTAAATTTAAGAAAACAATATCCTGAAATTACCTACGCTAAATTCAGTAGAAATTTTGGCAAAGAAGCAGCAATGACAGCCGGGTTTAAATTATGCCGAGGTAGTGCAGCCATCATGATTGATGTGGATTTACAAGATCCACCTGAACTCATACCAGCCATGCTTAAGGCTAGGCATAATGGTGCAGATGTCGTAAACATGAAGCGCTCCAAGCGAAACGGTGAACCATGGTGGAAAAAAACCACAGCCAATATGTTCTATCAGCTCATAGGAAAAATTAGCGAGGTTGAAATACCACATAACGTAGGCGACTTTCGACTGTTCAGTCGACGTGCTATTGATGCCATTAACCAACTCAGTGAGCGTGGCCGTTTTATGAAAGGGTTGTATGCTTGGGTAGGTTACCCACAAGCCACTATCGAGTATGTGCGTGATGAGCGTGCCGCAGGCAATACCAAGTGGCCATTTGTTAAGCTAGCCGCACTTGCTTGGCAAGGCATTACCGCTTTTTCAACGGCCCCTCTGCAAATAGCCACATGGTTAGGTTTAGCTAGCGCTGGAGGCGCCTTCATCTATGCAGGCTATGTCTTGATTAAAAATATATTTATTACAGACGCAGTCCAAGGCTTTCCTACCTTGATTGTTGTCATTTTATTCTTAGGTGGATTGCAGTTATTTTGTATGGGCATACTAGGTGAGTACATCGCACGCATTTATACTGAGGTTAAATTTAGACCCGTCTACCTAATTGAAACACTACTTCCTGCATCGGCAGTTTGTTCTGATAAAGGATTAAAATAATCCTCAGAGATTTAATCCACCGCATTCCCCAAGCTGCAAATTAACGGACAAAGTCTTACATACTACGTCTTACTATTGTTTTCCCTGCAAAAAATATGACGCAAAATCTTCATAATGACGTGCTATGGTAGAACGCTTGAAATTATACTTATTGGCCAGCTTACATGCATCTTTTTCTACGACTCTGGAATAAGGGGGCGCTGTCCCTCGGAAAACCAACCCTCTATTTAGTAATTCTAGCCATATTATTAAGAGTCGCCTCACTCGCTTTTTACCCATTAATGGATACTACCGAAGGTAGGTACGGTGAAATAGCCAGAATCATGGCTGAAATGAATGACTGGGTAACGCCTTGGTTTGCCGTTGGAGTGCCATTTTGGGGTAAACCCCCTTTAGCATTTTGGATGTCTGCCATGGGGATTAAATTATTTGGGGTAAATGAATTTGCTGTGCGTATTCCTCATTTTTTGGCAAGTTTAGTAATCTTAGGTATTTGTTATAACTGGGCAAAACGCAGTTTAATTAATCCATTCTATGTTATCGCCATTTTAAGCACTTCATTTTTATTCATGGTCTTATCCGATGCTGTTACAACGGATATGGCACTTTGCTTAGGCAGTACATTATCTGTAAGTGGTTTTTGGCTTAGCCTGCGTGGCGCTGAGCTTTATCGAAAACACCATCAATGTCTGCTTTTCATTGGTTTGAGCATCATGTTACTTGCTAAAGGTCCAGTCGGCTGGGTATTGGTTCTTATGCCAATTACTTTATGGGTTTTGCTAAGCAACGCAATCAAAGAAGTCTGGACCCGCATAAATTGGGTGTCCGGTTGCATCTTAGCAATCTTAGCCGCCCTACCTTGGTACCTAATAGCCGAGCAACATAGTCCAGGTTTTCTGAACTATTTTTTTATTGGTGAGCATTGGCAACGTTTTACCGTTCCTGGTTGGAATGGCGATTTGTACGGGAATGCGCATGCCAGAACATATGGTTCCATTTGGCTTTATTTGGTTTATGCCAGCGTTCCATGGATTTTTATATTGCCCGTCATTGCATGGCTATCCAAGTCAAAAAATAATGTGCAAGAAAAATTTAGAAACCAGGAATTTAAATTATATTTGCTTTTAACGGGTTTAGCCCCTTGCCTATTCTTCACAGTCTCTGGCAATGTTTTATGGACTTACATACTTCCTGGTTTACCGTCACTAGCATTATTGCTAGCGATATTATTGGGTGAAATTAAGCAACCGCTTGCAAAAAGAATACTATTTATTGGCGTATCAATAAGCACTTTGATTATAGTTGGCGTGCTTATTGCCTTAACAATTGGGCATAAAGCCGACTCCAAGTCGGCAAAAGCAGTGGTTGCACTATATAGCAGGCAACACAGTTCAAAACCATTGGTATTTTTTAATGACAGGCAGTTTTCTTCTATGTTTTACAGTAGAGGCAAGGCCTTACAAGCTAAGTCTTTGGAGGCTATCAATGCACTGTCTAAAACCAGTCCATTTTACTTGGCTGTCAGCAAACCGAATTTAACTATTCTAGCAGGCCAATTGGGGAGCCTAAAATTTATCGGTGATGGCGGAGATTATCGATTATTTTTGAAAGAATAGTGTTATTAAAACGCATCAAATTAAATGGATGGCGAGCATCCATCATGTAAATTAATGCGCACTTAATTTTTTCCTAATTTTGACCATTTATTTACTAGCATTATTGGCAAAAATGGTAATTGCTGTTCGTGTCGATAAAATATATAACCAGCTAGAGTTGCAAATAGTAAATGTATAGGCCATAAGCCAACAGTATCATTGACTTTACCTTGTGTGATTAAGGCCTGAAATATACTAAGTGAGTTATTGTATATAATGTATATGATGATTGCTAATGCGATGTTCAATGAACGTTCAGCACGTGGATCTACAGAACTTAGAGGAATCGCAAAGAAAACAAGAATACACGTAGAAATTGGAATAGCAATACGCCAATGTAATTCTGCGCTATTTGCTTTACTCTTATTCCGTAACAACTCTATTGTTGATTTTGAAATGGTTTTTACTAACTCTTGCTTTAATTCAGCTGGCTTAACTCTAATTGCATATTTATCAAATTCAGTTGTAGAGAATTCAGCGGAATTTGGTGAACCTTCATAACGCCGGCCATTGTGCATGACTAAAAAGTTATCTCCATTATATTCAGTTATCCGATTTCCTTTTTGTGCAACTATAATACCTAACTTTTTATGTTGAATGGATTGTACGAAGATATTCTTAAATACGTTACCTAGTTCATCAAAACTTTCCACAAAAATTAATAGATCACTATGAGCTGATTCTTTAAATACACCAGGGCTAATGAAAGCTAGATCATCTCGGCTCTCTAGCTGAATGCGGTAATCTTCACCTTGCTTAGTAGCCCATGGCATAGTGAATAAGCTTAAAATTGAAATAAATATAATAATTGGTATTGAAAAGCGGATTATTGGACTTACCAAGCTATTAATACTTAGTCCAGCATTAAACCAAACAATCATTTCAGAGTCGCGATACCAACGAGATAATGTCATTAATATTGTTAAAAACAATGTGAGTGATAACAACATGGGCAGAAACTTAACCATATTAAATACCAACATGGTTGTAATGGCGTCATTTGGCAAAAGTCCTTTTGAAGCTAATAGGATTAAATATCCAGTTCTCTGTGCAAGCACAATGCCAAGCAAAATAAGAAAAATTCCAGCTGCAGTTGAGATAAGTTCTTTTGAGAGAGAGCGCCTAAAAATCATAAAATTTATTGATGCCTATATACTTGCAAGTATCGATTCTAAGTTAGATGCATAAAAGATTAACGAATAGATAATAAATCTGGAACAACTTGGGATCCAGCATAAATCCTTATAGTGATGAATTTTATGTTTTATAAGAGATGCTAGACATTGATACCACACAATTAAGTCATTTTGCTGACAGTTTGAGTTTATCTTTAAAATTATGGCTATAAATTCACTTATTAATATGCAAGCTAGTACGTGTTAATTCTAGCTTAACGTAATTTATATTGACGAGTAGTGCCATTTGTTTAGTGGGTGCGACAGTCCGCTATGGGTCGGAAGCACCGAAATCATGTGGCCGCTTTAGGCGCTGCTATTTGAATTAAAGAATTTGTCTCTTAATTAAGTCAGAAAGCACCTGTGGTAATGAGCCTAAATAGATAATAAGCACCCGCAGCCATCATTAAATACATCGGCAAATCACCACTTTTTGAAGTTTCAGATTTATTGGGTGAGGTAATCCAACGGTTCATTAGCCATAATGCAAAAATAATCACAGGGATAAGCATCATGCTGGTAGTGGATGCAAACAGTTTTGCTAATCCAGTTTTTAGCCAGCCATCTTCACGAAACAATTCCATGGCGAGGCCAATAATACCAATGAGCATTAGCCCCATTCGGCCTAGGGCAGCCATTGAGCTTAAATTGCTTTCTGGTTTAATGTTTTTATTTTGACTATATTTGTTGGGGTCTAAATTAGCCATACTTAATTTCTCACTTATTTAAGATGAACCTATCTAAATTGCAGCCAAGTACTTGCTTGGATCAACCGATTTACCTAGGCGGCGAATTTCAAAGTGTAATTTTACCGAATTACTATCGGTACTGCCCATCTCAGCAATTTTTTGCCCAGCACTTATTTGTTGACCTTCTTTGACAAGTATTTGGTTGTTGTGTGCGTAAACAGATAAGTAAGTTGAATTGTGTTTAATAATGACTAGTTTTCCATAACCACGTAAATCTGAACCGCTATAAATAACCTTACCTGCTGCGGCTGCATTTACTGATTGGCCAGTAGTGCCTGCAATATCAAGACCCTTGTTGCTGGCCTCATTAAAGCTTGCCGTGACTTTGCCTTTAGTTGGCCATGCCCACTCTATATCTTCATTAGATTCATTAGCAGGTTTGATTTCTGTTTTGCTATCCGCATTAGGTTTGTTTGTGGCTTCTGCAGTGTTGGCAACTGGTGTTTTAGTCGTAGGTGAACCTACTATAGGTTTAGCGGCAGGTAGTGGTTTTTTTAAGGCTTCTTCGCTATAGGGTTCACGTATTGCCTTAGGTTCGTTAATCGCAATAGCTGTGCCAGGGGTGGTGCTAATAGCGGTACTTTCAGTATTGATGGGTGTAATTTCTACCCCATCACTATTAGGTTGGGTAGGGGCGTCTTTTGACGACTTGAGCTTTAATACTTGCCCCACTTGAATGTTGTAAGGCGGCGGAATATTATTATTTTGCGCAATGTCTTTGTAATAGTAGCCGTGCTCAAGTCCTATACTAAATAAATTATCCCCTTTTTTGACCGTGTAAGTATCGGGCCGCCAATCGCCAGCTTTGTATGTTGGTCTAGATGAAGAGGTTTGTTTTTTAGCGACAGGGACATCGACTTTACTCGTTTTACTTACTGGTAACCGATCAATAACCGGTGCAGGAGGCGTGCTGCTACATGCTACAAGGCCCATCACTAAGGGTAAGATAGCAAGAAGTAATGTGTTGCGCATCTTTATAATAGGCCGCCTAATAAGGGTACGAATTTCACAGCTTCTAGTTTAGTTTGACGATATTCGAGTTCTGACACGCGCTCTACCAAATATAAAATTTGTTCATCTGTGCCAACTGGAATGACTAAGCGTCCTCCAATGGTAAGCTGATCTAATAAGTCTTGTGGGATGTGGCTGGCGGCAGCGGTAACAATAATGCCATCAAATGGCGCTAGGTCTTTTAGCCCCATATTGCCATCCGCATGACCTAATTTTACGTTCACACATTTGAGTTCGCGCAAATGCCCACGGGCTTTCATGACCAATGGTCGAATCCGTTCAACTGAATACACTTCTTTGGCAAGTTTAGATAGCACTGCAGTTTGATAACCGCAGCCGGTGCCAATTTCAAGGACTTTATTTAGCGGGTTGTTATTGCGTAAAATTTCTGACATGCGCCCTACAATATAAGGCTGAGAAATGGTCTGACCAAAACCGATGGGTAGCGATACGTCTTCATAGGCTCTGATAGACAGCGCCTCATCTACAAAAATATGCCGGGGAATAGCACTTATCGCGGAAAGTACTACCTCATCTTTAATGCCTTGCTCGCGTAAACGCACTAGCATGCGATCACGCGTACGCTGTGATGTCATACCAATGCCGGTTTGTGCGGATGTTCTTAAAATTGCCAACTTAGTTATGCTTTCATGTGTTGTTATTTTCTAGATTTAACCATTGTTTAATTTCACCTAGTTGTGAGTGATTGGTTAAATCTACTTGAATCGGCGAGATAGAGACTTGTTTGTTTTCTACCGCATAAAAGTCAGTGCCTGCGCCACCATCGTTAGGAGATCCAGCAGCGCCTACCCAATAAACCGTTTCATTGCGGGGTGTTTTGAGTTGTACTACGGGTTCAGCCTTATGGCGTTTACCTAAGCGCGTGATTACGCGGCCTTGAAGTTCATTGTAAGGGATGTCAGGCACATTCACATTGAGTAAAGTCGTCGATTGGAAGCCATTTTTTTGGTAGTGCTGTACTAACTCCACGGCAACTCTCGCTGCGGTTTCAAAGTGTGTGGCGTTATGCTGAGACATGGAAATTGCTATAGACGGAATGCCCAGTAAATAACCTTCCATTGCTGCTGCAACGGTGCCCGAGTAAATCGTATCATCACCCATATTAGCGCCATCATTAATGCCGCTAATCACCATGTCTGGCATGGTATCCATCAGCCCAGTGAGGGCAATGTGTACGCAATCTGTTGGTGTGCCATTAACATAAAAAAAGCCATTAGCTGCTTTTTTAACGCTTAAAGGTCGATCCAGTGTCAGCGAGTTACTTGCGCCACTTCTATTACGCTCTGGCGCTACTACAGTAATGTCGGCTAGTTTGGCAATGTGTTCTGCAAGTATGCTAAGACCGGGGGCAAAATAACCATCGTCATTTGAGAGTAGTATTTTCATACGCAAATTATAGTAGAAGACGAGGTGATTAGTGCGGCGCTTATCTAAAAAAGCCTTGAAAATCGCAGAATTAAGTCGGTAACATCGCCATTGTTAAGTGATTTTGCTAATTGCAACTCACTTCTTGTAAATTTGCTTCTGGAAAATCAGATTTAAGTTTCTGCAGTTCGGTTATTTTTTCAGCAGCAATATTTTTAAATAGTAAATGAGCATAACCTTTACCTTGGTCATGCAAGGCTTTTGCGATGTCTTTTATGCCTTTGGCTTTAAGCTCCTTGAAGAGTTTGGTAGCAAGTTGTTCATCTTCAAAAATACCAAAAGAAATTGCATTTTTCCATTTAGCATCTTGTACAACAAACAAATCTTTAATGCCAAGTGCTTTTAGCTCTAAGGCTTTAGCCTGAGCAGCTTCAGCAGATTTAAGCGGTGGCTTATATACCCAAAAGCGTTTGGTATCTGGTGTAGTTTGTTCTATGACCAATGGCTGTAAGGCTATATTAGAGGATGCAATTTGTGCATCAGTCACTCTGGCTTTTGAAAACACCCCCCATTCATAACAAGTAAGGGCTTGAGTGTTGACTGGTATTGTATCGTTTTCGGTAGGTGTAGCGCTTGATGTTTCAACTGACTTTTTCGGTAAAGATTCTATTTGCTGAGGTGTCAGTATTTTGATTTTTTCTGGATTAATTTCTGCTGTTACTGCCTTGGCTGGGTTAGGTAAAATAAGGTCAGCGTTGAAATAAATCAATAATCCTAAGTTCATGAATATTAATATTAAAATAAACTTTTTAATCATATTGCATGTTCACTTTGCATAAATTTATGTATTAGATACAGACCGTGCAATACCAAATGATCGACGACTAACGCTTGCTTTGTGACATCGCTCATCAAACTATCTTTTATTGCCTGCGCATTGCCTCCGCTAATAAGAATGTAGGGTAATTGTTTACATTCTGCATGGAGGTTATATGACATGAGTGTAATTGCGCCAGTAATAGCCTGTAAAGCCCCCGTATGTATGGCATCAATCGTATTTTTTGGAAAAATATCTTTGTTGAGCGGTACTGTTGAAGTATCAGAAGTATTTGCAGGTAATTGTGCGGTAGCTTGCCCTAAGCTTTGTTGCATTAAGTTTAAGCCTGGCAATATTAGGCCGCCAATAAACGCTGCTTGATGATGGTTTGAACTCAGCGCATCGATAGTCACTGCCGTTCCCGCATTAACAACTACGCAGGGGGCTTGTTTAATCTCCCAAGCTGCGATGAGTGCAGCCCAGCGGTCGCAACCTAAAGTTTCTGGGTTTGTATAGCGATTAA
>CAILFU010000117.1 GCA_903833595.1 uncultured Pseudomonadota bacterium
ACCTAACTTAAGTTTAGGGTCTGCTAACTGACCTTCTGCTACTGCGGCTTGGCGTGAAGAATTGGCTGCATCATCAAGTGATTGCAGTAAGGGTTGGTTTTCTGTGGCTAATTTAATAGTTTCAGTTAGTGTAAGTGGTTCTTCTGCGTGTGCAGAAAATGCCAGTAACAATAATAGGCTGAATAACAGTGTAATACAGGCCGGCTTTTTGGCCAGCAGAAACAAGTTCATGATGCTCTCCTGATAACTTAAATATGATGAGCTGAGGCGTTATAGCCTCAGCAATATCACATCAAGCAGGAGGCTTGAGGGGCGGCGATAAATCTACCGATTTTTCTGGTGAGTTGAATCTTGGAAATGAAACGGCAGGAAAATCAATGAGTGCAAATTTTGATGATAAATCAATCGGTGTGGCTACTGCGAAGTTACATCCGATACCCATCGCGCATGATTTATGTTCAACGTTGGATTTAGACGCATGTTTTTTCATATCGCCATGATGGCAATTAGGCATGCCCGCCATGTCGTCACTATGGAGTGAGCTGATGACAGATTGTGATGCGCACAAGGTGACGCAATTTGCAGCAAACGCCGGGCTTGTTGCAATGGCTAGCATTAATATCACTGAGATTAAGCGTATGTATCTAAACATAAATTAACTGTAGCACTTGATAATCGTTTATACAAGACATCACTTGATTAAATTTGAGGGCAGAAAAACCCTAAATGGAAGAGTTTATTTAGCGCGGGTATAGCGTGCAAAATAAATGGCACAGATAAAAAAGCTGATACTGAGAAAGATTTCAGCAATGGCGAGTTGGGCTGACAACCCCACATCAGACCATGCACGCACCACACCTTCGGTGAAATATAACAAAATAAACATGCTGGCCCATTGGTAGGTATAGCGCTTGCCATGCAAAATACCAAATAAAGGCAGCAGTAGTGGCAAGGTTTTTAATATCAGCAATGACCCGTTGGGTTTGAATGGCGCTAATACCGATTCCCATGCGAGGCATAATAATATGAGGGCGATTAGGCTGATACTCGCGCCTATTCTTAGGGGTTTAATCATACTTTTGCTGCTTTAGTCATGGCAATAAGTGCCGCTCTGGCAGATTGCGCATCGTGAATAGGCTGTGCAAAATTAAAACGCAGTATTTTTGTAGCACCGTCATCAAGCGTTGCTCTTGCATCAAACCCGTCGACATCAATGCCCAGCATTTTGACCTGATTCGCTTTAATGCCATGGTAGTGCTGGCAATAGGCGATAAGGCTATGCACATGGTCTGCATTCATGTGCTCAATAATAGACGCTTCTTGACTAGCCAGTGGTGAATTGGCCGTATGTTGATGCTCAATGGTGCTGTCTTCAGAAAGGCTGCTGCCTTTAACCCAGCCCATTTTACCAAAGCCGGCAATATAACGTACTTGGGCGATTTCTATGCGGTAAAAATTAAAGTCATGCATATCAAAATAGCCAGCGGCATTGGGTAGGTAGCGTAAATAGCGAGCACGTAACAGGGTGTCGCCTTTATCTATTTTAACGGCTTGGCCAATCAGGGTTAAACGGGCGTTGGCTTGTAAGTCTTCATCCCCAGCAAATACCAGTAATGACACGTTAGGGTTGGCAATGATGTTATGGGTATGTTCAGCGATGGTGCTGATTAAAATAATCGGCTGACCGCTGTGATCTAATACAAACGGCGCAACTGAGCCAAATGGAAAGCCGGGAAATTTAGCTGAGAAAGTTGAAAGTACGCCACTTTGCGTAGTGCGTAAAAATTGCAATGCCTCTTTGGCTAGGCTCATGTTAAGTGGCAAGCTTTAAAGCGATTAGGCCTAAGCGTTTACCCAAAGCTAAACATAGCTTACGTTCATCAGCACTAATGGGTTTGTCATCGCTACTGCCACCCACATGGCTAGCGCCATAAGGTGTTCCGCCGGTTTGAGTGCTAGATAACTCAGGCTCGGAGTAAGGCAGCCCAACAATGACCATGCCGTGATGAATGAGTGGCAACATCATGGTAAGCAAGGTCGCTTCATTGCCACCATGCATAGAGCCTGTGCTAGTGAAAACGGCGGCTGGTTTACCTATTAGCCCGCCTTTTAGCCAAGTGCCTACCGTGCCATCTAAGAAGTATTTCATCGGTGCCGCCATGTTACCAAAGCGGGTAGGGCTGCCCAGTGCTAAACCTATACATTCTTGTAAATCGCTTAGCTCAACGTAAGGGTCGCCGCTCGTGGGGATATCGGGTTCTGTTGCTTCACAATTGGTCGATACTTTTGGCACAGTGCGAACGCGTGCTTTGATGTTGGCATTACTTTCTATGCCCCGTGCAACAAGCTGGGCCATTTCGCGTACTGCGCCACCTTGTGAATAATACAGGACTAGAACTTCTGGCATATTAAGCGCGTTTCGCCAACTCGACTGCTTTACCAATATAGCTTGCAGGCGTCATTTCAAGCAATGCTTGTTTTGCGTCTGCCGGAATATTAAGCCCGCTAATAAAGCTGTGTAATGAGGCTTTATTAATGCCACCTTTGCCACGGGTTAATTCTTTCAGTTGCTCATACGGGTTTTCAATACCATAACGACGCATCACTGTTTGAATGGGTTCGGCAAGCACTTCCCAGCTTGCATCTAAATCTTGTGCAAGTTTTTCAGGGTTGATTTCTAATTTATTTAAACCACGTAAACATGAATCGTAACCCAAGAGTGTGTAGCCAAATGCCACGCCCATATTACGTAATACGGTAGAGTCAGTCAGGTCACGCTGCCAGCGTGAAATTGGTAGCTTTTCTGCCATATGGCGTAGCACGGCATTGGCTAAGCCTAAATTGCCTTCTGAATTTTCAAAATCAATTGGGTTTACTTTGTGTGGCATGGTGGATGAGCCAATTTCACCGGCTTTTACTTTTTGTTTAAAGTAACCTACAGAGATGTAGCCCCAAATATCACGGTTAAGATCAATCAAAATCGTGTTGATGCGCGCAAGGGTGTCGTATAACTCTGCCATGTAATCATGCGGCTCAATTTGTATAGTCATTGGGTTGTAAGTTAAGCCTAAGCTTTCAACAAATTGCTTGGCAAAACTTTCCCAGTCAAAGTGGGGGTAGGCTGAAAGATGGGCGTTAAAGTTACCTACTGCGCCATTAATTTTGCCTAAAATATCGTTACTTTGTAGTTGTTTTTGTTGACGTTGTAAGCGGTACAACACATTGGCAAGTTCTTTACCCATGGTGGTAGGTGAAGCGGTTTGGCCGTGCGTGCGTGACAACATCGGTTGGTTGGCAAGTTGCTGAGACAGTTCACTTAGACGTGCCATTAAATCTGCTAAAAACGGCAGCATGACAGCATCGCGTGCACTTTTTAGCATTAGGCCGTGTGATAGGTTATTGATGTCTTCTGACGTGCAAGCAAAGTGTATAAATTCGCTGGCTTTTTTAACTTCAGGGTTACCGTCAAACTTTTCTTTAAGCCAGTATTCCAGCGCTTTCACGTCGTGATTCGTGCGTGCTTCAATGGCTTTAACTTGAGACGCATCCGCTTCGCTAAAGTGGGCAAAGGCTTGATTAAGCTCGTTAATTGTTTCTGCGCTAAAGGGTGCAATTTCAGCCAGTTCTTTTGCCGCCGCTAAGGCTTTAAGCCACTCTACTTCAACCCATGCACGGTGTTTAATTAGCGCATATTCACTAAAGTAAGGGCGTAGTGCATCTAATTTGGTTTGATAGCGCCCATCAAGGGGAGATAGCGCATTAAGCGTGGTGAGTGACATGGTAAAGCCTTTAAAGCAGCGGTTTAGTAAAGTGTTATTTTACCTTAAAATCAAGTTTCTTGATTGCAGCATCGCTCAGTTCGCTACCTGTTAAATAGTACCAGCGATTTTCTATATTAATAAACTGACTTAACTCGTGCAGTCGGTAAGCTTTGCCTGCTATTTTGTAGCGCGCTACAAATTCTACCGTGGCTTTGGTGGGTTCATTATTGGCGCTATGTTTTATGGCTAGCCCTAGCCACTTTGTGGGTGGGTCATCCGCTAAATTAAGGGCAGTCGGGCGGGTGTCTGGGTGCCATGTATCTAGCAAATAATTTTCTAATCCTAGTGCAAATGCGGTGTAGCGTGAGCGCATGAGCGCTTCAGCAGTGGGGGCTACCAAACCCTGATGATAGGGTTGGCAACAGGTGCTGTAGGGATTGCCGCTTTCACACGGGCAAGGTTGAGGTGCAATCGTTTGAGTTACAGACTTAGATGATTTCACGCGTTTCTAAAAACTCAATATCTGGATAGCGTTCTTGCGCCATTTGTAAGTTCACGCGGTTTGGCGCAAGGTACACATATTCATTTGCGCCATCTAACGCGACGTTAAAGCCGTATTTATCGGCAATCGCACTCAAATCTGAGTCCTTACCGCGTAGCCATCTAGCGGTATAGCAGTCGTAATTTTCAAACACAATATCTACGCCGTATTCATGTTCTAGGCGATGTGCGACCACCTCAAATTGCAACATGCCCACCGCGCCTAAAATAAGGTCGTTAGAGAGTAAAGGGCGAAACAGTTGTGAAGCGCCTTCTTCAGCCAATTGTTGTAGGCCTTTTTGTAGCTGCTTCATTTTGAGTGGATTTTTTAAGCGCGCACGACGGAAAAACTCAGGGGCAAATGACGGTATGCCAGTAAATCTCAACATTTCACCTTCGCTAAAGGTATCACCCACTTTAATCGTGCCGTGGTTAGGGATACCAATAATGTCGCCAGAATATGCTTCATCCATGGTGGTGCGGTCTTGTGCCATAAAGGTAATGGCATTATTCACCGCCATGAGCTTGGCGGTGCTGACCTGTTTAATTTTCATGCCACGCTCAAAACGGCCAGAACACACGCGTAAAAAAGCAATTCTATCGCGGTGCTTGGGGTCCATATTGGCTTGAATTTTGAACACGAAACCTGAGAATTTGTTTTCATCTGGCGCTACAGAACGGCTGGCCGTATTCCGCGCTAATGGTGCAGGAGAGAGGTCAACTACCGCATCTAATAGAGATTGCACGCCAAAATTGTTGATAGCCGAACCAAAATATACAGGGGTTTGTTTGCCGCTTAAATAGCGTTCGGCGTCAAAGGTATGTGAT
>CAILFU010000118.1 GCA_903833595.1 uncultured Pseudomonadota bacterium
CATAGAACGAACATTCAAAAGTTGTTGGCAGGCACGGAAGCTGGGTTTGGTAAGAAATAACTAAACAAGTATTTAAATACCGGGTTTTTGTAATTCGGCTAAATCCCATCTTGGACGCACACTAAAGCCATAATGCTTGCTTCCAGTGCCATGCATTGCTTTAAGTCGCATAGCCCCAGCAAAGGCAATCATTGCACCGTTATCAGTACAAAATTCTAAGCGTGGGTAGCTTACTTTGCAGAGCTTACGTTTAGTCGCAGCATTCAATTTTTCGCGTAGCTTTGAATTTGCGCCTACGCCTCCTGAAACGACTAAATTATCTAAGCCCGTTTCACGTAAGGCGCTCATGCATTTAGCCGTCAGAACCTCGGTTATCGCTTCTTGAAATTCCCATGCGATATCAGCTTTGCTCACTTCGTCCAAAGGTTGATGCTTATTACTAAGCGTCAATACTGCAGTTTTTAAGCCACTAAAACTAAAATTTAAATCGCCGCTGTTGAGTAACGGGCGCGGTAATTTAAAATGAGATTTGGCATGCTCTAAATTATGATGATTTGAGCGAGATAGTTCAGCAAGTTTCGCCAGCGCCGGACCCCCTGGGTAGCCTAAGCCGAGCAGTTTGGCCGTTTTATCAAAGGCTTCACCAGCGGCGTCATCTAAGGTGTCACCTAATAATAGGTATTCACCTATGCCATCTACTCGCATCAACTGGCTGTGGCCACCAGAAACTAATAATGCTACAAAAGGAAAAGCCGGCGGATTATCTTCTAGTAATGGTGCTAGTAGATGCCCTTCAAGATGGTGCACATGAATGGTAGGGATCTGTAAGCTAAAAGCGAGTGATTCAGCAAAGCTGGTGCCGACTAATAGTGCGCCAGATAAGCCAGGCCCTTGCGTATAAGCAATGGCATCAAGGTCTTGCAATGTTTTATTGGCTTCTTTAAGCACCTGTTCGGTGAGCGGTAGCACTCGCCGAATATGGTCGCGCGAGGCGAGCTCAGGGACTACGCCACCGTATTCGGCGTGCATTTCTACTTGGGAGTGTAAGGCATGGGCAAGCAGTCCTAACTCAGTATCGTATAATGCAAGACCAGTTTCATCGCAGGAAGATTCAACACCTAGAATTAACATGGATTAGGCTACTTAAAAGATCATAAAAGTTGAATTATTACGCATTTCAGCAATAAATGTACAAAACTAATGGCAAATGCATAAAAGTAATTGAATAAAAACAATTATGCGATTAAAATAGTCGGCTTTTCTAAGTTTCTAAACCTTTTGCGTTTTCGCCATTAGGTAGATTTTTAGAAGTTTGAGCATAAATTACAATACTGTTACCCGATAAGAGAGAATGAATGTCTAGTGTACGCGTAAAAGAAAATGAGCCGTTTGACGTTGCCCTTCGCCGTTTTAAACGCTTAATTGAAAAAACTGGTTTGTTAAATGATCTTCGCGCACGCGAATTTTACGAAAAACCAACTTGGGAACGTAAACGTAAAGCTGCTGCTGCTGTTAAACGCCAATATCGTCGTTTAATGAAACAAACGCTACCAGCCAAATTATTCTAATCAGTTATTTTGCCCTTGTCATTAAAAGCAAAAATATCTGAAGACATGAAAACCGCAATGCGCGCTAAAGATAGCGTGCGTTTAGGTGCAATACGGTTATTGCAAGCAGCAATTAAGCAGCGTGAAGTAGATGAGCGAATTGAATTAAATGACACTGATGTCATTGGCGCCATTGAGAAAATGCTTAAGCAGCGCCGCGATTCAATTACAGCTTATGAATCTGCAAACCGTCAAGACCTGGCGGATATCGAAAAGTTTGAAGTCAGTGTGTTACAAACTTATTTGCCACAACAGCTGACTGAAGCTGAAGTGTTGAGTATATTAGAGCAAGTAGTGGTTGATACTGCCGCTAGTGGCATTAAAGACATGAGCAAGGTGATGGCAGCCATTAAGCCGCTGGTAGTTGGGCGTGCTGATATGGGCAAGATATCCGGATTGATCAAAACCCGCTTAGCTTAAGCCAGAAAAATTGGTAGTTAAAATAAAACAAAATTAAAAGGAGCTCATCGCTCCTTTTTTTATTTAAGCTTTATACTCACGATTATGATTCCAGAAAGCTTTATTCAAGAACTTTTAAACCGCGCAGATATTGTTGATGTTATCGACAAAAATGTAGCGTTAAAAAA
The DNA here is from genome assembly GCA_903833595.1 of uncultured Pseudomonadota bacterium. Lineage (GTDB taxonomy): Bacteria > Pseudomonadota > Gammaproteobacteria > Burkholderiales > Methylophilaceae > Methylotenera. The sequence goes on from CAILFU010000118.1 coordinate 2,195, forward strand.
GGCTGGGGCAAATTATTCAGCATGCTGCCCATTCCATAATGAAAAATCCCCTAGCTTTACGGTAAGCCCTACCAAGCAGTTTTATCATTGCTTTGGTTGTGGCGCTCACGGGACAGCGGTAGGATTTTTGATGGAATATCAAGGATTAAGCTTTATTGAGTCTATTAACGAATTGGCTAGATTGGTTGGCATGGTCGTTCCGCAAGAGACGCGAGATCCAGATAGGCCGGCAGCTAAAGTAGTGGTTGGTTTGCAAGAGTCTTTGCAGCAAGCGGCTCAATATTACAAAGAATCGCTAAAAAAATCGGACCGTGCAATCGATTACTTGAAGGGGCGCGGGCTAAGTGGGCAAGTGGCGGCTAAGTTTCAAGTGGGTTATGCCCCTGCGGGGTGGCAAAACTTACAAAGTATTTTCCCGCAATATGACAATGAATCTCTGACAATCGCTGGTTTAGTGGTCGAGAATGAGCAAGGTAAACGTTATGATCGGTTTCGCGATCGGATTATGTTCCCTATTCATGATCAAAAGGGCCAGGTCATTGGCTTTGGTGGCCGAGTGATTAATCCTGAAGATACCCCTAAATACTACAATTCACCGGAAACGCCTTTGTTTCAAAAAGGTCATGAGCTTTATGGTTTATTTTTAGCACGCCGTGCGATACGCGATGCTGGCCGAGTGTTAGTGGTTGAAGGGTATATGGATGTAGTGGCATTGGCCCAATATGGGATTGACTATGCAGTTGCGGCATTAGGCACAGCAACTACACCGTTTCACATTACTAAATTAATGCGCCAAACGGATGAAATCGTATTTTGTTTTGATGGGGATAATGCAGGCCTAACAGCAGCATGGCGCGCGGCTATGAATGCTTTGCCCGCATTAACAGACGGCCTAAAGCTGACTTTCCTATTTTTGCCTAAAGAGCATGATCCCGATTCTTATGTCCGAGAGTTTGGTAAAGAAAAATTTGAGGCAGAAATTAAAATCGCCATGCCACTTTCGCAATATATCTTAAAACATTTGAGTGCGGACAATGCCTTGCAAAGCCAAGAGGACAAGGTGCGCTTTTTGAATGATGCTGAGCCTATTATGCAGCAAATTACTGCGCCTCGTAGCGCGATGTATTTGCGAAAAAAAGTTGCTGAATTAGCGCAACTGACTATTGAAGAAATGCAAAGTTTACTGAAATTACCTAATTTGAACAAGGCGCCAGTGCAAGCAAAGCCTAAACTTACGCGCACTACAAATTCATTACATCAACGTTTTTGTTTGACCATGCTGATGCATCCGGAGCTAGTGAACGAGGCTGATTTGTTGTGGATTGTGGGGAGTTCAAACAATGAGCTGTTATTGCAAAAAACGATTGAAACTTGTTTGGAGCATCCAAAGGCTAAGCCTGTAGTCATTATGCGCGCGCTCGAAAATATAATTGATGCAGCGGTGATGCGTGAATTGGAGCGTGAATTAAATGTACTTGATGAAACGTTAGATCTCGCGCAAGAGTTGGCTGGGGCAAGGCAGCAATTGATGCAGACATACTTACAAAAAAATGAGAATGAGTTGCTAGCGAAAATGAGTGAAAAACCCTTAAGCGCCTTGACCGACAACGAGCGTGAACTACTTAAAAGTTTTGGCAGTAAGCCCAAGTCAAAATAAGCTTAAATTCTGCTATAATGCAGGGTTGTAAAAAACATATTCACCATGTTGGAAAAGAATGATATGCATGGTGTGCATAAAATTAGAGGTGCGTCATGGCAAGACCAAAGAAAAGTGTTCAGTTAGCTGAAAAAAAGAAAATGGAGTTTATCAGCCCAGAGCAGCAAGAAGCTAACGCTGATGAACGCCGTTCACGTCTAAAAACACTCATTATTTTAGGCAAAGAACGCGGCTACTTAACTTACGCAGAAATTAACGATCATCTCCCAGATGACGTACAAAACTCAGAGCAGATCGATGGCATCATCGGCATGATTAACGACATGGGTATTCAGGTGTATGAAGAAGCGCCTGATGCTGAAGTATTGTTAATGTCAGATGCACCCCCTGCCGTAACAGATGAAGATGCCGTAGAAGAAGCTGAGCAAGCCCTTGCAACAGTAGATTCAGACTTTGGCCGGACTACTGACCCTGTGCGCATGTATATGCGTGAGATGGGTACAGTTGATTTGCTTACTCGTGAAAGTGAAGTTGAAATTGCGCGTCGCATTGAAGATGGCCTGAAGCATATGGTTCAGGCGATTGCAGCCTGTCCAACGACTATTGCAGCGCTATTGGCGTTGGTAGATAAAGTTGAAAATGATGAGCTAAGTGTTGACGATTTGGTTGATGGATTGATTGATTCAGATGTAGGCGCTGTTGATGCCGTGGCAATAGAAGCGGCCGAAGATGACGAAGAAGATGATGTTGATGAAGATGTTGAAGAGGATGAAGATGGTGCTAAAGCTGCTGCCATTTCAGCTGAAGCTTTAGCTAAATTAAAAGAAGAAGTCATCAAACGATTTGCAGTCGTGCGTGCGGCTAACAAAAAGATGATGGTCATTTTGCCGGTAAAAGGATCGCAAGATCCTGAGTATCAAGCATTACTGTCTGAGATTTTGGTAGAGCTCACTGCCTTTAGATTTTCACCAAAACAAGTTGAAGGTTTATGTGATCAGGTACGCAACTTGGTTGAAACAGTGCGTGGACACGAGCGTAAAGTCTTGGATTTTTGCGTAGAAAAATCAGGCATGCCACGTCTGTATTTTATCAAATCATTCCCAGGTAATGAATGTAACCAAAACTGGTTGGC
>CAILFU010000119.1 GCA_903833595.1 uncultured Pseudomonadota bacterium
ACATCTAATATCTGCAAATCTGTCACTTGTTGCATTTGCGTTAATTCCGGGATGGCAAACATTGCTTTGGCATCTGTCCCCATTAGTTTTGGTGCGTAGTAAAAAATAAACTCATCAATCAAATTGGCCTGTAGAAAGCCACCATTCAGGCCTTGGCCAGCTTCTAGCAACACTTCATTAATGCCGCGTGTAGCCAAATTTGACAATAAAGCGACTAAGTCAACACGTCCATGTGCATCGGGTAATTGCATTAGCTCCACACCTGTGGCGCATAATTTTTCGACCTTATTGCTAGCATCTGTTGCATAAGCGATAACAACAGGGCTAGTTTTCAGTATAGCGCTATCCAACATTTTGCAATCTATGGGTGTTTGCAATCGACTATCAATAATCACCCGAAGTGGTTGTCGTATGCCATGGGTTGAAGGGGCATGGTCCAAACGCACTGTCATGCTTGGATTGTCATTGAGCACGGTGCCTATGCCGGTAATGATTGCACAGGACTGCGCTCGCCAATGCTGGACGTCAGTTCTTGCAGCTTCACAAGTTATCCACTGGCTTTTGCCATTCTTAAGCGCGGTACGGCCATCTAGACTAGCTGCAATTTTGCTACGGACATAAGGTAGTTGTTTCGTCATGCGAGAAATAAAACCTAAATTCAAGGCGAGGGCTTGCTTTTCATGTAACCCTATCTCAACTAAGATCCCCTGAGCTTGTAAGCGCTTTATACCTTGGCCTGCCACCAATGGATTCGGGTCTTGCATCGCTACTATCACGCGCTTAACGCCGGCATTAATCAGGGCATCTACGCAAGGGGGCGTGCGTCCGTAATGATTGCATGGCTCTAAGGTCACATAGACTTCAGCATCTTTTGCATGTACACCTGCTTCGCTTAAAGCTAGCACTTCAGCATGTGATTCGCCTGCTTTAATATGCGCGCCTTGGCCAATGATTTGATTATTTTTCACAATAACGCAACCCACTCTTGGGTTAGGTTGCGTACTGTATAAACCCTGCTCTGCTAGCTGCAGTGCAAGTGCCATGTAGGTATGGTCAGCGGTTGAAAACACAATGAGGTTCAGTGATTAGACTGGTTGTAGTCGCGGCATTAATGCGATGAAATACGACTATTAATTAAGTTATTATTTTCATCAAAGAAAATAAGTAAGCCATGATAAACATGCATGCATTGACCTAAGTCATATTCCATACTGTTAACATCCTCATAGCTTGGACGACCTAATAAAATGCCAATGGCTGCTTTAGGCGTACCTTTAGTAAGTATGTGCTGTTGTAAATCATAAGCCATATCGCCACGCTTACATTCTTTTTCCAGGTTAGCCTCGGCTTGCATCCATTTAATTTGATTAAATTTTTCGCTACCAAAAACAAGACTATCTTTCATTGCCCACCAACTAAAAAAAACGATGGTGAGCAATACAGTAAACGCTGTAAATGCGATTGTTGCCCAGTTTATAAATTTCATTGCCTATTCCTATATGATTACCATGGACTGAGCGTTATCCTGCTCATCTTATAAATCTCGAATTGCGTCGTTAAAATCATCTACATCCGAAAAGCTGCGATATACCGAGGCAAAGCGTATATAGGCTACTTTATCCATCAGTTTGAGTTCATGCATTACGCTTTCACCCAATTCTCGCGCAGGAATCTCACGCTCACCCAAGCTAAGCAATTTTTGTGATATTCGATCTAACGCTCGATCTACATATTCGGTAGGCACAGGTCGCTTATGTAAAGCGCGTGAAAATGATAAACGCAATTTTTCACGATTAAATTCTTCGCGTGTACCATTGGTTTTCACCACTTGTGGCATATGAAGCTCAGCTGTTTCGTAAGTAGTGAAGCGCTTATCACAGACCCCACATTTTCGGCGACGACGAATAGAATCGCCTTCGTCATTCACGCGTGAATCTATCACTTGCGTATCAGCATCACCACAAAAAGGACACTTCATGATTTAAGTATGGCGTCTAGTTTTGGTAAACAGGAAACCGTGCCGTTAATGCATGCACCTTGGCTTTAGTTGCTGCGATGACTGCATCATCATTTGGATTATCTAGCACATCTGCAATTAGATTGGCGACTAGCTTAGCTTCTTCCTCTTTAAAGCCGCGTGTCGTAATTGCTGGCGCACCAATACGAATGCCTGAAGTTACAAATGGGCTTTCTGGGTCATTAGGAATAGAATTTTTATTTACTGTGATATGCGCTAAACCCAGCGCAGCATCTGCAGCTTTACCCGTTAGGCCTTTTGGTCGCAAATCAACTAAAAACATATGCGACTCAGTACGGCCTGAAATAATGCGTAGGCCACGTGCAGTAAGTGCCTCAGCCATTGCTTGAGCATTTTTAATCACTTGCGATTGATACGCTTTAAATTCAGGTTGCGATGCCTCTAAGAATGCTGTTGCTTTTGCCGCAATCACATGCATTAATGGGCCACCTTGCAAGGCTGGAAATACACTTGAATTAAGAGATTTTTCAAATTCTGCTTTAGCTAGAATAATGCCACCACGTGGGCCACGCAAGGTTTTATGCGTAGTAGAGGTTACAAAGTCGGCATGTGGTACCGGGTTTGGATAAACGCCAGCGGCGATTAAACCAGAGTAATGTGCCATATCAACCATAAAATAAGCACCTACTTTTTTAGCGATTTCTGCCATGCGTGCCCAATCAAAACGTAACGCATAAGCCGATGCGCCACCAATGAGTAGTTTAGGTTTACATTCAATGGCAATGCGCTCCATCTCATCGTAATCTATTTCTTCTTGATCGTTTAATCCATAAGGCACAATGTTAAACAATTTGCCAGATAAGTTGGCGGGTGAACCATGCGTTAAATGTCCGCCATGGCCTAAATTCATGCCCATTACCGTATCACCTGGTTTTAAGATGCTGAAATAAACGGCTTGGTTAGCTTGTGAACCAGAATGCGGTTGCACATTGGCATATTCCGCACCGTATAAGGCCTTTAAGCGATCAATCGCCAATTGCTCAACTTGGTCTACATATTCGCACCCACCGTAGAAACGCTTGCCAGGATAACCTTCAGCATATTTATTCGTTAGTTGTGACCCTTGCGCCTGCATGACTGCTGGGCTGGTATAGTTTTCAGAAGCAATCAGTTCGATGTGCTCATGCTGACGCACAACTTCATGCTCAATCATGCCCCATAAGGCAGAGTCAGCTTTATTTAAAGTATTAGTGTAATTAAATGGTGCCTGATTAATAGGGGCAAGTGACATAATATTTAGCTTTCCAAATACGGTAATTAATTTTAATAAATAAATTTTGGCATATTTTACCACGCCCGGCGATGAACATTAAAACCATAAAGATTAAAGTCGGTGCTTTTCGAATATCGGCATTACAATTTGCCAGCTATAATTAACTTACTTTACACCCCCTTGATTATTGATGAGTGAGATTGCAATTATGAAATGGACCGACAGCTTAAGCATCGCTGAATCACTCTATGATAAGCACCCAGATATTGACCCTCGTATCATTCGGTTTACCGATTTAATGGACTGGGTCATGGCGCTTGATGGCTTTAATGACGCGCCCGAAAAATGTGGCGAAAGAATATTAGAAGCGATACAACTTGCTTGGATAGATGAGACTGAATAATCAGACTATCGACAATTCATCAAGTTCACCATGTCTAAAAATACCATCGTCATTAGTCTTATATGGTTAGCACTTGCTGGCGTGATTCTTTACTTGGTCGACAGCATTCAAAATCCAAATAAAATTAATTACTTAGGTGAAGATAGTACAGTTGTATTGAAGCGTGGATTAGATGGACACTATCGTACTGAGGCGCTTATCAATGGAGAAGCAGTGAATGTTTTAGTTGATACTGGCGCGACAGG
>CAILFU010000120.1 GCA_903833595.1 uncultured Pseudomonadota bacterium
GTTTCTCAGCAACTTCTGCAGGCTTGTTAGATAATTGCACTACCGTGCAGTTTGGTTTTTGTCCCTCACCAATTAACAATGCAGCACATTTCAAACCTGATTTCGTTAAGGCTGCACATTGTTGAATAAGCATGTCTTTATTCTTAAACAAAAAAAGCGGCGTTCGCGGTGAGTAATGTAAAGCATGCTGTCCAGGCGCTTTAGGCTTAGCTTTTTCAGCTGGGATTTTATCTAGATTAGCTATATTTTCCTGTTGAGGCTGACCTGCAATACGAACAATATCGTCTTCACTAATCATACCTGGGCGCAATAATTGCCATTGGCCATCTGCCGCTACACTGACGATGGTAGATTCAATTCCTACTTGGCATGCGCCTCCATCTAGTACAGGAATATTTTCGCCTAACCCCGCTTCCACATGCTCTGCGGTAGTTGGGCTGAGTTGTGTAAATAAGTTGGCTGAAGGGGCCGCGACACTCAAGCCACTTAACTTTAGTAAAGCAAGTGTAATAGGGTGATTGGGTACACGTAAAGCAATGGTAGGTTCGCCACCACGTACCACACGTGAAACATGATTTTTTGCAGGTAAAATCAAGGTTAGAGCACCTGGCCAAAAAGCTTTCGCAAGCTTCACAGCCACCTCTGGAAACGATGCGGCCCAATCAGTAACCTGGCTAATATCGCTAATATGTACTATTAATGGGTGATCTGCTGGGCGCTGTTTGGTAGCAAATATTTTTTGCAACGCACTATCATTAGAGGCATCTGCAGCAAGACCGTATACCGTTTCGGTAGGAATCGCGACGACCTCACCTTGGCGAAGTCTGGCTGTTGCATCTTCTAAGCTAATACGCATATAAAATTAATGACTGTTTCAAAAATGCTATTTTACTACTTATGCTAGTTTTCAATAACAATTCAGCATTGATAAGCTAAAATAGCGCATCGTCACTATTCAAAGAAATTATCATGAGCCAAGCCGCTGTTAATCAAATCACCGTAGAGAGTAATCCTGCGCAAGCACGTTTAGACGCACTCAATGTCAGCAAATGGCCTACTTGGCAAAAGGAAGTTTCGGTATTTCCTTGGACATTTCCAGAGCAAGAAATTGCCTATATCTTAGCTGGTGAATGTGTCATTACACCCACTGGCGGCACCGCTGTTAGTTTTGGCAAGGGCGATTTAGTCACATTCCCCGCCGGCATGACTGCTAGCTGGGAAGTGAAACAGGCACTGCATAAACATTACAAACTAGATGGCAACTTGATTAGCCAAAGCTTTAGACGCATTAAGGCCGCATTGAAGCTGTGATTGCATTCGAATGCATAGACTTTTATTAGTTTTAATTTTATTTAGCATTTCGGCTGAGGTAGCGGCTGAATGGATCATGATTCAAACGAATGATGATGGCAATATGTACATCGATTTTGACAGCCTCAAAAAATCTGGCGACTTAATTAGCGTATTAAGCTTGAGTGACTATTATCTTGCTCAACAAAAACAAGGCCTGTCATCACAATGGGAAGAGTTAGTGGATTGCAAAAGAAAAAAATTTAAAGCTCTCTCCATCAATTACTACGCAGAAAACATGGGCAAGGGTGAAATCCTAGCTACCACTCACTTCAATGAATCAGAAACTGACTGGTCAGATGTGGTGAAATATAGCATCGGCGAGTTAAAAATCAACATTATTTGTAGTAAATAATGTTGATCAAACAAATTCATCACTAAAAATAGAGTTTAACCAAACGCGCCATCAGCCCTTGGCTTTATCAAAATCGGGGCATAAACAGCGATAAAAATCGTAAAACTCAATATCCATAAAATGGCGGCCGCCAGCACCCAACTCGTATAAAATTGCGCTGTCAATATAGGCACCAACGCACGCAATACGACACTTGCGACAATTCCTGAAAAAGCAATACCAACCCAGCGAGAAGGATTTCTGACGTCACGCCCTGTATGCCCTAGCGCTACACGCGACATCATACTAAGCGTCATTAAGCCAATGCCGCCAATAGTGAAAATATGTAGCGTTAGAATTGATATGCTTGGGTATTGTGCTTGTATCCCATAAAAAAGAAACCCAAAATTAATCAAGCAAGCTGATCCATATAAACTCCACAACAAAGGGGCGCGCCAGATTCCCACCGTATGCCAATTAAATAATCGATAGCCATTCAAAGCAAATAAGGCCCAAGAAAAAATTGATGTTAGATATGGTATTTGTACAAATATGACGTTCAAGAATAATGCAATAAATACTACTAATATGGAGATATCTAGCCATTTATATTGCTTTAACTGTACTTTATAGTCGACCCCACGCTCAATAAAGAATGGAATCACGCGCCGTCCTATCATTAAGATTAAGCTAATGAATAACAATATTGCACCGTTAATTGCGTAGTTCATACCACTAGTTAATACCCCAAAACAGCCAAGATAAAATACTAGGTTGCCGAGCCATAACAACGTCACTTTACTCACCACTGCAAGCTGCATCCATTGTTTAGCCTTAATAATGGGATTAGCAATAGCAATGATTAGCATCAGTCCAAAGAGTAAATCGGCGCCTGCCGCCCAAGTAATGAATGTTGTTCCAAATAAAAATAGCATTCTTGCCATACACCAAAGTGTAAACAACAACATTAATGGCCTGCCATGTAGTGTTGGTATGCCGGTCCAGTTCTTAACCGCAGTCAGGAGAAATCCGGCAATTACTGCCATACCATAGCCATACAGCATCTCATGTGCATGCCATTGGCTAATAGAAATATTCTCAATACTGACGAACCCTAAAGAAAAATATACCTGCATCCATGAGGCGATTGAAATAAGCGCAAATAAGCCAGCGCCTAAAAAGAAGGGTCGAAAACCAAGATTAAATAGTGAAAATTTACTTGCATTCTTATGTTGAGATTGATTCATCTTAATTTGCATACATTTACCATTATCATCCCTGCCGTATAACAGAGCGCCTAAAGTTTTTGAATTTTCCTAAACCACGTCGATAATGATAACTTCATTAATTGATTAGTATCTTGATACAGCGCAAGATTAAACAAATGTTTAATAATATTAACGAACTTAATAAAGCGGCTGACTTCCTTGCCAGTTTAGATGCCGACTGGGCTAACCTTGTAAAATCAGTTGGTCCGTGCACTTTTGAAGTGAATCTTGAGCGAGAGCCTTACGAAGCACTCATTCGTTCTGTGGCCTATCAACAACTGCATGCCAAGGCAGGAGATGCGATTTTAAAAAAATTCATTGCGCTATTTAGCGAACCTGCTGTTAATAACGCCGCCACGATTAAATTCCCCACACCACAGCAAGTAATTGCGGCAGAATTTGATGATTTACGTGCTTGTGGCTTTTCTGGCAGAAAAATTGAAACGCTCAAGGGTATTGCCCAAGGTACTTTAAGCGGGCAGGTACCTACCCGTAGGGATGCTCAAAGTATGTCAGATGAAGATTTAATTAATCGCTTAATCACGCTTAAAGGCATCGGTCAATGGACGGTTGAAATGTTACTGATGTTCACTTTAGCGCGGATGGACGTACTCCCCGCTGATGATTTTGCTATAGTAGAGGGCTACAAACGTCTTAAAGAATTAGCAACGGCGCCTAAACGCAAAGAAATCGCTAAAATTGCTAAGGCATGGAGCCCTTATAGGACTATTGCTAGCTGGTATTTATGGCGTGTACCAAAGCATTAAAGATAAAATAGAGGTGTTAGTGCGCCTAATCTATATCGGCAGAGTCACACTAGGTCAATGACGACTCATCGGTGAGAATTTTTAACGAAACCCACTTACTGCCTTATTCACTGCACTAACCTATTAATTTTACACGCACGTTTATTTACACGCTCATTTATTACATAAGTTGCCCATGGAAATCTTTAGCCGCCACCATCATGCGTTTCTCAAACTACTAAGCTTCCGTGTTTTCATGGTATTGGCATACCAAATTATGGCGGTCGCAGTGGGTTGGCATATTTATGAAATTACGCACGACACCTTAGCACTCGGCTTAATTGGTTTAGCTGAGGCCATTCCTTATTTTGCTTGCGCACTTTTTGCAGGACATGCAGTTGATCATTTTTATTCGCGTCGCTTTTTCGGTGCGCTCTCAGCTATCACTCTAGCCATCAACGCGCTCACACTTACTGCACTTTCCATGGGCTTAATTGGTAGCGCGGAAAATGCAAGTCTATGGATATACGGCTCCATCATGCTAACGGGTATTGAGCGCGCTTTTATTGCCCCTAGTTACAGCACTTTATTTGCGGTTATTTTGCCACGAGAAGAATACGCCCGCGCCTCAGGGATAAGTAGCTCAGTTTTTCAAGCAGGTTTAATTATAGGCCCTGCTATAGGGGGGTTGTTGGTTGGTTTTGCCAGCAAAACTGCGGCTTACTCCATCGCTACGCTGTTTTGCTTATGTGCGGCAATCGCAATGTGGTCACTCAAAATAAAAGAACCCCCACCTGCACTAGACAGCCCACCTGTTTTCACCAGCATAGCCGAAGGTTTGCGCTTTGTTTACAGCAATCAAATTGTGTTAAGCGCATTATCGTTAGACATGTTTGCTGTACTTTTTGGTGGTGCTACTGCCATGTTGCCAGCGTTTATACATGATATATACCGATTAGGGCCAGAAGGCCTGGGAATCTTACGCGCCGCACCTGCTGTTGGTGCGATTATCACTGGCCTCTGGTTGACGCGCCATCCCATCAATTTACATGCAGGGCGATGGCTTTTAGGTGTAGTAGCCGGCTTTGGCATTAGCATTATTGGCTTCGGTATCAGCACTTATTTTTGGGTGGCTGCTGCTGCCTTGTTGTTTTCAGGTATTTTTGATGGTATCTCAATGGTGATGCGCACCACTATTTTGCAATTAGCTACCCCCGATGCCATGCGCGGTAGAGTATCGGCCATCAATGGAATTTTCATTGGTTCATCTAATGAGCTAGGTGCGTTTGAATCAGGATTAGCAGCGCGCTTGTTAGGGCTTGTACCCTCAGTAATATTTGGCGGGGTAATGACCCTTACTGTGGTTGGCATTACCGCCAAATTAGCACCTAAATTAAGAAATCTAGAATTAAATCATCTAGATTAAATAATCATCGTTAAATTCAACATTAAGCCAATAACACCTCTTTTTTCTACCAATTGATGTACTAGCACATTTGTTATGCTGGAATCACTTGTACAAAGCGATAAAGCTTTCTCTCAAGGATTTCATTGCAATAGTTGCTGAGTGCTAATTTTAAAAAGGAGCGCAAAATGATTATTTATCAAGTTGTAGATGAAGAAAATAACTTCGTTAGTGAATACTTACATCGAGACATTGCATATCACAACGCAGAAGAGATGACGGTGTGGTTTTCAGATCACTACTATCATGTTGAAGAGCTAGCACTTCAAGAAACCGGCGAAGTGTATTACTAGCGATGGCGCTTACAAAGCGCCCCTGACTAACTGTCTGCCAACAGCTTAATAAACGCTAATGTTCTAGCTTACTTTTTTGCTGGTGTGCTAGGTCTTGTTGGAATGATAGAACCCGAAACCACCACTACTTTTTTATCTTTCTTGGGCTTTTTTGTTTCCTTGTTACTACGCTCTTGTCCTTTAGCCATGATGGTTCTCCTAAAATTATCAACCTAAATATAATCACCCACGTACGCTAACGAGGTGATTAGCTTATTTACTCTAGGTGCATCATAGTCCGATACAGAAATATAGGTGGTTTATTTTGATGCTTATGCCAAGACTATAGATTGTTGATGCGGTGAGTGTTCAAAATTGTTATTATTTGCTTTGATTAATTTAGGTTCATACTCATGAGTGGCTATAGTGAAATTGCAGCAAACGACTTATTTAACATGATGGAA
>CAILFU010000121.1 GCA_903833595.1 uncultured Pseudomonadota bacterium
GAGCCGCAACCTACTAAGCGCTTGCGTGAAATTCCATATAACTACACCTCATTTTCAGACCGTGAAATTGTCATTAGGTTTCTAGGTGAAGATATTTGGAATACTTTAAATGAATTGCGTAGCCAGCGTAAGACAGGTCGTAGTGCACGTATGCTGTTTGAGGTGCTGGGCGATTTATGGGTGGTCTCACGCAACCCTTACTTACAAGATGATTTACTAGAAAATCCAAAGCGTCGTAAAGCTTTAATTGACGCTTTGCAACATCGTATTGCAGCGATTGATGAGCGTAATGCGGGTGGCACGGCTAATGCAAAAGTCCAAAAAATGGTGCTTGCCGCGCAAAAAGCGATAGAGAAATTCGCAGAAGATTTTCGCAAAACTTATGATTTGCGTAAAAAAGCATTGAATAAACTCACTAAAATCACCCGTAAAGATAATGTACAGTTTGATGGTTTAGCAAGAGTTTCTCACGTTACCGATGCGACTGACTGGCGTGTTGAGTACCCCTTTGTCGTACTAAATCCGGATACTGAAAAAGAAATTGCAGCTTTGGTTCGCGCCTGTATTGAGTTGGGCCTCACAGTTATTCCTCGTGGTGGAGGCACCGGGTATACCGGTGGTGCGATTCCGCTCACGCCGATGTCGGCCGTTATCAATACAGAAAAGTTAGATCAACATACCGGTGTACAAATGCGCACCTTGCCTGGTGTTTTAAGGCAAGTAGCCACTATTGAGTGTGGCGCAGGGGTGGTAACACGCCGTGCGATGGAAGCTGCAAGTGATGCAGGTTTAGAATTCGCCTGCGACCCGACAAGTGCTGATGCCAGTTGTATTGGTGGTAACGTTTCTATGAATGCGGGTGGTAAAAAAGCCGTGCTATGGGGTACGGCCTTAGATAACCTAGCCTCATGGCGCATGGTGACACCCGATGCAGAGTGGCTTGAGGTGGAGCGCTTAGACCACAACCTAGGCAAGATTCATGACATTGCAGTTGCGCGCTTCAAAGTGAGTCGCTACGCAGAGGATATGAAAACGCTGCTGGGAGAACCCGAGATTTTAGAAATTGCTGGGCCTAGCTTTCGTAAAGTAGGCTTGGGGAAAGATGTTACTGATAAGTTCTTGTCTGGTTTGCCAGGGATACAGAAAGAGGGCTGCGATGGATTAATTACCAGTGCTACTTTTATTTTGCATCGCATGCCTAAACATGTGCGGACCATTGCGCTAGAGTTTTTTGGCCATGTATCAAATGCTGTACCGGCTATCGTTGAGATTAAAGATTATTTAGACGCCACTGCAAAAAAAGACCCCCTAGTATTGATGGCTGGGTTGGAGCATATGGATGAGCGCTACATTAAAGCGGTAGGTTACGCCACTAAAGCTGCTCGTCAACAACGCCCTAAAATGGTGTTGATTGCTGACATTGCCTCTGATGATGAAAATGCAGTGGGTGAAGCTGCGTCACACATCGTGCGTTTATGTAACGCGCGTAATGGCGAAGGGTTTGTTGCGGTGTCGGCAGAAGCGCGTAAGAAATTCTGGTTAGATCGTGCTCGTACTGCTGCCATTGCTAAGCATACCAATGCCTTCAAAATCAATGAGGACGTAGTGATTCCATTGCCACGATTGGGCGAATACTCTGATGGTATCGAACGCATTAATATTGAGCTATCAATTAATAATAAACTGCAGCTTCTAGATGCTCTTGAAGTCTTTATGCAGAGCGAGTTGCCATTGCAGGCAGATGAAGACGGCAATGCGGATGTACAAATGGTGCAATCAAAGCAAGTGATTGCTTTGCAGTTGTTGCGTGATTTGCGTGCGCACTGGCGCATGATTTTGAATACGTTAGATGAACCTGTGAGTGTGCTAGGCTCGCTGGGTGAGTCACTCACTCAATATGAAAGCGTATTCCATGCTGTGCAATCTTATGATTTACGCATTTCTTGGAAGCGTGAACTGCTACGCCCTATGGAGGATATTTTTGCTGGGCGTGTATATCAAAAAATATTAAATCGCTGCGATGAAATTCATAAGAGCGTTTTAAAATCTCGTGTATTTATTGCGTTGCATATGCATGCGGGTGACGGCAACGTACACACCAATATTCCGGTTAATTCTGATGATTATGAAATGATGCATGCCGCGCACGATGCGGTTGCGCGAGTCATGGCGTTAGCTAAAAGCTTGAACGGTGTCATTTCTGGTGAGCATGGTATTGGCATTACAAAAATGGAGTTTTTGGAAGACGCTACGATTGAGGCATTTACTAAATATAAAAATAAAGTAGATCCAAACGGTCACTTTAATAAAGGTAAGTTGCTGGCAGGATCAGGTCTAGAAAATGCTTATACACCAAGCTTTGGCTTGCTTGAGCAAGAATCTATCATTATGGAGCAATCTGCCATTGGCGAGATTGCAGACTCAATTAGTGATTGTTTGCGTTGTGGTAAATGTAAGCCAGTATGTACAACACATGTGCCACGGGCAAATTTGTTGTATAGCCCGCGCAACAAAATATTAGGGACGTCATTGCTGATTGAAGCCTTTTTATACGAAGAGCAAACGCGGCGCGGTATTTCACTGAAGCATTTTGATGAGTTTAACGATGTGGCAGACCACTGTACGGTGTGCCATAAATGCCTAAATCCGTGTCCTGTTGATATTGATTTTGGCGATGTTTCTGTTGCTATGCGTAACTTTTTGCGTGAGCAGGGTAAAAAGCAATTCAACCCAGGTACAGCAGTGGGCATGGCGTTTTTAAATGCTAAAGACCCAGCTACCATTAAGATGATGCACACCTTAATGGTGACTATTGGCTATAGAGCACAAAATTTTGCGCATATGCTAGCTCAAAAGTTTCATCTATTAAAAGATAAAATTAGACCGCCAGCGACAGTTGGCAAGCCGGAAATTAAAGCACAGATCATTCATTTTATTAATCGGCCCATGCCTAAAAAAATGCCGACTAAAACTTCGCGTGCGTTATTAGGGATAGAAGATGACAGTATGATTCCTGTTATCCGTAATCCACAAAAAGTAACAGAAGATTCAGAGGCCGTGTTTTATTTCCCTGGTTGTGGTTCTGAGCGATTGTTCTCAAATGTCGGATTGGCCACGCAAGCTATGCTGTATGAAGTGGGTGCTATTACGGTATTGCCACCAGGTTATCTGTGTTGTGGATATCCGCAAACTGCGAGTGGCAATCATGATAAAGGTCAGGTAATCACCACAGAAAACCGTGTATTGTTCCATCGTGTAGCCAATACACTTAATTACCTCGACATTAAGACGGTGATTGTGTCTTGTGGTACTTGTATGGATCAGTTGCAAAAATATCAGTTTGATAAGATATTTCCTGGTTGCAGGCTATTAGATATTCATGAATATCTAATGGAAAAAGATATGAAGCTAAAGGGCGTTACGGGCACTAAATATATGTATCACGACCCATGTCATACGCCGATGAAGACTTATAAGCCACTAGAAGTGACTAATAAGCTTATGGGGCAAGAGGTGCAACTCAATGATCGTTGCTGTGGAGAGAGCGGTACTTTTGCGGTGGCGCGTCCAGATATTGCTACGCAAGTAAAAATGCGCAAGCAAGAAGAGCTCGAAAAAGGCATGGGCAAGTTGGGTTTAACGGTAGGTGCGCCAGAAGAAAAAGTGAAAATTCTTACTTCATGCCCAAGCTGTTTACAGGGATTATCTCGGTACGGTGAAGATACTGGGATTGAGGCTGATTATATTGTGGTAGAGATGGCAAAGCATATTCTTGGAGATAATTGGATGCAAGAATATGTAGAGAAAGTGAATCAGGGTGGCATTGAGAAGGTGTTACTATAGCGAGAACTAGGGTATAAAAGGTAAGAATATAGCGGTTGCCAAGTTCTGCATGACTCGCACAATAAGCCGTTCTGACTTCTCTGCTAGCGCAATCGCATATAAGTCAGTGCGGCCTATCATTTTTCCAAATTCTCGTTCAAAAGATAAATTTTTATCAGTATCGTTAATTTCGTTGCTCAACAAATAGAGCTTGCCTGTTTCATCTCTTGCATTTGATAGTTTCCATGCGGCTATTTCAATGTTTCTAGCGACGTTATAGAGATGTTGCGGGTCTATTGTATTTGTTAAGTAAAAATCCGTTTTATTGCCATGTGCCTGCAGTAGCATGGTTTGTAGCCCCACAATAAAAGGTAATACACGGTCTCCTGTATATTCAGGTTTAAACGACAAGAAAATAGCTTCAGTACCTTGTTTATTGTCAATTTCCTTGAATAAGGAATGGTGTTGTTGCTCACCCTCAATGACCCATGTCGCCATTTTTTCTGCATTATCAGCCGTGCTTTTTGCTAGTTCATGCGGGTTTCGCTTATAGAGTTTGATCATTAAATTACGCAAACTCTGCATATTTTCTGATATTTCAACATCAGCCATGCGATCAAAATCACTTTTGGCAAATTGATTGCCTGAGCTTCTATCACTGCGCTCTGGAATCGGTTTACGGTCTACTGGGGAATTGAGTGCACAAGCAAATAGACTGCAGCTTGTGAAAAGTAAAATCAGGAACCTCTTAGCTGTATTATTCATTTTGGACGCACGATTCGTGCTTTAGGAAATATTGCGCTAAATGTGCTACCTACCCCTAATTCACTGGTAATTTCTAACTTCGCTTGATGCCGAATGAGAATGTGCTTGACGATAGAAAGCCCTAATCCTGTACCGCCAGTTTCTCGACTACGACTACGATCTACTCGATAAAAGCGCTCAGTAAGTCTGTCGATGTGCCGTTGTTCAATGCCGATGCCAGAGTCTCGCACAGAAAATACAGGTTCGCCATGTTGTAATGCCCAGCTAATTAAGATCTCACCGCTTTTGCCGGCATCATCAGTAGGGGTGTAACGAATTGCATTGCTAACTAAATTGCTAAATACACTACGAAGTTCGTCTATTGAGCCACTTAAGTTAAGTGTAGAGTCGACTTCAAGATTGATCTTGTGTTTTGTTTTATTGAGACTTTGGCTGAGGCCAATGGCATCATTCTGTACAGATTTTAACAAGCTAGGCATGTCGATATCAGAATTGTCGGGCTCTTCAGTATTACTTTCTATGGTGGATAATGTCAGTAGGTCTTCAATAATGCGCCGCATTCTAATAGTTTGCTCTTCCATCATAGCAAAATAAGGCCTTAATTTTTCTGGCACAGCCCCTTCCATATCGCTTAGTGTTTCTAGAAAACCACCGACCACAGTCAGTGGAGTGCGTAATTCATGTGAAACATTAGCAATAAAATCGCGACGCATTACATCCACTTTGTCTAACTGCGTCATGTCATGACTAATTAATAATTTTTGATTATTAGCAAATGGAATAAGCTGAATTTCCAACACTAAATCAGGGTTTCGCCATGACTTTAGTTTAAATGGCTCGCCATATTGTTCGTTATATAGATAAGCGATAAATTGGCTATTGCGAATTAAATTAACAATAGGCAGGTTTTTATCGGTCATTAAATCGAGGCCAAGTTGATATTCTGCGTTGGGTGTACACCATTCAATTTCGTTACTAGCGCTTAGTATCACTAAGCCATCGGGCATAGCACTGGTGGCTAGATTGAATCGCTCTAGTGCTGAATTTAATTGTGTTTGGTTGAATGTGTTATTGCGCTCATATTTTAAGAGTATGGTAAAGATATCTTCCCACAAACCAAATCCTTCAGGAATTTCTTTAAGGATAGGTTTTTTAAACCAAGTTTGTAATTGGTGTAGCCAAAAAATATGGTTGAGAATGTAAACTAAGAGGCAGGTAGAGAATATAAGTAATGCTGTGATAGCGCCACTGATCAGCCATGAAAAAAGACTGATGACAATAAGTGCGCAAATAAATAAGCCAGCTCTCCAACGAATATCTAGCACAGATAATTTTTTTCAAAAAATTGACGTGGTCAATTATAGCTAGGAATTGAAAATCTAGATGATATTTATCGGTAAATTTACAACACTCGAAGTTAATCGCTCTTATTTGAAAATCTATAGCCAGCACCACGCACCGTCTGGATGAGATTCTCATGACCAGAAATTGACAGCGCATTGCGTAAGCGCCGAATGTGCACGTCGACTGTGCGATCCTCAACAAATACGCGATCACCCCATACTTTGTCTAACAATTGACTGCGAGTATGTACGCGTTCTGCATTAGTCATAAAGAAATGGAGCAGTCTAAATTCAGTAGGGCCTAAATCGATGGTTTTTTGGTTGCCGGTCACGCGATGCGTCGTCGGATCTAAGCGTAAGCCATTGAGTTCTATAGGGTCGTCAGTCATCTGAGGCGCGCGACGGCGAAGAACTGCTTTAATTCTGGCATTAAGTTCGCGTGGGCTGAATGGTTTAGTGACATAGTCATCAGCACCCACTTCTAGACCACGCACTTTATCGTATTCATCGCCACGTGCGGTAAGCATAATGATGGGGATAGATTTTGTGTGAGCGTCTGACTTTAATTTACGAGCAAATTCTAGACCATTCATGCCTGGCAGCATCCAATCTAACAAGATTAAATCTGGAATGGTTTCACGCATCAAATTTTGTGCAATTTCTACACTTAAGGCACGTATTGCATTATGCCCAGCTTGAGTAATATTGAGTGATAGCAACTCTTGAATTGCCGGTTCGTCTTCAACAACTAGTATATTGGCTGGCATATTTTTCCTTATGTAGCGTTCTATATTGCATAGGAAGATAGTTTATGACCTAAATGTGAAATATTTATGACAAATATTAATTGCTTGCATAAGTAAATTGCCATTTTTTTTTATTTGTAACATTATGTTACATAGTAATTTTTTATAAAAGTAACACCTAATTAAAGAGGATGGTATGGCAAACTTTTTATCTAAAGAACACATTACAGCAAACGCTAATTTTAATCGCTGGTTAGTGCCGCCTGCTGCGTTGGCTGTGCATTTATCTATTGGTATGGCTTATGGATTTAGTGTTTTTTGGAAGCCATTGGGTAAAGTGCTGATGGGAGAAGATGGTACACCAATTAAGGCTTGCGCTGCAGGTGCGGCGACATTTTCAGATAAATTAAGTGGTACCGCAAAAGCCTTGTTTGCGACAGATTGTAACTGGACGCAGTTTGATTTGGGTTGGATGTTTACCTTATTTTTTGTTTTACTTGGCTGCTCAGCAGCGCTATGGGGCGGTTGGTTAGAGCGTGAAGGGCCGCGTAAGGCTGGCCTAGTTTCAATGTTGTTGTGGTGTGGCGGTTTGCTTATTTCTGCGTACGGCGTATATGCCCACCAATTATGGCTGATGTGGTTGGGAAGCGGAGTGATTGGCGGTATCGGTTTAGGGCTGGGCTATATTTCACCTGTTTCAACGCTTATTAAATGGTTCCCTGACCACCGCGGCATGGCGACAGGGATGGCGATTATGGGCTTTGGCGGTGGTGCGATGATAGGTTCGCCACTTGCAACTAAATTGATGGCTTATTTTGCAACACCAACAAGCATAGGTGTTTGGCAAACGTTTGTAGCACTTTCTGCCATTTATTTTGTGTTTATGCTTTGGGGTTCTTTAGGATACCGGGTTCCTCCTACAGGCTGGAAACCCGCCAACTGGACACCGCCAGTAACACAGAGTAATGCGATGATTTCATCTAAGCATGTGCATCTTAAAAATGCTCATAAAACACCTCAGTTTTGGTTGCTGTGGTTGGTGTTATGTATGAATGTGTCGGCTGGTATCGGTATCATAGGGGCCGCTGCACCTATGTTACAAGAAACGTTTGGTGGTGCACTCATTGGTCAGCCAGACATTGGCTTTGCGGATATTAAAAAAGATGAATTACTCACTGCATCGGCGGCAGCTGTAGGCGCGGGTTTTGTCGGGTTAATTTCATTATTTAATATTTTCGGTCGTTTCGCCTGGGCTACTTCATCGGATAAATTAGGTCGCAAACGCACCTACTATATTTTCTTTGTGTTAGGCGCCATCATGTATTGCACCGCTACTTATGTGGCTGGGTTTAAATCACTGGCTTTATTTGTGGCTAGTTTTTGTGTGATTGCTTCTATGTATGGTGGCGGTTTTGCAACTATCCCTGCTTATTTGGCTGATATGTTTGGTACTCAGTTCGTGGGTGCAATTCATGGCCGTTTGCTCACAGCATGGTCTACTGCAGGTATTTTAGGGCCGGTTGTAGTGAATTATATGCACGACACTAGATTAGAGGCCAATATACCTTTCGATCAAATTTACGCGCCTATTTTTATGGTGTTGGCAGGCTTGTTAGTCGTGGGGTTTATTGCAAATTTACTGGTTAAGCCAGTGGATGAAAAATACTACATGACGGATGCAGAGCTTGAAGCTGAGCGTAAATTAGCGCATGAAAAATCAATGACAGCCAATGTAGATAAAAGTGTTAGTGACTCTCAAGCTGCCAGTCATCCAGTACTCGTTGTTATCGCCTGGGCTTTGGTCTTAATTCCAATAAGCTACGGTATTTGGAGTACGGTGCAAAAGGCTTGGGGCTTATTTCATTAAGGTATGCGACTAATATGCGGTAAAATATGCACAATATGAATAAGTGCTAGTCATTAAGGATGAAACGTGAGAGAAATTGAGAAAAACTTGGATGGGACTGGTCTGCAAATTGGTGTGGTGCTATCTAGGTTTAATAGTGATATAGGTGATGGTTTACTAAGTGCATGTACTGCTGAGCTTTTAAAACTTGGGGTGTCCAG
Organism: uncultured Pseudomonadota bacterium; assembly: GCA_903833595.1. GTDB lineage: Bacteria > Pseudomonadota > Gammaproteobacteria > Burkholderiales > Methylophilaceae > Methylotenera. Next base: position 8,744 of record CAILFU010000121.1, read on the forward strand.
TGATGCAATTACTGTGGTGACTGTGCCGGGCGCATTAGAAACACCATTAGTTTTGCAACATATGGCAATTAGCGAAAAATTTGATGCACTGGTTGCTTTGGGGGCAATTATTCGTGGTGAAACCTATCATTTTGAAGTGGTTTCAAATGAGTCTGCGCGCGGTATCTCTGAAGTACAGTTCAATACAGGCATCCCTGTTGCAAATGCAGTTCTAACTACAGAAGATGACGATCAAGCCATTGCTCGCATGCATGTAAAAGGTGCGGAAGCTGCGCAGGTTGCTGTTGAAATGGCTAATTTGATCCGAGCGCTATAATGACAGCTAAAGAATTAATAGACGCCAAGCCACAAGTGACTAGTTTAGTTGCGAGTAAATGCGAAGGTAAAAAAACGGTAGCCCCAAAAAATACAGCTAAGAAAAACACAGGTAAAAACCGCAGGAAGTCACGTGAGTTAGTGCTTAAAGCAGTTTATCGCGGCATGTTGAATGAGTCTGACCTGGCTTCAGTGTATCGTGATATGGCGGAAGATCCTGATTACAACAAGGCGGATGAATCTTACTTTAAATCTCTACTTGAGTCGGTTACTAGTCATGTGACTGAGCTTGATGAAAAAATGAAAAATTTTATTGATCGAAACTTAGCTGAATTAAGTCCGGTCGAACATGCAATATTAAGAATTTCAGGTTGTGAACTGATGTTTGATATGAGTATTCCATATCGTGTTGTCATTAATGAAGGTGTTGAGTTGGCAAAGATATATGGCGGCACAGATGGTCATAAATATATCAATGGTGTTTTAGATAAACTGGCGGCTGATGTAAGAGCGGCTGAGGTTAAAAATATTAAAAACTAAAGAGCATGGCAGACCAAAAACTTCCTTATTTACTTAAGCAGCTAGAACGGCTCAACTCAATTGGCGTTGCGCTGTCTGCAGAGCGTGATAATAAGCGTCTACTAGAGATGATCTTGTTAGGCGCTAAGGAAATCACCAATGCTGATGGCGGCACTATTTATAGTGTTACTGATGATAAGCAACTTAAGTTTGAAATCATGAGTAATGAAACACTTAATATTGCGCTAGGGGGCACGACGGGTAAGGATATTCCATTTTCACCCTTACCCTTATATTTAGATGATGGCAGGCCCAATTTAACGACAGTAGCAGCCTATGCAGTCCTAAATGATAGGACAGTAAATATTGAAAATGCCTATGAAGCTAAGAATTTCGACTTCACAGGTTCTCGTAAGTTTGATGAGAGGACTGGCTACCACTCACAATCCTTTCTAACGATTCCAATGAAAAATCATGAAGCTGTGATTATTGGTGTGTTACAGCTTATTAATGCAATTGACATTGATACGCGGGAAATTATTCCTTTCTCTGCAGAAAACCAAAGTTTAGTTGAGTCATTAGCATCGCAAGCTGCAGTCGCTATGACTAATCAAAATTTAATCGAAGGATTAAAAGGGCTGTTTGAGGCTTTTATTGAATTGATGGCTGAGGCTATTGACCAGAAATCACCTTACACTGGTGGGCACTGCCGTCGTGTACCTGAGCTGACGCTGATGCTAGGACAAGCAGCGATTGACGCTAAAACTGGACCCCTTAAAGATTTTACTTTAAATGAGAAAGAGTTTTATGAATTGAAAATCGCAGGTTGGTTACATGATTGCGGTAAAGTGACTACCCCAGAATATGTCATGGATAAAGCAACTAAACTATCCTCAATTTTCGATCGTATGCTGCTGATAGATCAGCGTTTTGAGCTATTAAAAACACAAGCAGAGTGCCATATGCTTAAAATGCAACTTGCAGCAATGCAAAATGGAATGCAAGCTGATGTAGCTAAGCTTAAATCTGAGTATGAAGCCTTTGTGTTGCAGTGTGATGAAGATCGCGATTTTTTACAAAAATCTAACTTTGGCGGTGAATTTATGACGCCTGAAGATCAACAGCGCGTTCGTGATATCGCTGCTATTCCATTGCTGGATGCAGATGGGCGAGTTGGGCCTTTTTTAAGTGAAAATGAAGTATTGAATCTTAATATTACAAGAGGTACTTTAACCAGCGAAGAGCGGGTAATTATTAACAATCACATCAATGTCACTATTAGTATGTTGGAGTCACTACCTTACCCTAATAGCTTGAAGCGTGTGCCAGAATACGCTGGTGGTCATCATGAGCGTATGGATGGAAAGGGTTATCCTAAAGGATTAACGCGCGAGCAGATGTCAGTGCCTGCACGCGTGATGGGGATAGCCGACATTTTTGAGGCACTTACCTCAAAAGATAGGCCATACAAAAAAGCAAAAACATTGACTGAGTCATTATATATTTTGGGTAAAATGAAGTTGGACAATCATATAGATCCAGACTTATTTGACCTCTTTATACGAGAGAAAATATATTTAAAATATGCACATCGATTCTTGGAACCCGAGCAAATAGATGATGTAGATGAAACAAAAATCCCAGGATATCAACCTTAAGCAGCATTAGTTTTTATTGCATTACTCTTACATCCCTGTTCGTCGCAACTTAAATAGCTGCCTTGCTCATACCAATCCCCCAATACCCAACGTATCATGTTGTGCCCATCCAATTGAATGCTATGCTGATTCGGTCTGTGAGTATGCCCATGGATTAACAAATCTGGGTAATGGTACTTTTTTAATAAGTGGCTAACAGCATCTTGGCTAACATCCATAATTTCAGCTGATTTATGTGATTTTTCATTTTCACTGCGAGCCCGAATAGTTTCTATTTGATTTTTTCTTGTCTCTAAAGGCAAGCTTAAAAAATCTGTCTGCCATTTTAAATCTCGTACTAGCAATCGAAAATCTTGATAGGCAAAATCATCAGTGCATAAGCCATCACCATGGCTCAATAGAACAGATTTACCATACAAAGTAATTAAACAGGGGTCTTGCAGTAAAGTAATGTTAGCGGCAGTACAAAATTTAGAAGAGATTAAAAAGTCACGGTTACCGTGCATAAAGTAGAGTTTTACACCAGAATTGGCTAACGAGCTAAAAGCATCAATAATTGATTGATGTGTGATGTCATCAACATCATCATCTCCCGCCCAATAATCAAATAAATCACCCAACATATACAGTGCATTAGCATTTGCAACTGTATGTTTGAGGAAATGTAAAAACGCTGAAGTAATATGTGGGCGACTTGCACATAGGTGCAAGTCGGAAATAAATAGGTCTGGCTTTATAGCGCGTGAACCTGATTTATCTCCGAGGTTTTTCAAGGTGAAGTGAATGTATTACATTATTTTAGTGAGCACTATTGACTAAATAATGCTTATTTAACAGCGAGTTGCACTTTCAATCACTACATTATCTACAGGTACGTCTTGATGACCATTGCGAGTTGTCGTTGCTACTTTTTTAATTTTATCAACGACATCCATGCCAGCGGTGACTTTGCCGAATACGCAGTAACCCCAACCACTACTGGTAGGCGCGCTGTGGTTTAGAAAGTCATTGTTTCCAACATTAATA
>CAILFU010000122.1 GCA_903833595.1 uncultured Pseudomonadota bacterium
CCTCCGTCTGAAAGTTTGTATGGCTTGTCTGCTTGCTTTGCCTTGGTAATTGCAATGTTAGTAAGTGACATTTGGGGGTATCCAGTTTCGCTGTAAATGACGATACCCCCAACGATACCCCCAAAATATACTGGATGCAACTGCACGAACTTGGATTAACTTGGATATAAAACTGAATAAAATCAACGATTTGACTTTATGCTTGGACGAGATTGGATGTTGCTGGACTATGAAAATATATTTGTTGGTGCCCGGAGCCGGAGTCGAACCGGCACACCCATAAGGCGAGAGATTTTAAGTCTCTTGTGTCTACCAATTTCACCACCCGGGCGGATAGTAGGTCTACATCAAATTGCGGTGCGTATTCTATCACCATACTTAGAATTTTTCTAAGCAAAAACTATGTTTTTTTAATTTATTTATTTACTGACGGTCTTTTACTTTTATTCATCACTGTTACCAAGTAATAGTTATTTCTCTAACCGAATTAACTCTACGCGGCGATTGACATCATTTCCTAGCTTAGGATCATTCTCAGCAATTGGTTGGCTAAAGCCGTAGCCTTTTGCAGTTAATCGTTTAGCCTCTATGCCTTTTTTAACAACGTATTTAAGCACGGCTTTGGCACGCTTCTCAGATAGTTTTTGGTTATAAGCCGCCTTAGAAGTGTTACGCCGGTCTGTATGGCCTGCTATTTCTACGTTTGAATTGCCCCAATCCTTCAAAGTATTCACCGCATTGTCTAATACCGGATATGACACAGGCTTAATTTTCGCACTATTAGTTTCAAATTGAACGTCTGGAATAACCTTATTGCTGAGTACTTTAACCACTGATTTAGGCGGTTCTGGCACTTTAACAGGCTCGACTGGCTTGGGGGACTCTAACGCTTTAGGCGGCTCTACGGCCTTTACTGGCACATCGACTGCCTTAGGTACACTGTAAGTAGAACTCAATGGTTTTGCATCGGCCAAAAGCGCTGCTTTATCGATAATGAGTTGTTCTGGCGCCAGCGATTGGCAAACATTCTCATTGTCCATATAGTCTTCACGCGCATACTCAGGTAAACCACCCCGTGCAGCACCAATTTTATTCAACAACTGCCCTTGACCCGCATAAGTTCTAGCATAGGCCGTTTTAATGTCATATTGTGTATTGGTTAAGGTGCGCTTGGCTTGAAAGTATTCATTTTCTGTATCTAATAAATCTAGCAAGGTACGTTGCCCAATATCAAATTGCTTGCGATAGGCCTCACGCGCATTTTCAATGGCATTTTTATGTTCTGTACGATATTTCTCCTGCTCTTTTAATTGCTCAATATCATTGTAAGCAATCACCACAATCTGACGCGTATCGACACAGGCTTTGTCACGCAAATCTTTAGAATTGTTGAGTTTTTGCGCTGCTTGATTCACTGAATTGTGATCAGAAAAGCCATTGAATAAATTGAAATTCATAGTGAGTTCCAGTAAATCTGCCGCACTTGAACTAAATCGGCCATCCGAACTGACGCCTAGATTTTTACGTGCCTGCAAATCTAGTTTGGGCATGTAGCGGGCTTCTCTTGCTTTTATTTCATCTTGGCTAGATTGAATATCTTCTATGGTTGAAAGTAAATCAGGGTTTTGATTGTACGCAACCTTTAATGCCTCGACTGCAGTAGACTCAACACCTGCATTAAAAAATGTGGGGGCTTCCAACGTTTCTGGTGGAATTTCGCCATATAGTCGTTGCATGCGTGCAGTGACATCATGTAAGTTGGTAGCTTCTGTGAGCAGATTAGCTTCTGCTAAGGCTAAGCGGCCAGTTGCTTGTTCTAAATCTACTTTTCTAGCCACACCCGCCGTCACACGCTCTTTAATACGATCAAATAATTGTTTGTGAACCACGTAGTTATCTTTTGCAAACTGCGTGAGTTCGCGATAGCGCATGGCATCAATATAAGCGCGCACAAACTCTAAGGTGGTATTTTGCATCGCACTTTGTAGTTCGTAATAGCGCACTCGACTGGCGTGGCCCAAACGTTTTACTTCATTATTCGTAGCAAAACCATCAAAAATCATTTGTCTTAATACTAACTCGCTATTAAAACGAGGGGTTGCAGTGCCATCAGCCGGCTTAACCAGTTCCTCTTGTTTTCTGTAATTGGCGACGACATCGGCTTTGGGTAAAAACCCGGCACGCATCACTTCTTGCTCATAGCCAGATTCTAAAAATTTATGGTAGCGTGACTGCACTTCAGGATTTGAAGTGACGGTTTTTTCAACCATCTCTTTTAAGGTGAGTAATGGTTCTGTAGCGTAGGCAATATTGCCAGCTAGTCCACTTAGGCAAGTTACCAACACTAAAATTACTAATCGGTAATTTGAGTTTTTATACAAAATAACACTTCATTTAGTTAAAAATTAAATTTCTCAGTAAATAAAAAAACTAGTGCCTTAAATCGATTGGCCGCTATTATACGCATTTGTAACTAGACCAGCAAAACTCATGCCAACATGAAATTTTCAGCCTATAAACTTCTACGCGAAGTGCGTTAATCTTTTTGTTGGATAAGATTCAGTCGCGCTTAATTTATGACCTATGCGTCATCAGACAGTATTATTATGGGAAATGTTCAGACTAGATGCTCACAATAAAAGGCTAAAAATAGCCTAGTTTTATGATTAAACCTTAAAGATTATAAAAATTTAATTGAAAATCTATTGGTTTAGTATTTAACTTGGTTGATAATAGCGCTCTTACCAAATTCGCATCTCATTTTAATGTCATCATCTACTGGCAGTAAAACTAAGCTTTCAGCACTCACACTAGCCGCTCTGGGCGTAGTGTTTGGTGATATTGGTACCAGCCCCTTATACACAATCAAAGAAGTATTTTCTGTAGGCACCCACCCTGTACCCCTCACAGAAGTGAATATGTACGGCATTTTATCGCTCATTGTTTGGGCGCTCATTATGGTGGTGTCAGTAAAATATGTAGCCTTTATTATGCGGGCAGATAACCGCGGTGAAGGTGGGATTATGGCTTTGCTAGCACTGGCTAGCCACAACACGGCAGGCAACTTAAGAAAGCAACACACCATTATGCTGCTTGGTATTTTAGGTGCCTGTATGTTTTATGCGGACGGCATGATTACGCCTGCTATTTCAGTATTGTCAGCAGTTGAAGGTCTAGAGCTTGCAACACCTATTCTGCACCCACTGATATTGCCCGTCACCCTAGTGGTGTTGTTTGTTCTTTTTTGGGCGCAAAGCAAGGGCACCGCGTTAGTAGGTGCTTTTTTTGGTCCTATTATGCTGTTGTGGTTTGGCGCCTTAGCGGTTTTAGGTATCTTAGGCATTATGCAAAATCCTACTATTTTACATGCACTTAGCCCCGCGTATGCCTTTAATTTCTTTGCGGTAAGCCCTTGGATTGCCTTTGTTGCATTGGGTGCAGTCGTACTTGCCGTGACTGGCGCTGAAGCATTATATGCAGACATGGGGCATTTTGGCCGATTCCCGATTCGCTTAGCCTGGTTTGGTTTTGTACTCCCCGCTTTAGTACTGAATTACTTTGGCCAAGGGGCATTAATATTGCAACACCCCGAAGCCATTAAAAATCCCTTTTATTTGTTAGCGCCGGAGTGGATGCTTTTCCCCCTCATTGCATTAGCCACGCTGGCCGCTGTCATTGCCTCACAGGCCGTCATTACTGGCGCATTTTCAGTGTCGCGCCAAGCATTGCAATTAGGCTACTTGCCGCGCATGCATGTTGAGCACACTTCAGAGAGCGAAGAAGGCCAAATTTACATGCCACGCGTCAACTGGGGCTTGATGATAGGCGTGATGGTATTAGTCCTTAGCTTTAAGTCCTCAGGCAACTTAGCTGCGGCTTATGGTATTGCAGTGACAGGCGACATGGTCATTACTACCCTGCTAGCCGGCATTGTGTTCCACAATATTTGGGGCTGGAGTAAATTACGTACCGGCATGCTCGTCATGATGTTTTTAGTAGTCGATGTCGCATTCTTTAGCGCCAATGTGCTCAAAATACCTGATGGTGGCTGGGTGCCGCTCGTCATCGGCATTGTCATCTTTACCTTAATGCTGACTTGGAAATCAGGGCGCGATATGCTTTATGCCAAGCTTAGAAATGATGCAATGGCAATTGGGCCGTTTATTGAAGCCGTGGGGGCACATCCGCCAACACGCGTCTCTGGTACTGCCTTATTTATGACCCCTAACCCTGATGGTATTCCACATGCCATGTTGCACAACTTAAAACATAACAAAGTGTTGCATGAAAAAATGGTGTTGCTCACCGTTAAATTCTTAGACTTTCCACATACCTCTACCGAAGAACGTCTATCAGTGGAACATTTACCTTACGAGTTTTATCGCGTGACTATCCGCTACGGCTTTAAAGATGAACCAGATTTACCACGTGATTTAGCGATGTGTAGTGATCATGGCTTAACATTAGATGCCATGGATACCTCATTTTTTGTGGGTAAAGAGATTCTTATTCCGAGCGGAAATTCAGGAATGGCCTTTTGGCGCAAGAAAATATTTATCGGCTTATTTAGAAGTGCTGAAACCATTACCAATCAATTCAAACTGCCCCCTAACCGTGTGGTAGAGCTAGGTTCACAATTAAAAATTTAACCTTAAATGCAACATATGATGCTGATTAGTTTAGGTTAACTTTATTTGATTAGGGTAAAATAGCGCTTTCGCTTTTTACCCTTTTTTTACGCTTTTAATTTTGGAATATTATTTACCCCATCATGAATCCACTACAAAACATCATTGAAGCCGCGTTTGAAGATCGCGCAAACATCAATCCAGCCAATGCTAGCAAAGAATTAAAAGAAGCTATTGCCAGCATCATTGCAGACCTTGATTCAGGGGCCCTACGCGTCGCATCACGCATAGGCAACACGCAAAATTGGGAAACACACCAATGGTTAAAAAAAGCGGTACTGTTGTCATTCCGCTTAGATGACAATGTGTTGCTAGAAGGTGGTTGTACCAAGTATTTTGATAAAGTACCGCCAAAATTTGCTAATTATACAGAGCAAGACTTTAAGGCAGATGGCATTCGTGTCGTGCCTAACGCCATGGTCCGCCGCGGCTCATTTATTGGCAAAAATGCCGTGCTGCTACCTTCATTTGTCAACATTGGTGCTTATGTAGGTGAAAACACCATGGTAGATGCATGGGCCACAGTAGGTTCATGTGCGCAAATTGGTAAAAATGTGCATTTAAGCGGCGGTGTGGGTATTGGCGGTGTATTAGAGCCTGTTCAGGCTGGACCTACCATTATTGGCGACAACTGCTTTATCGGCGCACGCTCTGAAGTCGTTGAAGGTGTCATCGTAGAAGATAACTGCGTGATATCTATGGGCGTTTACATTGGCCAATCTACTAAGATTTATGATCGTGAAACAGGTAGCGTCACTTACGGTCGCATCCCTGCAGGTTCTGTCGTAGTGTCAGGCAACTTACCCTCTAAAGATGGCACTTACAGCCTATATTGTGCTGTGATTGTTAAAAAAGTGGATGAAAAGACACTAGGTAAAGTAGGTATCAACGAATTACTACGCGGCATTTAAGAGACTTAGCACTTCAACAATCTCATTTAAACTACAAAACTGTCGGAATTATGACGGTTTTGTATATAAAATAAATGGGCTAATCAATTAAGCTAGCCCTAAAACAAGCTGTAAGTGAGCATTCCAATGCTTCTACAGCTTTTTTTATGCCCGCAATATTCTAATGGCACAATCTATGCTATAAATGTTATATCTAACTTGAAAGCTATTACTTAATCCGAATTGGACTTAGCTAATTAATGAGCTATTACAGCCTACAATTAATTGTTTTATCTTTGCTACTGACTTACTTGACGGTGTTGTTTACGTTCAGCGCAGTCAGTAAATTATACAAATCGGCCGCCAATCAGATTCGCTCAACCTTCCTATACAGCACGCTAGGCTTAGGAACTAGCTTATGGACTAGCCACGTTTTGGTTTTAATGGCATACACCGTGAGGCCATTATCTGGATATAGCTCCATTTACATGTTATTTTCATGGCTGTTTTCCCTCATTTTTGCAGCCATCGTGCTCAATGGTTCAAGCAAAAAAACGCTGCCCATTCAATCGTTATTAGGTAATGGCATTTTAGCTGGTGCCAGCACAAGCCTAATTGCTTACTTCACCATGCTAGCAACACAAAGTGAAATTGCAATATCGCTTCCACCAACAACCTACTTACTGGCCACATTGGTAGCCATTGCCATTAACAGTATGGCAATAATGATTATTTTCTGGCTTAAAAGCTACTCTGGCGAACGCCCGCTCCTAACAAAATCAATATTTTCACTTGTCATCTCTTTAGCTTTCACTGGTATTTACCTGATATACACGATTGCCATTGATGTTCCACAAAGTATCAATACTAATAACCACATGCTTTGGGATAGCTCATTACTAAGCATCACGGTAGCATTAGGCTTAATCTGCGTATTTTTAGTGGCTTTTATTATTGCCATTTTTTACGATAAATTAGGATACGATACCTTTAGATTTAACTTATTTAATAAGGAAGACCTCCAGGCAATAAGTCATCAAGCACTCGTTGATACACTGACACAATTACCAAATCGCCGCGCACTTCTGCAACATTTAGAATCCGCAACGAAAAGATGTGAGCGTAGCGGATTAGGCCTGGCTGTGGCTTTTATTGATGTAGATGATTTCAAACAAATTAACGACACACTGGGCCATAAAATAGGTGACCTAGTATTACAAAAAATAGCCTCTCGCTTAGTGACCGCCGTGCGGGGTTGTGATGAAGTATCACGCATAGGTGGAGATGAGTTTATTGCGATTATCGAAGGTATAGAAAATAATGAAGACTATATTGCAGTCGTTGAGCGTATGGTCAGTTCAGTGCGTGCACCTTGCGTTATCAACAATATAGAACTAAATCTTTCCGTCTCGATTGGTGTTGCAATGCATTCTAATGGCGGCAATATCGAAGAACTGATTAGCGCTGCAGACACCGCGATGTACCGTGCTAAAAAAGATGGTAAGAATCAATTCCGATTTTTTGATGCTGAAATTGCCTTAGTGACAGACCAGCTGCTTGAAATTCAATATGACTTGAAAAAAGCCTTAGTTAACAGTGAACTAGAGCTACATTACCAGATAAAAATCGACACTGTGACTGGAAAGCCGATAGGTGCTGAAGCATTATTGCGCTGGCAACATCCCATTAAGGGTTTGCTGTATCCTGCAGATTTTATGCATGCCGCAGATCGATTTGGTTTAAGTTATACCATCAATGACTGGATTGTGGAGGAATGTTGCCGTGTATTGCATCAATTAAATTACCGCTACATTCCCTTTGATATCTCCATCAATTTGTCACACAATCAAATTGCAAATGCCAATTTTGTAGATGATGTGACGCTGATGCTGAAGCGTTTTGATTTACCTGCATCTAGTTTAATCTTTGACTTTACTGAATCTAGTGCCCTGAAAAATGAAATACAATTCAACAATCAACTCGCCCAATTCAAGAAAGCCGGTATCCGCGTTGCTATTGATGATTTCGGGACCTATTCCTCAAGCATTACCAATCTTCAACATTGGCAAGTAAATGAACTTAAGCTTGACCATTCGTTTACGGCTGACATTAATACCAATCCTAAAACGCTGGGCGTGGTTCAAGCCGTGGTTGAGCTTGCACATGTACTTGAAATGAATGTGGTGGCTGAAGGGGTTGAAACTGAAGAGCAACGTACCATCCTTGCCAAGCTAGGTTGCGATCAAATGCAAGGCTACTTGATATCACGACCCATGCCTAAAGATAGACTCATTCAATTACTAAAAAATATTAGGCAACGTCTTGAAAAAACGTAACTATTTTATATCCAAAAAAATCAACCTCCCGCATCCTTACAGCATAATTTCTGCACTTTATAGTAATCCTGTTAAAATACCGCTTTAATTAAACTGATGGTATAAAACATCCATCAAAAATACTATTGTCATGCATCTATTCGGTATTCCCAATTGTAGTACCGTTAAAAAAGCCCGTGATTGGCTAAGTAATCATGGCGTGGCTTATGAATTTCATGACTTCAAGAAAAATGGTATTAGCCATGATTTGCTTGAAAACTGGTTAAGTCAAATGCCTTGGCAAAAGCTAGTCAATCGTGCGGGGATGACTTGGCGCAACTTGACTGAGGCAGAAAAATCAGCGGTGATTGATCCACAGTCTGCACTTAAGTTAATGCTAGAAAAATCATCTGTCATCAAACGCCCCGTGTTGGTAAACAATGGCAAAATCATATGCGTAGGATTTACTGAAATAGCCTATAAAGAACAACTATGACGAACTCATCCACTCACAGCAAAACCTTAAATCTAGCCATTGATTTGCTAGCACGCCGTTCAAACACGCCAGAAGATGCTGGCTGCCAAGCGCTGATGATTTCACGTCTTGAACCGCTGGGTTTTAAAATTGAGCGCATGCGTTTTGGCAATGTTGATAATCTCTATGCCCGCCGCGGCACGAGTGGTCCGTTATTAGTGTTTGCTGGTCATACTGATGTTGTACCTACAGGCCCGCTAGAAAAATGGCATACGCCGCCTTTTGAGCCCACCATTAAAGAAGGCATGCTTTACGCACGCGGTGCGGCTGACATGAAAACCTCGCTGGCTGCATTCATAACCAGTATTGAAGAATTTATCGCAGCGCATCCTAACCATGCCGGCTCTATCGGCCTACTCATTACTTCTGATGAAGAAGGTGTTGCGGTAGATGGCACCGTTAAAGTGGTTGAAGCATTAAGAGCCCGCGGTGAATTCATTGATTACTGCATCGTGGGTGAACCTACTAGCAACAAAGTAGTTGGCGATATGATTAAAAATGGGCGTCGCGGCTCCCTTTCTGGCAAACTTTTAGTCAAAGGGGTGCAAGGTCATATTGCCTACCCACATCTAGTCAAAAACCCTATCCACTTGGTTGCCCCTGCGATTAAAGACATGGTGGAAACCATTTGGGATACAGGTAACGAATATTTTCCGCCCACCTCATGGCAGATTAGCAATATGAATGGCGGTACAGGTGCAACCAATGTGGTGCCTGGTGAAGTTGAGCTTTTATTTAACTTTAGATACTGTGCTTTGGTCAACAATGCAGGCAGTACCGAAGCTAATTTAAAACAGCGCGTTCATGGTATTTTAGATGGCCACAAGCTAGATTATGATTTGGAATGGGAGCACTCCCCTTCTTACATCACGCCACGCGGCAATTTGGTTGAAGCGATTACTACAGCAATTGAGCAAGCTTATGGTGTAACCCCTGAGTTATCGACTACTGGTGGCACGTCTGACGGACGCTTTATTGCCGACATTTGCCCGCAAGTAATTGAATTTGGCCCACTCAATGCCACCATACACAAATTAAACGAATGTGTGGCCGTGGCAGATATTGAGCCTCTCAAAGAAACCTACAAACTGACAATGGAAACCCTTTTAAAATAAGTCGCCGAAAACTACAGAGAAAACCTAGGTCTACTCTGTGTTCTCAGTGCACTTTGTGACTAAGCTTATGACGACAAATCAAATAACTACTGAACTCCAAACCATTCGCGACTGGCTACGTTATGCCGTGAGTCAATTTGAGGCTTCTGACATCTTTTATGGCCATGGTACCGATAACGCCTATGACGAAGCCGTTTGGCTAATCATGAGCGCATTGCATTTGCCTATGGACACGCTCAATAACTTTTTAGACGCTCGCTTAACCGCAAGCGAACGTAGCAAGCTAGCGAGCTTTATTGATCAGCGTATTACGCAACATACGCCAACCGCATATTTGCTAAAAGAAGCGTGGTTACAAGGTCTTAAATTTTATGTGGATGAGCGCGTGCTTATTCCACGTTCGTTTATTGCAGAGTTATTAAACACCGACTTAAGCCCTTGGGTTGAATTTCCAGAGATGATAGAAAGTGCGGCAGATATTTGTACAGGTAGCGGTTGTTTAGGCGTATTGCTCGCCAGCGTATTTCCTAATGCTGCTGTCGATGTCATTGACATTTCACAAGATGCCATTGATGTCGCGAATATCAACATTGCCAATTATGGGTTAGATGCTCAAGTTACCGCCATAAAATCAGATATGTTTAGCGCACTTACTGGCAAAAAATACGACATCATCATCAGCAATCCACCGTACGTAGATGCCCCGTCTATGGCAGCGTTGCCAGCAGAGTATCAAAATGAACCTCAACTCGCACTGGGTAGCGGTATTGCAGGCCTAGACCACACGCACACCATTCTGCGCGAGGCGGCAAACTACTTAAACGACGATGGCATACTGATTGTTGAAATCGGTCATAATCGCGATGCATTAGAAGCGGCTTATCCAAACATCATCTTTAATTGGCTAGAAGTTTCATCAGGCACCGAATTTGTATTTTTACTCACCAAATCGCAATTGACTTAAAAATAAGCCTATCTAAGGGCATTCACTCACATCATCAGGTCATCCTATTTTGAACACAACCAATACCATTCACTGGCAAGAAGCTGGCAAAACTAAAACCGGCATCTGGCATTCTGAAAATGCCGCACCAGTCCCTAAGAAAGTACAAATCGCTGACGACACCATCAAAGCAGATGACGCTTATAAACTTAGTTGCGAAGGCACTGCCCTCCTTTGGCGTGGTGACTTTCAAAACGCCAAGCTTCTCATGCAAGCGCTTTCACGCAGAATAGACCGCCCAAGAAAAAAACCAAAGAAGGCCGGTGAAACCATGCTTGAGGCGTTTCATTTACATCGCCAAGCACAATCGCAAAAAGCCCGTATTTTAGGCATGTTAGTCATTGAGTTAAACGTAGGCTATAACATTAGCTTACGCCGTGCACCTGACGTTAAAGCCGCTTGTGAGCACGCTTATGGTAAAAGCACTCAAACTATTGTGGTGTCATTGCGTGAAATTCTAGGCTTGGTAGGCGCTTATGAATGGAGCAAAAGCGGAGTCGATATTAGCGTAATCAACAATAAAATTTACCCAAGCTATGGTGTATTTTCACCCATACGAGGTGAATATTTAGACTTAGTCGATGTTTCACCGCTACCTATTCCCTGTAATCTTGCGTTTGACATCGGCACGGGCACGGGCGTATTAGCCGCAGTATTGGCTAATCGCGGTGTGACAAAAATTGTCGCCACCGATAACTCACATCGCGCTTTGGATTGTGCCCTGAAAAATATTAATTTATTAGGTTTAAAACCGAATGTGACTTTGTTGGAAGCCAATCTTTACCCAAAGGCTGAATATGGTAAGGCAGATTTAATTGTCTGTAACCCACCATGGCTACCAGCACACCCTAGTTCTGCGCTAGAATCTGCTATCTATGATGAAAAAAGCCAAATGCTTAAAGGCTTTTTAAATGGCTTGGCAGAACATTTAAGTCCGCATGGCGAAGGCTGGCTCATCCTGTCTGACTTTGCCGAACACTTGGGCTTAAGAACCCGTGATGAGCTACTAGGTTGGATAACTGCCGCGGGTTTAAAAGTACTTGAGAGAACCGACACCAAGGCAAGGCATAGTAAAACTTTAGATGCAAGCGACCCACTGCATCTAGCACGTAAAGCCGAGGTGACTTCTTTGTGGCGATTAGCTAAGCTACAATAAGCCTTTAAAAAAGAGTTGAGTTAATTATGGCGCATAAAGTCAGACATCTACTTGGTATTGCCAGTGTTGACTCCGGTGAACACGCCATTGCCGTCACTTGGGCACAGCGTCTAGAATGGCCGATTCTAGCGCTCGCACTTTGGATTCCAGTACAATGGTATCTAGAGGAAACCGGTTCAGTGAGCTTATCAACAGCACGCTGGTTTGACTGGGCAATTTGGCTAGTATTTCTGTTTGAGACTACCCTACTCACGATTCTTGTACGTGATAAAAAACGCTATTTGCTGACAAACTGGATGAACCTGGTGATTATTTTCACCGGCGTACCGATGGAGTGGACTTACACGCCTTTAGTGGGTGTGCTACGTAATCTACGCTTAGTACTCATGCTGTTCTTACTCGTGCGGTTGTCAAATCGCATTCGTAATTACCTCACGCGTGGCCACCTAAGCATCATGATGTTAATCACGGGCATTATTGTAGCGCTTGCAGGCATTGTCATCAGCCAGCTCGACCCTTCAATCGGTTCTATCTGGGATGGTATGTGGTATTCATGGGTGACCATCTCCCATACAGGTTATGGCGACATCGTCCCCAAAACTGCTGCGGGGCGTTTTTTTGGCGGCATACTTATTTTTCTAGGGGTGATACTCGCCACTGTTTTTACTGCGAACTTGTCTGCATTTTTAATTGGCAGTGACGTAGGTAAAGTCACGCGCGATGTTGAAAAAGTAGATAAAGATGCAGAAGCGGGTATTCAGGAAATTATGGCTAGGCTAGATCGTATTGAACAACTGCTAGAAGAAAAACGGCATTAATTTTAATTAGGCGGATTGCCGCCTCATCATCAATCGCTAGCCCCGACCTCTATTTCGATCACTTTTCTTCTGCATGGCAGGTGCCACCAAATCGCTGGATTGACGTACACGTCGGTTCTCATTTTTTCTAGGCGCAGGTTTTTTCGGCCCATCTTTACGCGCTACATCTGACTTAGCACGGTAAGGTCTAGCGTCCCCATCGGCGGCATCCCGCGGTGGTCTATCTAAAGCACTCACACGTTGTTTACGCACTTTAGGCATAAATACGGTCGTCGCTTTTAATTTTTCACGTTGTGTCAGTTGTCTAAGCGGTGCACTCGGCACAGGCAAATCGGCCCATTCGAGCAGGCCCACTACTTCTTTTTGTTCTAGTTTTAACATGGTGCCACGCTTAACCCGCGGCGGCAGATTGACTGGCCCAAAACGGACACGCATCAAACGGCTGACAGGGAGTTGAAACGCTTCAAATAAACGGCGCACTTCGCGGTTACGGCCTTCACGGAGTATAACTTGATACCAATGATTGGCACCTTCGCCGCCTTGCGCAGTAATGCTATCAAAATTAGCAGGGCCATCTTCTAGCTCTATACCTTCTTTTAACTGCAACATTTGACCTTCGGTCAGTTCACCAAAAATCCGTACCGCGTACTCGCGCTCTACTTCATAACGGGGGTGCATAAAGCGATTAGCGAGCTCGCCCGAGGTGGTAAATATCAGCAAGCCACTGGTATTCATGTCTAAACGGCCAATCGCAATCCACTTAGCATTTTTTACTTTAGGTAACTTATCAAACACACTGGCGCGACCTTCTGGATCGTCCTGACTAACAATTTCGCCTTCTGGCTTATGGTAAATTAATACCTGAGGAAGTTCTGCAACAAAAGGGATCTTTAATGGGCGGCTATCTAAACGCACCACATCATATTGCGTCACACCTTGGCCAGTGGTAGCGGGCGCACCATTCACAGTCACACGTCCACTAGCAATCAGCGCTTCCATATCACGGCGCGAACCTAAGCCCGCCAGTGCTAATAGCTTATGTAGGCGTTGAGTTGGCTCTGGCGCTGCATTTTCATCAACTGCTAATTTAGTAAAGCTGGTCTTGGGACGACGTGGCGTTGCCTGCGGGTCGCGTTGCGTTTTAAAAGGACGTGCCATATGGATAAACTATTGATTGTAAGCGCGTATTTTACCGCACTTCATGGAAATCGCTCCAGTTTATTATGGCGTGAAAACTAAGGCAATGTTATATTTTCCAGTGATTGCGGGTTAAGCACAAAGGCTTAGCTTGCCTGCAAGTAGGGTTTATAACTCTAATTGTGGGTCTTGATGCACAAATTCTTCTATAGGCGGCAATTCAGCTAATGAGCGTAAATTTAGATCATCTAAAAAGTGTTTGGTCGTGGCATACAACGAAGGACGACCAGGTACTTCGCGTTGACCCACTACGTCTACCCAATCGCGCTCTTGTAGCTGACGCATTACGTTAGGATTAACGGCCACGCCGCGAATTTCTTCAATATCACCGCGTGTCACAGGCTGTTTATACGCAATAATGGCTAAGGTTTCCATCACCGCGCGTGAATACTTAGACTGCTTCTCAGGGTTTAATCGTGCTAAAAATGGCGTGTAATCAGCCCTTGCTTGAAAACGATAACCCGTTGCCACTTGCACCAACTCCATGGTGCGCGCTTCCCAGTCTTGCTTAAGCTCATCCAATAACATACGCAAAGTAGTACGTTCCATACGCTCGGCAAATAAGCGTGTCATATCATCTAAAGACAACGGCTCATGCGAAGTTAATAACGCCGCCTCTAATACATTTTTCAAATCGCCAATATTATTTGTTTCACTCATGACTGTTAATTTGCACGTAAATAGGTGAAAAAGGCGCTTGCTGCGTCATGCGTAATAAGCCTTCGCGTGCAAGCTCTAGTATCGCCAAAAAACACACCACTAACTTTGGAATACCATCATGCACGATATCAAATAATTCAGAGAACTCAAGCAATTTATCTGTTTTTAAGCGGCGTAAAATAATACTCATATGTTCGCGTACAGAAAGCTCTGCCCGACCTATTTTATGATGTTGATAGTGGCTAGCCCGTTTAAGCACATTGCGCCAAGCATCTGCTAAGTCATCCAAACTCACTTCTGGTGGTTTAATTTCACTGATATGCCGATAATAAGCACTTGCAACGCTAATGTCTTCGCCCACTTTAGGCAGTTCATCAATACGTTGCGCCGCTAATTTAATGGCTTCATACTCCATTAACCGTCGCACTAACTCTGCTCTAGGGTCATCTTCAGATTCCACTTCGGCAGGTTTTGGCAGTAAGAAACGTGATTTAATTTCGATTAACATCGCTGACATCAGCAAGTAATCACCTGCCAATTCGAGTTTAATCGCTTGCATCTTTTCTACATAAAGCATGTACTGGCGGGTCAAATCGGCCATAGGGATATCTAGAATATCCAGATTATGCTTGCGGATTAAATACAGCAATAAATCAAGCGGCCCTTCAAATGATTCTAGGTAAACTTCTAACGCATCAGGCGGAATATAAAGGTCTTGTGGAAGCTCGGTAAAAACTTCCCCTTTTATTTTTGCATTAAGTGGCGTTTCAATCACAATGTCATTCGAATATAGTGACTAACTGTAATTCAGACCCATGGCGTCACGCACATCACGCATGGTTTCACGGGCAAGCTTACGGGCTTTTTCACAACCTTCTGCGACGATATTCTTCACCAAAGTCGGATCTTCTGCATACTGCGCAGCACGTTCTTGAATCGGTTTTAGCTCCGCTAACACCCCTTCAATCACCGGACCCTTACATTCAATACAACCAATACTTGCGCTCTTACAGCCCATTTGCGCCCATTCTTGAGTCGCTTGGTTAGAATAAATTTGGTGCAATTGCCATACGGGGCATTTAGCTGGATCACCTGGGTCGGTACGACGCACGCGCGCTGGGTCGGTTGGCATGGTTTTAATTTTTTTAGCCACCATATCCACATCTTCACGCATTGAGATGGTGTTATTGTAAGATTTAGACATTTTCTGACCATCTAAACCTGGCATTTTTGAAGCGGGCGTCAGCTTGTAGTCCGGCTCTAGCAAGATCATTTTGCCGCCACCTTCTAGGTAGCCAAGCAGCCGCTCTTTATCACCCATGCTCATACCCTGCTGCTCTTCTATCATTGCTCGCGCCGCGTCTAAGGCTTCATCATCACCGCTTTGTTGGTAGGCAATACGCATTTCTTCATACAAGGCCGCACGCTTACTACCAAGCTTTTTAATAGCGGATTCAGCTTTTTCTTCAAAACCTTTTTCTTTGCCATAGATATGGTTAAAACGACGCGCAATTTCACGAGTAAATTCAATGTGTGGGATTTGATCTTCGCCTACTGGTACTTGGGTGGCTTTGTAAATCAGAATATCGGCGCTTTGTAACAACGGATAACCCAAGAAGCCATAAGTAGATAAATCTTTACTGCTCAATTTCTCTTGTTGGTCTTTGTAAGTGGGTACGCGCTCTAACCAGCTCAGTGGCGTAATCATAGACAGCAAGGTATGTAATTCAGCATGTTCTGGCACACGAGATTGAATGAAAATGGTGGCGTTAGCTGGATCTACCCCTGCGGCTAGCCAATCGATGACCATTTCCCAAACACTTTCTTCAATGATTTCTGGAGTGTCGTAATGCGTAGTCAGCGCATGCCAGTCAGCCACAAAGAACAAGCATTCATGCTCATGTTGCAACTTAAGCCAGTTTTTAAGTACGCCGTTGTAATGCCCTAAATGCAAATTACCTGTAGGACGCATGCCTGATAAAACCCGTTCAATTGCCATGTGATGAAAAACCTTAGATTTAGTAGGTTGTTATTATACAAACAAGCTTGTCAAATTAAGCTATTTATTAAGCCATAGACTAGATTAATAAGCGGGTCCAAAATTTTACTCAGCACCCCAGTAAACAATAGTGCCATTAAAATAATAAAGCCATAACGCTCTATTTGCGCAAAGGGCCTAGCCAAATGCATAGGCAACAAACTCACAGCAATACGTCCGCCATCTAATGGTGGCAAGGGCAACAAGTTCAACACCATCAACACAATATTAATCCCCACCCCGGCCTTAGCCATCAAGACCAGTGGCAAAGCGATGAATTCTGGCGCATCCATCGAAAATTTGATAGCGAACGCCCAAAAAATAGCCATGACAAAATTAGAAGCCGGACCTGCGGCAGCCACCCATAACATGTCTTTCTTAGGGTGACGTAAACGACTGAAATTGACCGGCACAGGCTTGGCCCAACCGAATAAAATCCCACCCAGTAATATGGTCATGGCCGGCAATAAAATGGTGCCGAACAAATCAATATGTTTGATGGGGTTTAACGTAATGCGGCCTGCATTAAATGCCGTCATATCGCCAAAGTGTTTAGCCGCATAACCATGCGCTGCTTCATGTACCGTAATCGCTAATATTACCGGCGGTGCATAAATGATAATTTTTTGTATCAGGGATAGTTCCATTATTTCTCTGTTAATCAATAAATTGGGGCTAGCTTAACCCAAATGGTGTCAAATCGCCCAAGCCTGCACGCATTAACACGGGGGCATCTTCGGTTAAATTAATGACAGAGGTTGCACCAGCGACACAATGCCCTGCATCAACGACTAAATCTACCCTATGCTCTAACTTGTCGCGAATCTCCCATGCCTCACTCAGCACGGCATCTTCATCTGGCACA
>CAILFU010000123.1 GCA_903833595.1 uncultured Pseudomonadota bacterium
CATTACTCGGCATGAAAAATAATATGCATGTTCTGGATGCTTGTTGTGCCCCAGGGGGTAAAACGGGGCATATTTTAGAATTGGCAGAAGTATCGCTAACGGCTCTTGATACTGATGAAGTCAGGCTGTTGCGTGTACAAAGTAATTTGGATAGACTTGAATTGCAGGCTAGCTTAGTGGCTGGCGATGCATCATTAAGCAGTTGGTGGGATGGCGTGAGTTTCGATGGAATTCTGGCAGATGTACCATGTACAGCATCCGGCATAGTGCGTCGTCATGTTGATATCAAATGGCTGAGACGTGAAGCTGATGTGGCTTCTTTTGTTGCACAGCAAGCTAAAATCCTGCCGAACTTATGGCAGATGTTGGCAAAGGGTGGTAAATTACTTTATGTTACCTGTTCCGTTTTTAATGAAGAAAATCAAGGGCAAGTGGATAATTTTTTAAAAAATAACGCCGATGCAACCCAGCTACCATATCCATTATCAACCAGTCATGCACAGAGCAATATTACTCAGTTAAATGGCCAGCTTATTCCCTCTATCGCACATGATGGTTTTTTCTATGCTTTGCTGCAAAAAAATTAAACAATTTTTAGTTATTTGTTTGTTAGCATTTTTGGCTACACCAGCGTTAGCTGGCAATAGCAGCTTGAATGTTAAAAGTGCTGAATTAGAGTCATTTGAAGATGGATATGTTTTAAATGCAGATGTTGACGCTAAATTTAGCAATTCGATAGAAGAGGCGGTTAATAGGGGCTTCGAATTGAATTTTATATTTGAATTTCAATTATCTAAGCCTAGAAAATATTGGTTTGATGATGAAGTAGCAACCACTATTCACCGTGTTTCTTTGACTTATCATGCACTTTCTCGCCAATATTTGGTGATACGAGGCGATCAGCAAAAAACTTTTGTAAGGTTAGATGAAGCGTTAGATGATTTAACTTATATCCACAATTTAAAGGTATTTCAAAAATCTGAGGTTGAAAAAGGTGAGGTTTATAAGGCGGTTTTTTTAATGCGACTAGACACAAAAAAATTACCTAAAAGCCTACAGGGCGAATCCATTAGCTTAGATGATTGGAAATTGAGTTCACAGCGCTTTGAGTGGACCCCCAATTTATTCAAATGAAATACCTCTTAAAATGAAGTATATCGTACTATTAAGCGCAAGTTCAGGCGCGTTTTTACTCTATTTATTATCTAATGCAAGTGCCAATACTGCTGGCTCTGGTGAGTACTACTCTTTATTAGTCGCACTTAATATTTTATTGGCGACATTTCTCATTGCTGTGCTTAGTTTTCAAAGTTGGCGTTTATATCGACAAATTCGAAATGGCATCGTGGGTAGCCGCTTTACCCTGAGATTGCTTGCAAGTTTTGCGATGATGGCAATTATTCCTGGATTAATCGTCTATTTGGTATCAGTTAATTTCTTAACACGTTCTATTGAATCTTGGTTTAATGTAAAAGTTGAAGCGGCGTTGGAAGGCGGTCTTAACTTAGGACGTACAGCGTTAGATATTATGTTAGCGGATGTCAAAGAGAAGGGTGAGAATATGGCGAGTAGCCTCGCTTTTCAGCCGGCTAATACACACTCCATACTAAATGACTTGCGCGAGAAGAGCGGTGTTCAAGATGCCACTTTATTGACCGTGCAAGGCAAAATTTTAGAGGTTTCAAATAGCGACTCCACCAGTATTTTGCCTGAATTGCCGAGCGTAAGGCAGTTAAGGCAGGCACGCTTGCACATACTGGGTAGCATTGAGCCTATTAGTAACAAGGGTTTATACCTTCGCGTGCTAGTGCCGGTGAATGTGCAGAATTTGGCGGGTGAGACGCGGATTTTACAATTACTTCAACCCGTACCCAAGCCGCTGGCAACTACAGCTGAGGCGGTACAAGATGTGTATCAAGATTATCAGCAGCTTTCTTATAGCCGCGCTTCCTTAAGAGAGGTTTTTGCGCTTACTTTAACATTGGTCATGATGCTGGCAATGTTAGGTGCAATGGCCGTAGCCTTTGTGTTGAGCCGAAGATTATCTGCACCACTTACGGTACTTGCCGAGGGGACTAAAGCGATTGCGAGTGGCGATTACAGCACAATGCTTCCTGCACATGGCAAAGATGAATTAGGTGTACTCGTACAATCTTTTAATAGTATGACGCAGCAGCTAGATGACGCGACTAAAGCTGCTGACAGGAATCGTTCTCGAGTTGAAGCGGCACGCGGCTATTTGGAGACTATATTGGCGCATTTGTCGTCAGGCGTGATAGCGCTGAATAAGCGTGGAGAACTGCGTACTTTTAATGAAGCTGCAATCAACATTTTAGGCGTTCAGTTAGAAGCTTATGCAGGATTGACGGTAGATAAAATTACTGCGAAGCACGTGCGCTTAGAAAGTTTTTTTCAAGCGATTTCCATACATAACCAGCTAGATGGTAAGGAAGATGGCGGTCACGTTGATATTCAAAAAGATGAGTTGCTGACTCAAATTGAATTGGCAACGGGGCAAGGTAAACAGATTCTAACCTTACGTGGCACACGTTTGCCAGATGGTGGTTATGTGGCAGTGTTTGATGATGCTACAACGATGGTGCAAGCGCAACGTGATGCAGCTTGGGGTGAAGTGGCGAGACGACTTGCGCATGAAATTAAAAATCCCTTGACCCCTATTCAGTTATCCGCAGAACGCATGGCGCATAAACTACTGAGTAAATTAGAGCCGGCTGATGCTCAGATGCTAAAACGATCAACTGAAACGATTGTGAATCAAGTAGATGCTTTAAAGAAAATGGTGAATGAATTTAGTGAGTATGCTCGTTCGCCAGCGCCGCAGTTGCAGAAATTAGATTTAAATAAATTAATTCTAGAAGTGGTTTCGTTCTACGATTTACCCAATCATAAGATAGCATTATCCCTGGAAAAACAGCCTTGTACGATTAAAGGTGACAGCACAATGTTGCGCCAAGTCATACATAATTTACTGCAAAATGCACAGGATGCACTTGCTGAACAAGCGGATGCGCTGATTGAAGTAAAAACAAAAATTGATGGTCAGGCCTTAATGTTAACGGTAGCAGATAATGGTGCTGGGTTTCCAGAGCAGTTGATGTTGCATGCTTTTGAACCCTATATGACTACCAAATCTCATGGTACTGGGTTAGGTTTAGCAATAGTCAAAAAGATAATTGAAGAGCATAAAGGCACGATTAAGATTGAAAATATATCCAGTTCAACTCAAAATAATAAGTCAGTAGACATGCTAACTAAAGAAAAAACAGGTGCAATGGTGATGATTAGTATTCCACTTTTAACTGAATCCAGTAGCGTTGAAAAGTAATCAATGTATAAAAAATTAACACAACAATTGAAAAACTAGAAGACAAAAGCATGGCAACAAAACATATATTAGTAGTTGATGATGAGATTGGTATACGTGAATTATTACGAGATATCTTGCAAGATGAAGGGTATCAAGTTCAGCTTGCTGAAAATGCCGCCGCCGCTCGTGCCGTGAGGCTACACCAGAGACCAGATTTGGTTCTATTGGATATTTGGATGCCAGACTGCGATGGTATTACCTTGCTAAAAGAGTGGGCAAATAGTAGCCAGTTGACGATGCCAGTCGTGATGATGTCCGGCCATGGCACGATAGATACAGCAGTTGAGGCTACGCGTATAGGCGCATTTGATTTTTTAGAAAAGCCAATTGCCCTACAAAAGCTATTAAAAACGGTAACTGCGGCGTTAAAACATGGTGAGCAATCACCAAAATCAGAGATGAATTTGGCAAGTTTAGGCAAGAGTTCAATCGTGACTGCGCTCAAAGATAGATTGGATAAAATTGCAGTAAGTATTAGCCCAAGTCCAGTATTGTTAATCGGTGCAAAGGGTTGTGGCTCTGAGTTGTGCGCTCGTTATTTGCAAGAAGCAGGTAGTCCTTGGTTAGCACTCACCGAGTTTAGACGGCTTTCAGAAGCGCCTTTAGATATATTAGAAGAAATTCGCGGAGGTGTGTTATACATTGCCGAGATTGCTGAGCTCAACAAAGCTGAGCAAAAGGGCTTATTATTACTAATCGCAAAATCAGAAAAATATCATGCGCGCGTTGTGTGTGGCACTAGTGAGAATTTACCAAGATTGCAGGCAGAATCCTTGTTTGATTATAATTTATACCAAGCTTTATCAGCGGTATCGTTAAACATGCCAGCTTTAGATGAGCATAAGGAGGATATTCCTGATTTAGTTGTGGCGATTACAAATTTACAATTAGAGCTGGCTGGGTTGGAGTACCGTGAGTTTGATATTGCTGCTTTGAATGGTTTACGTAATGCTGATTGGCCTGGAGATTTAGCTCAACTAGATGCGGTAATCCGTAATTTGTTACAAACCAGCTTAGGTGAAAAAATTATCTTAGATGATGTGAATCGAGTACTACATCAGTTTGATGATAGACAAATACGCCTTACTAAAGCCGATACGGCAAGCACATCAACGGCACGTGTAAAACCAGCTACTAATATACAAAAACATTTATTAGATCAACCTTTACGTGAAGCACGTGATGATTTTGAGCGCATGTATTTTGATCATCACATTAAGCTGGCATCTAATAATATGAGCAAATTAGCAGAAATTGCAGGATTAGAGCGTACGCACTTGTATCGTAAACTCAAACAGTTGGGGATTAAAACTAAGGGGTAGTCGCTATTCGTTTGTGTATGGATTAAGCGATTTCTAAAACTACTGGCGTATGGTCGGAAGGTCGTTCTAGTTTACGCGGTAATTTATCAATATGCGCAGAGACACATCTTGATTTAAGTAGATTGCTCACCAAAATATGATCAATGCGCATCCCAAAATTGCGTCTGAACCCCATCATTCGGTAATCCCACCAACTAAAGCTCTTTTCAGCTTGTTCAAACAGCCTGAAGCTGTCATGTAAACCTAAATCTAAGAGATTTTGAAATGCTATTCGTTCGGGTGGGCTTACTAGTACTTGCCCAATCCAAGCAGCAGGATTGTGGCAATCTCGGTCTTCAGGGGCAATATTATAATCACCTAACACCATCAGTTCAGGGTGTGATATTAATTCCGTTTTAAGCCAAGCATTAAAGGCGCTAAGCCAGCGCATTTTGTATTGATATTTTTCGGAATCTACCGCTTGACCATTGGGAATATAAGCACAAACAACTCGAATACCATTAATGGAGGCGGCGACAACACGTTGTTGATCATCGTCAAAGTTTGGGATGTTACGTTGTATATTACTAAGTGGATGGCGACTCAAAATTGCCACA
>CAILFU010000124.1 GCA_903833595.1 uncultured Pseudomonadota bacterium
AATCATGTCGCGCGCTCTAAAAATACGCGACCGTACTGTGCCAATAGGACAATCCATCACCGTTGCAATCTCTTCATAACTCAGCCCCTCAATCTCACGTAGGGTAATCGCTGTGCGTAAATCTTCAGGTAAGTTAGCCACAGCATCATTCACTGTTTGGGCAATTTGCTTAGCCATCAAAGAAGATTCTGGCGTTTCCATAGTGCGCAGTTCATCCGCGCCTTCAAAGTTTTCGGCATCTTCAATTTCAACGCCCGTACTTACGGTCGGTCTGCGTCCCATAGACACTAAGTAATTTTTTGCGGTATTAATACCAATGCGGTAGAGCCAAGTATAAAAAGCGCTATCCCCACGAAAGTTAGGTAAGGCACGATAGGCTTTAATAAAGGTATCTTGCACAATATCTTCAATTTCAGCTTGATCACGCACCATGCGTGACAGCAACCGCCCCAACTTACGCTGATACTTATCTACCAGCAAACCGAAAGCACGCTTATCGCCACGCTGCGCACGTAAGACCAATTCATGGTCTATCTCACGATTTTCAGATGAAGGATTGACGGCCACTACGCTTAGATTTCCTGTTGACTTGGTCTGATGACTGCTAAATGCATAGGTATTATTTTCATTGATATTTTTTTGACTCTCGGAAGTATAACCTTGCACAGCAGGTTGCACTAAACTTAGTTGCGTTAATTCTAGAATTTTACCAAGATGCATCATTATGCGTTCCTCTTCATCACAATACAAAAAACAATAGGTTTATTTGCAGGCTTGTTACGCATTGCTATTGCCTTTTATCAAGACAGCGATACACTCTCATTAGTTCCAGCAATGACATCCCATTTTCTCAAAATTAATAATAGAAAATTAAGCCTAGCATGCAGCAATTTGATGTACTAATCATTGGTAGCGGTCTCGCAGGGTTAACCATTGCGCTACGTACTGCAGCGCATAAAAAAGTCTGTTTAGTCAGCAAACGTAGTATTAACGACAGTGCCAGCGATTGGGCACAAGGCGGCATTGCCGCGGTCCTTAACGATGAAGACTCCATAGAAAATCATATTCAAGACACCTTAATTGCAGGGGCTGGTTTGTGCGATGAAGCCGTCACAAAAATGGTGGCAGAGCACGCCAAAGAGGCGGTTGAATGGCTCATTGAACAAGGGGTAGGCTTTACCCGCGACAATGACAACAGTGGTTTTCACTTAACCCGCGAAGGCGGTCACAGCCACCGTCGGATTATTCATGCCGCAGATACGACCGGCCATGCGGTACAAGTCACGCTTTCAGCAAAAGTAAAGCAACACCCTAATATCACCGTGATGGAAAATCACATTGCCGTGGACTTAATCACTGCCAGAAAACTGAATATCGACATTAACGCAGAAACGAAATTTCAGACGACTGATTACAACACGGATGCCAACCCCTGCTTGGGCGCCTATGTGTTAGACAAAAGCACAGGCAAAGTCATCACCATTGCCGCGCAAAACACCATTTTGGCGACTGGTGGCGCTGGCAAAGTTTACCTTTACACCACCAACCCTGATATCAGTACAGGGGATGGCATTGCCATGGCGTGGCGTGCCGGTTGCCGTGTAGCCAATATGGAGTTTATCCAGTTTCACCCCACCTGTTTATTCCATCCCCATGCCAAATCATTTTTAATTAGTGAAGCCGTCCGAGGTGAAGGGGGCTTACTGAAGCTGGCTGATGGCACTCGGTTTATGTTCGAGCATGACGAACGCTTAGAGTTGGCACCACGCGATGTTGTCGCGCGTGCGATTGACTTTGAAATGAAAAAGCGCGGTTTAGACTGCGTCTATTTAGATATTACCGACAAACCTTTATCTTTTATTCAAACACATTTCCCCAACATCTATCAGCGTTGTTTAAGCTTTGGCATCGACATCAGCAAAACACCCATTCCCGTGGTACCTGCCGCGCACTATACTTGTGGCGGCGTCATGACGGACGATAAAGGTCGCACGGATATTAAAAATTTATATGTCATAGGCGAGAGTGCGTGTACCGGCTTGCACGGTGCTAATCGTCTGGCCAGTAATTCATTACTAGAATGCTTGGTGTTTGGTCAAACAGCGGCAGAAGACATATTAAGTCAACCCACAAAACCATCACCGCAATTACCTTATTGGGATGAAAGTCGCGTCACCGATGCTGATGAAGAAGTGCTCATTACCCACACTTGGGATGAATTACGCCGTTTTATGTGGAACTATGTAGGCATTGTGCGCACCGACAAACGCTTAAGCCGCGCCCTGCATCGTATTGATATGCTTCGTGATGAGGTGAATGAGTTTTATAGCAACTTCAAAATCAGCAACAATTTAATCGAGCTACGTAACTTATTACAAGTGGCTGAATTAATTGTTGAAAGCGCCATTTCTCGGGCCGAGAGTCGTGGCCTACATTACAGTAAAGATCATCCCAACACCGAATTAGAACCCATCCCCACCGTGCTTGAGCCACTCAATTATTACAGTTTGCTAGATCGCTAGCCACCCGCACTCACCGGCTTATTAAGCCTTAAAATATCTATCGCTAGCTTTAATCTCAATCTACCGTATAATGCAGCCTCCCTATGCCAACCAATCAGCGTAGCGGTCCTTACCCTTAATCTTCTTGATGTTCAAATCACCTGAATGATTATTACATTTGCCTTCCTCGATTGGTGTTGCTGTATAAGTAATAGGTCGGCTTACACCCAAGCTGGAGCACTACATTGACCATTGAAACAACCTTACTTAACTTTAACGAGTTAGGATTATCCGAAGCCATTTTGCGTGCGATTAACGACGCTGGCTACACCACCCCCACCCCTATTCAGTCTAAAGCCATTCCGCAAGTATTAAGCGGTGGTGATTTACTGGCAGGCGCTCAAACTGGCACCGGTAAAACGGCCGGTTTTACTTTACCTATTTTGCATTTACTTAGCCAAAAGCCATTAGAAAGCTTAGGCAAAGGTCGTCCTCGTTGCTTGATGTTGACGCCTACGCGTGAACTTGCGGCGCAGATTGAAGAGTCCGTGAAAACTTATGGTAAATATTTACCCCTCACTTCAACGGTGATTTTTGGTGGCGTGAACGCTAATCCGCAAATTGCACGCTTGAAAAAACCACTCGATATTTTAGTCGCGACCCCAGGTCGCTTGCTTGATCATGCCAATCAAAAAAATGTAGATTTATCTGGCGTAGAAATTTTAGTGCTCGATGAAGCCGATCGCATGTTAGACATGGGCTTTATTCGCGACATTAAAAAAATCCTCGCGATGTTGCCTAAGCAACGTCAAAACTTATTATTCTCGGCCACCTTTTCTGATGAAATCAAAGCGTTAGCCGATGGGCTGTTACACAACCCGGGGTTTGTTGAAGTGGCACGTCGCAATACGGCGTCTGAACTGGTAGAGCAAACCGTGCATATGGTTGCGCAAAGTCATAAACGTGAACTCATGAGCTACCTGATTAAGCATCACGATTGGAAGCAAGTATTGATATTTACCCGTACCAAACACGGCGCTAATCGACTAGCCGAAAAACTCATTAAAGATGGCATTCAATCAGCCGCGATTCACGGTAACAAAAGCCAAGGCGCACGCACCAAAGCATTGGCGCAATTTAAAGATGGCAGCATGCGCGTATTAGTCGCCACCGATATCGCCGCACGCGGTTTGGATATCGACCAGTTACCGCAAGTAGTGAATTTTGAATTGCCGAATGTACCAGAAGATTACGTGCACCGCATTGGCCGTACTGGCCGTGCCGGCACTAGCGGTGCCGCGGTATCATTAGTCGATCGTGAAGAATTAAAATTGCTCAAAGATATTGAGAAATTGATTAAGCGTGAGATTCCAAAGGTACAAGTAGAAGGCTTTACCCCAAGCGCTAACCCTGAACCTGAGGCACCGCGTGGCCCCCGCCAAGCGCATGGTCGCCCACCACGCGGCCATCAGCGCAGCGCACCAGCCCCGGCCAATGGTCAACGACCAAGAAGTGCTGAAGGCAATGCGCCTCGTAGCGATGAACGCAATTCAAACAGCAAAAATATGTCAGAAGCGGCACGCCATCAAGCCATGCCACAACCGGCTTTATTCTCTCCGGCAAGTACGCACAATGGTAAACGTGGCAATAGTCACGGCGGCAATGCGAGTCGCCCTAGTGGCAACAACCCCAATAGCGTACATCGTAGCGGTGGACGAGGTCGGTAATTAAATTCACTTTAGTATTTTAGCAAATGCTTAAAATAGATTAAAATTCACAGAATTGAAATTCTAAGCATCAAAATTTTACCCATTTAAGATTTAGGAAATCCTTATGCAAATAGCAATGAACACAGTAGTCACAATGACTTACGAACTTAAAGATGCCGACGGCAATGTATTGGAATCAAGCGCGGATCCAGTGGCTTATTTACATGGCGGCTACGATAATATTTTCCCAAAAGTGGAAGAAGCCATGCATGGCAAAAATGTCGGTGACGTGGTGATTGTAGACTTGCAACCCGCTGATGCCTTTGGTGAATACGATGAAGAACTTGTACAAATTGAACCAGCTAACGCTTTCCCA
>CAILFU010000125.1 GCA_903833595.1 uncultured Pseudomonadota bacterium
ATGACCTTGCTATCGATTTGGGTACAGCCAACACCCTTATTTACGCGCGTGGCAAAGGTATAGTTTTAGATGAGCCGTCCGTTGTCGCGATTCGCCTTGAAGGTGGACCAGGCGGAAAAAAAATTCTGCTAGCGGTTGGCGCTGAAGCCAAAGGCATGCTCGGACGGGCACCATCAAACATTCAGGCTATTCGCCCAATGAAAGACGGCGTAATTGCAGATTTTACGATTACCGAGCAAATGCTCAAATACTTTATCCGTCGTGTGCATGATGCTCGTTGGTTTTCACCTAGCCCACGCATCATCATTTGTGTACCTGTTGGATCTACACAAGTTGAGCGTCGTGCTATTAAAGAATCCGCTGAACGTGCAGGGGCTAAACAAGTATTTTTAATTGAAGAGCCAATGGCGGCGGCAATCGGTGCTGGTATGCCAGTTTCTGAAGCAACCGGTTCGATGGTGGTGGATATTGGTGGCGGGACTACTGAAGTGGGCGTTATTTCACTAGGCGGTATTGTCTACGCTAAATCAGAGCGCGTTGGTGGCGATAAATTTGACCAGGCGATTATTGATTACATTCGTCGCAATTACGGCATGCAAATTTCTGAGCCTACTGCTGAAGCGATTAAGAAAAAAATTGGCTCTGCGTTCCCAGGTTCTGCTGTATTAGAAATGGAAGTCACAGGTCGCAACCTTGCAGAAGGCTTGCCGCGTAAATTTACCATTTCAAGCAACGAAATTTTAGAAGCGCTGACTGAGCCATTGAATGCAATTGTTGGCGCAGTAAAATCTGCTTTAGAACAAACGCCACCTGAATTAGGCGCAGACATTGCTGAAAAAGGTATGGTACTTACTGGCGGCGGCGCTCTGTTGCGCGACCTGGATAGATTGCTGGTAGAAGAAACTGGTTTGCCAGTGATTGTTGCAGAAGATCCTTTAACTTGTGTAGCGCGTGGCTGTGGACGTGCGCTAGAAGAGATAGATAAGTTGGGCAGCATATTTGCTTATGAATAAGCATGGCATAAATTGCACATATTTTAAGTGTAATTTTTAAGCTTTTAGATAGTAAAATTTAGGCCGTGTATACGGCCTAAATTTCATAATAAAGGCTTAACCAAAATAATTCAGCTATAGCTTACTGTTTTAAGATCTATTTTTTGACAAAGTATAACTTCAAGGTAACTCTAATAGATTAGAGTTAATGAGCACAACTTAACTAATGGCACGCCATTTTAATAACAATCTTGAGCAACAACAGGCCCCTGCATTTTTCGTGCGTGGCCCTAGTGCCATGGCGCGCCTAGCTTTTTTCTCAGTGTTGTCACTAGCTTTAATGGCTGCTGACTCGCGATTGCAATATTTGCTGAGCGTGCGCCAAACCTTACAAACGCTATTACACCCCCTACAAATTCTAGCAAATACGCCATCACAACTTTACCGTGATGCGGGTGAATATTTTTCAACACATGATTATTTGCTAAGTGAAAACAAACATTTAAAACAGCATGCACTTCAACAAGATATTGCGCTTCAGAAATTGAACACGCTAGCGCTTGAAAATGAGCATCTTCGCCAACTACTGGAAGCGAATAAAACGATTGTGCAAACCAGCGTAGCAGCCGAGATTATGCATGTAGGCCGAGATTTATTCAGTAGAAAGATTATTGTTAATCGCGGGGAATCACATAAAATTGCTGCGGGTGAGGCGGTAGTCGACGCTACCGGGGTAATTGGCCAAGTGACTCGTGTTTACCCGCTAACTAGCGAAGTGACGCTCATCACTGATAAATCTTTAGCGATTCCAGTACAAATAGAGCGTAATGGCTTACGTGCTATTGCTTTTGGACATGGCCGCGATAACACCTTAGATTTACCCTACTTACCAGCCAATGTAGACATACGTCGTGGGGATAGGTTAGTGACTTCTGGTATTGATGGCGTTTATCCTACAGGCCTTTCTGTCGCCACTGTTTCTAAAATTGAGATTACTCCAGATTCACCCTTTGCCCACATTATTTGCGCACCTACAGGTGGCGTTGAAAACCATCGACAAGTGCTTGTGGTCCGTATGCCAAATATTGAAGTGCAGGCTGAAGCGGAGTTGCCGCCAACATTAGTGCTAAAAGCAATTGATGCTCAAAAGGCAGTAAAAGAGTCGCCGGTAAAGCTTGAAGCAAAGCAAAAAAAGCCGGCGCAGTTGAATCATATGAGTAAGCAACATGTACACGAATAAGCTCAAGTCAATTTACTTATCGATCTTACTGGCATTAATTTGTTTGCTATTACCATGGTCTGGGTTTGCATTAACTATGCGGCCTGATTTTATGCTACTTGTCATTATATTTTGGCTAATACGTGCGCCTAATCTCTGCAATGTCGGTACTGCATGGTTTGTGGGGTTGTTTGTAGATTTAGCTACAGGTGGAATTTTTGGGCAATATGCGTTGGCCTACACCATTACTGCTTTTTTTGCAGTGAGTTACCAGAAACGCTTAGTGCTATTTAATGGCACGCAACAATTGTTCTATGTATTCATATTGCTTTTTATTTCGCAAGTAAGCTTGCTGATTATTAAAACCTTTGCTGGCGCGCAATTTATGGGCTGGACTTACTTTTTACCCAGTATTAGTGGCGTTTTATTATGGTTTATTGCCGTCATGTTCGGTTTGGATGTTGGTGGGCGCAGTCGTGGTAATTAATGCTGATATTTATCTAAATGTTGCGCCTGAAGTCAGCTTGCTTGGTATTTAAGCATGCGAGCCGAACTTAAGAATTTCCCCCATGAGCAATATTACTTTAGGCTGAGATTAGGCTTTACTGCATTCGTGGTGTTGGGTCTATTTGGCATACTGGCGATGCGTTTTTCTTACCTTCAAATTAAACAATACGCCCATTATCAAACGTTGGCAGAAAATAATCGGATTTCACTTGTCCCCGTTGTGGCTAATCGAGGACTAATACTGGACAAAAACGGGGTAGTGTTAGCACACAATTTTTTTGTTTATACCCTAGAAATCACCCCTTCAAAAGTTGACGATCTCGAAGCTACCATTGCTGAGGTGAGTCAACTTGTTGAAATTAGTAAACTCGATAGAAAGCGCTTTAACAAGTTACAAAGTGAAAGCCGTAATTTTGAAAGTATACCCATACGTACACACCTTAACGAAGTAGAGGCGGCGAGCTTTGCAGTCAATCATTACCGTTTCCCAGGTGTGGAAATAAAGTCTAGATTATTCAGGCATTACCCTTTAGGCAAGCTTGGGGC
>CAILFU010000126.1 GCA_903833595.1 uncultured Pseudomonadota bacterium
GCATATTCCACCAGCACAGGCTCAGCTTCGCCATCGGCACGTTTTTTACGCAACACTACACTATCTAGCAGCCAAATAAAGCCTGTGACGACTAAGATGGCCACCATGAACAATGCGAAATACATTATTTATCCTCTACACGTAAAATAGCCAAAAACGCTTCTTGTGGAATTTCAACATTACCCACTTGTTTCATGCGCTTTTTACCTTCTTTTTGCTTATCTAATAATTTACGCTTACGTGAAACATCGCCACCATAACATTTAGCAATCACGTTTTTACGCATCGCTTTGACTGTTTCACGGGCAATAATATTAGCGCCGATAGAGGCTTGGATTGCTACATCAAACATTTGGCGCGGGATTAACTCACGCATTTTAGCGGCCACTTCACGGCCTCGGTGCACACTGTTGGCGCGATGCACAATCATACTAAGCGCATCCACTTTCTCACCATTCACCATGATGTCCAGCTTTACTAAATCCGCTGCGCGGAACTCTAAAAACTCATAATCCATCGAAGCATAACCGCGAGACACTGACTTTAATTTATCAAAAAAGTCTAACACCACTTCATTGAGTGGCATTTCGTAGCTCAGCATCACTTGTCGACCCATATACTGCATATTTTTTTGTATGCCGCGTTTGTTATTACACAAGGTCATCACCGGGCCCACATAATCTTGTGGCATCAATAAATTAACGTTAATCACCGGCTCACGCGTTTCTTCAACACGCGAAGTTTCTGGCAAACGTGATGGATTTTCAATTTGCACCACACTGCCGTCTTTTAGCAACAACTCATAAACAACGGTAGGTGCAGTGGTAATCAAATCCATATCGTACTCACGCTCTAAACGTTCTTGTACGATTTCCATATGTAACAAACCTAAAAAGCCACATCTAAACCCAAAGCCTAATGCCGTTGAATTTTCTGGCTCAAACAATAGCGAAGCATCATTCAAACTGAGCTTTTCAAGCGCTGTCCGTAGCGCCTCAAACTGGTTAGATTCGACTGGATACAATCCTGCAAACACTTGCGGCTTAACCTCTTTAAACCCCGCCAATGGCTCACTAGCAGGCTTATTCACCAAGGTGACAGTGTCGCCCACTTTAGCGCTGGCGAGCTCTTTAATACCTGCAATAATAAAGCCTACTTCCCCTGCTGACAGGGAAGTTTTTTGCAATGACTTAGGCGTAAATACGCCCACTTGCTCGCATAAAAATTCTGTACGTGTCGCCATTAAGCGTATTTTATCTTTTGGCTTCAACACCCCATCGATCACACGCACCAACATCACCACGCCCACATAGTTATCAAACCATGCATCAATCACTAGCGCCTTAAGTGGTCCGTCTATATTGCCTTGCGGTGCCGGCACTTTAGCAATCACCGCTTCCAATACATCGCGCACACCTAAGCCTGTTTTGGCTGAACAACGTACCGCATCAGTGGCATCAATGCCAATCACATCTTCAATTTCTTGAATCACACGCTCTGGGTCAGCGGAAGGTAAATCAATTTTATTGAGTACCGCAGTCACTTCTACGCCTAAATCTAACGCCGTGTAACAATTAGCCACACTTTGCGCCTCAACGCCTTGGCTGGCATCCACCACCAATAGCGCGCCTTCACAGGCTGAAAGTGAGCGTGAAACTTCATAACTAAAATCCACATGGCCGGGGGTATCAATCAAATTTAAATGATAAGTTTGACCATCATCCGCCTTGTACTCCAGCGCTGCCGTTTGCGCCTTAATGGTAATACCACGCTCACGCTCAATATCCATAGAGTCAAGCACTTGCGCTTCCATTTCACGATCGGCTAAGCCACCACACAGATGAATAATACGATCAGCCAAGGTGGATTTACCGTGATCAATATGGGCAATAATGGAGAAGTTACGAATATTTTTCATTTAGTCTTTAAGCTTTTATACAAACAAACAAGGCGCCATAAGCGCCTTTTCACAATAGGCGTGATTTTACAACAAATGCTTGATTAGTTTGTAACTAATTGCTTAAAAAGCTTATTATTGTATGATTCACATCATGATTAACTGTATTCTCTGAGCTAATTTTGCATAACACGCTACGCATCGCCACATTTAACATTCACAAAGGTTACACCCATTTTAACGCCCGATTTTCCTTACATCTTCAACGCGAGATGTTGAGAAAATTGCAGGCCGATGTCATTTTCTTACAAGAAGTTCAAGAGATGCATACTCAGCATCCCGAGCGCTTTATCGCACTATCAACCTCAGGGCAAATGGAGTTTTTGGCTGACGCGGTTTGGTCAGACTATGCTTACGGTAAAAATTCGGTGTATCCCGCGGGCCATCATGGCAATGCCTTGCTTTCAAAATTCCCCATTACCCATACCAACAACCAAGACATTTCTGCCCACACTAGCGAACAACGCGGCATGCTACATACTGAAATTAATATCCCCAATTGGGATTTACCTCTACATACCATTTGTGTACACCTGGGTTTATTTGCAAAATGGCGCCGCCAGCAATTGTTAGCAGTAGCGACTTATATTGAACAGCATATTCCGGCTAGCTCACCGCTAATTATTGCCGGTGACTTTAACGATTGGGGGATGCGCACGGGCCGCAGCTTCGCCGAACAATTAGGGCTGAAAGAGGTGTTTGAACACCACACAGGCAAACCGGCACGCAGCTTTCCAGCTTGGCTACCGATGCTACGCTTAGATCGTATTTATGTACGCGGCTTTCATGTAAGCCATGTCGATGTTCACTCAGGACCACAATTCGTTAAAATATCCGACCATGCAATCCTCACTGCAACCTTAACAAAAATATGATTAACTTTATTGGTGGCAATCAAATTCAGTTGTTACGTAGTGGTACTGAATATTTTCCAGCGCTAGAGGCGGCTATTGAAAGTGCGGCCCACGAAATCTATGTGCAAAGCTATATTTTCCAAGAGGACGTCATTGGAATACGTATCGGCAATGCCTTAATGCGCGCCGCCCATCGCGGCGTCATAGTCAATGTATTACTAGATGGTTTTGGCTGTAAAGATTTAGCTAAAGAGTATGTTAAAACGCTAGAAAAAGCAGGTGTTCGGGTGATATTTTACCGCCCTAAAATATCACCTTGGTCTTTCAAAAAAAATCGCTTGCGACGGCTGCATCATAAAGTGATTGTCATCGATAACAAGATAGGGTTTGTCGGCGGCATCAACATTATTGACGATTTCAATGTGCCTAATCAAAAGCCTAACAATGTGCCCCCGCGTGTTGATTATGCGGTGAAAATTGAAGGTGGCTTGCTACCCATCATTCTTGCTCGGGTTCATAACCTTTGGCGGCGGATGGCATGGCCACACACATTTACCGTATTAGCAAGCCCATCTCAGCCGAATACTGCGCCTGCTAAACCAATACTCAGCGCTAATATAGAAGCGGCATTTGTGCTGCGTGATAACGTCTTGCATAGGCACGATATAGAAGATGCCTACTTAGAGGCAATCCGCGCCGCTAAATCTGAAATCATCATTGCCAATGCTTACTTTGTACCTGGCAGAAAGTTTCGTAGAGCGCTATTAGATGCAGCCAAGCGTGGCGTCACTGTGAAACTGCTATTACAAGGACGTATGGAATATTTTTTAATGTTCGCTACTCATGCGTTTTATAGCGAATTTTTAAGAAATGGGATTGAAATTTACGAGTACCGTAAGAGCTTCATGCACAGTAAAGTAGCGGTCATCGATAGTTATTGGTCTACAGTCGGATCATCCAATATTGATCCATTTAGCTTATTGCTAGCGCGTGAAGCGAATGTACTGATAAAAGACAGTACATTTTCTACAACATTACGCGCTGACATTATCGCTTCTATGCAAACCGGGGCATTTTATATTCCTGCCCAAGCTTGGGTAAATGGCAATCTCATGAAACGCACTGCCTCATGGCTTGCGTTCGGCGTAGTAAGACTATTTTTAGGTATTATTGGACAATCTAGCGAGCAATAATAACTACTTCACTATTTTAATCGGCACGTACAAAGTGTTCTCGCCACGTTGTACTAACACTGCCACAGTTTTGCCCGCCGCTACGCCATTAATTTGTTTATTAAACTGCTCTACGCTTTGTGATTCACTATTATTTAAGCCTAAGATGACATCCCCACGACGGATTCCCGCTTGAGCGGCCGAGCCCACACTCTCAATGACCAATAAACCATTTTTACCGTTCAACTTTTTCTTTTGTGGTGGAGTGAGCTCTTTGAGCGTTAAACCAATTTTATTGGCTTCTGCTTTAGGCGCTGCTTTGTTATTTTGCGTAGCCTCCACTGAATCTGTAGGCATTTCACCCACACCGATATTCAATGTTTTGGCACTGCCCTTACGCAAAATTTCAACCGCGGCCACTTTACCTGGCTTACTCGCGCCGACCGC
Source organism: uncultured Pseudomonadota bacterium (assembly GCA_903833595.1). GTDB lineage: Bacteria > Pseudomonadota > Gammaproteobacteria > Burkholderiales > Methylophilaceae > Methylotenera. The sequence continues at coordinate 4,431 of CAILFU010000126.1, forward strand.
CCGAGGTAAGTCAGCAGAAGCTATAATTGTTTTGCCATCAAACTTAGTAATAACATCGCCTGCTTCTAGGCCCCCTTTGTCTGCAGGACCATTTTTTTCTACCCCTGCCACCAATGCACCATTGGTATTTTTCATACCAAATGACTCAGCCAGATCTTTAGTCAGCTCTTGAATAGCGATGCCTAACCAGCCGCGGGTAATTTTTCCGGTGGCTTTTAGTTGGTTGGATATCTCAATTGCGACATCAATCGGTATCGAAAATGATAAGCCCATAGAGCCGCCACTACGGCTGTAAATTTGTGAGTTAATACCGACCACTTCACCGGCCAAATTAAATAAAGGGCCACCTGAGTTACCTGGATTAATCGCCACATCCGTCTGAATAAATGGCACAAAATTTTCTTGCGGCAAAGCACGGCCTTTAGCGCTCACAATCCCCGCTGTCATGGTGTTTTCTAAGCCGAAAGGTGAGCCAATCGCGGCCACCCACTCCCCTACTTTTAATTTGGCAGGGTCCCCTACCGTGACTTTTGGCAGCCCTGTTGCTTCAATTTTAACGAGCGCAACATCTGTACGCTTATCAGCACCAATAATTTTGGCTTTAAATTCACGCTTGTCAGATAGTTTAACGATGACTTCATCCGCTTCATTCACCACATGCGCATTGGTTAAAATATAGCCATCACTACTAATAATAAAACCTGAACCTAACGACTGTGATTTGTAATCTGGCTGTGGCGATCCGCCCTGCCCAGGCATGCCTGGCATAAGAGGAATGCCGAATCGTTTAAAAAATTCCTGCATTTGCTCGTCGCCCTCCATGCCAGGAAATGGCATGCCGACGACATCGGCACGAACAATTTGCGTCACGCTGATATTAACAACTTCAGCCCCATGTTTTTCAGCAAGCTCTGTAAAATCGGGCAAGTCTTTCGCATACACAGGGGTATTCATCGTAGCAACTAAGCTCAACCCAATCACCGCAATCCATTTTTTTAACATCTATTGACCTCCTTTAACTTTTAGAAACATCCTAGAATTTAATCTCTTATACTCACGTACTATTTAATGTCTATGTTGATATTTGGGGCGGTACTACAATTTTCAAGCCTTGCGTCATCATCAGCAAAACGTAAAATTACTGCCCGATATGCTTGGCTGTATGCAAGCCCTGACTGGTCACGGCCAATCAAATGGCCTTTAACCCACAAAAATCCTAATATAAGCCCCAGCGCAGCACCCAACATCACATAAAACTGATTACTAAAAAAGTAATCCGCCACGAGCGTGCTTACCAATAAGCCAGTCAATGGCACAACATATAAAAAGAACGTGGAATTTAAAACGGCTTTTTCGTTGATCCCCACGACAACGCTATCGCCCACTTTTGCGTTAACTGGATTGTCTGCAGTAAAGGCGTGACTGTCATGCCCAAGCAACTTGCCCCAAGTAGCATTGCCACAGCCACGCTTTTGTCCACAAAGACCGCACGCCGTGCGTCTTTCTAGCTCAAGGGTCGCCTGACCGTCTACTCGCCCTGTAACAATTGCATATTCTTCTATCATGACGAGACTTTATTACTTTTTAATGAAATTTTAAATAGCTAACACTACTTAATAAATACCACGGCATTGGCAATTTGTGCAACGGCCGCTTCTGGCACTTCACCCAATACTGTAATTTGCAAATATCCGGCAACGCTAGAATGAAAACTAGTATTACCCACTACGGAATGGCCTATTCTTGGCTTCACGCCATTCTCAATAGGCTCAATAAATAAAGAGACTGAAGCTAAGCCATCAGAAAATATTAGATGCGTGACGGGTAAAGATTTACCACGCACCGTGCGCATCATTTGATCTACTTTAACATAGCCTACCGGCAACTCTTTGAGCCGCCAATGTGGGCTCGCATGATTGTCAGCCACTGCGCTCACTTCATCTTCCATGACATAGTGCTTTTTGCCATCAATTTTTGGCTTAAACCAGTCTAAGTCTATATTGTTAATCAATCCCAGCTGGTTGAAAGCAATACTGTCTATCATTTCATTTTGGTTGTTATACATGACTGACTTTAATAACAAGCCGTATTCAGTATCCACCCAAAATTTGTAGCTATAGCGTAATTTATCTTTACCCTCTAGAAATAATACCTGCGCTTGCCGATCAGCCACACGTTCAGCGTCACCCATACGCACTAAATAGCTGGCTTTAATTGAATCTAAATCTGTGGGTAAAATTGCCGGAAACATATTTTGCCCTCGGCGCTTTTCAATCACTATTTTTTCATTTTTAGGATTGTAGATGACGACATCACGCCCTTGGCTGAGGACTTCTCGCGGAGAACCGTCTAACACGACATTGCGAGAAAACTCGAATTGTCCATTAAACAAATGTCTGATTTGTACGGGTTTAGATTGCTGACCTGACTGACAAATAAAGATGCCTTGATAACTTAAAGCATGTGCAGCAACCGCCGCCTTTTGCAAAATTTGCCATGCGTCTTCGTCACTCGCGGCTTGCACACTGAAGGTTGCGCTTGCCAGTAAAAAAGTAAATAAAAAGCATCTACATTTCATAGCTGCATTTGTAAAAAATGTCATTTCAACAGTGGGCATTATTCTGAATAGCTCGCCGATTGAATATAGTAAGAACTTGTAGAAGGTGCTGAGGCCTGATGCGCCATCAGATATTCTGCCGGGATTGCTTCCGCTGTCACTAACGTTGAGGCTTGTTGTCCTGTTACAGCTTCAGCAAGCATAGGCTTCATGTTATCAGTGACTTGCGTTTGCAATACTACCCAACCAACCACCATCACCGCGGCAAATGATGCAGCGATTGACCAAGCGACCGGGATTTTGCCATGCATGTCAGCAGAGAATGTATGGGCTTTGGTTTGACTCACCAACACCGCATTGGGGGCTAATACCGTGGGTTCACGATCAATTTTCGCCATTAAGTTTTGCTTAAAGCTTGGGCTAAGTGTTTGCGTACCACGCATCACATCACCAATTAAATGATATTGACTCCAAGCCTCGGCCGACGGGCTATTGGGCTGCATCGCGGCCATTAGGTGCTCAGCATCCTCTAAAGCAATTTCATTATCGGCTAAAGCAGATATTTGTTCATTCATGATCAACTCCAAAATCTCATACGTTATTTCTATCAACAATGACTTCAATGTGGCTTACTTTACCAACTACCATCTTTTGTGGTCTGGCCTATCTAACAGCGGTTTTAACTTCAGTGAAATCATGTCGCGCGCTCTAAAAATACGCGACCGTACTGTGCCAATAGGACAATCCATCACCGTTGCAATCTCTTCATAACTCAGCCCCTCAATCTCACGTAGGGTAATCGCTGTGCGTAAATCTTCAGGTAAGTTAGCCAC
>CAILFU010000127.1 GCA_903833595.1 uncultured Pseudomonadota bacterium
CTCACAGTAACGGCAGACAACCAAAGTCGTTTATACGGTGCAGCTAACCCAACGTTTAGTGAAACGATTAGCGGCTATGTCAATGGTGAGGACTTATCCACCTCTGGTGTCAGTGGTACGGCAACGGGCACTAGTACTGCAGGGGTAAATACTGCGGTAGGTAGTGCCATCATTGTGGCAAGTGCAGACGGATTCAGCGCTACTAACTATGACTTTACTAACTTGGTCAATGGTACGCTGATTATTGAGGCACCAGAGCCACCACCCCCACCCACTACTATCGATCCACCAGTTGTTGTAGAAACGCCGGATACTACTATTCCACCATCAGGCGGCCTTGATTTATCTGTAAATGCTAGTCCGATTGTTGAAACTAGTGCTAAATCGATTGATATGGTTAGTGGTGCCGTTGGAGAAGGCGGTATTTCAGTCTCATTAGTTCGCCCACCTTCAGTAAATGAGTCTGGTATTATTACAGTATCTGTGCCTAAAGAAATGGCTACGGCAGGTAGCGGATTTACATTCCCATTACCTGCACAAATTGTAGAAACTGCAGCCGCGAACGTGGCAGAGATTAAAGTAACGACTGTCAATGGTGATGCATTACCTTCATGGTTGCGTTATTCACCAGAAACCAAATCATTTACAGCGACTGCAGTGCCAGATGGCGCTTTTCCCATCGAGATTATTGTGACTGTGAATGGTCAAAGTACAACGATTGTGATTTCTGAGCGGGCGGAATAGAGGGATGCAGAGGATTGCTCAGCGCGTAGCTTGATGAAGTTTTTTGTTTAAAAAGAGGTTAAGTTTGCACGCCAATATTGTCGGTCTAATCTATGAGCAAGCGCGGTTACGACCAGAAGCCGCGGCCCTTATCACCGACCAAGGGGTTATCAGCTACGCCGAGTTGAAACGCTATGTGAGTATTTTGGCGCGCTATCTGCGTGACCAAGGCGTTAAACCTGGTCAGGTGGTGGGTATAGCTATGTTGCATACACCGTTGCACTTGGTCACTATTTTGGCTTTAGCCCAAGTGGGTGCGGTGTCTCTCCCGCTACACCCCGCTGTTCCTGCTGAGCGACGCTTGCTGGCCGCAAGGCGGTTTGGTGCTGACTGTGTGGTGTCGGGTATTAAAGATTTTGCACTTGAGGCACTTAATTTCATAGACTTAAGTAAGGTTTCTTTTGAAGTAGGTGGTTCAGAAGATGATTTTATCTATCCTGCTACTAGCGATACGCCCATGCGTGTTGCTATTTCGTCGGGGACTTCCGGTAATCCGAAGGGCATGCTGTTGACGCACGGTTTGGTGGCGTTGCGTAACCAAACCTTTGAGACGGATATGACATCTTTATCGCGGGTGCTGCCGGTAGATCTGAATTTTATTGTTGGTTTTCGCCCGGCAATGAGTGCTTTGGCTAGAGGGGTAAGTATAGTTTTGCCTTCTTCATTGGCGGTTGGGAATATGCTCGATAGTATGATTAGACATCGGGTTACGCATGTCTACCTTTCTCCTTTGCAAGCAAGAGATATGGTTGGGTTGGTTGTTGCTAATAATGTTGCTTGTCCTGAGCTTGTCTGTCTACGTATTGGTGGTGGATTAATTAGTGCGGATTTACTGCGGGCTGCGATGACAAAGCTGTCGCCTAATGTCTATGCCTCTTACGGTTCGACCGAGTCTGGCATGGTGACTTATGCCACTCCGGAGATGTTGCTGCGCCACCCAGATGCGACGGGGCGAGTGTGTGAATGTGCCACGGTTGAGATTGTGGATGACGACGGCAATCTGCTACCTGTTGGTACCACTGGGCAAATGCGCATACGCTCAAGTCATCAGGTGAGCGGTTATTATTGTGACGAAGCGCGCACCCAGCAACATTTTAGAGGTGAATGGTTTTACCCTGGTGACCTCGGCCATTTTGATGCCGAAGGTTTGCTTTACATGGATGGGCGCGTAGACGAGCAAATTAATATTGGCGGTGTGAACATTAATCCTGAAGATATTGAAGTCACCTTAGCTGCACATCCAGCCGTTATTGATGCAGGTGTTTTTGTGGCTCAGAAAAATGAAGATTACGGCGTGTCAGCCGTTGCTTTGGTGTTGAGTGAGCCTTCACGCCTTAAAGAGATTCAGACTTATGCCAGTGCGAAATTAGGCCCGCTTGCGCCTGCTCTTTATTTTATTGCTTCAAGTTTGCCGCGCACTGAAACGGGAAAGTTAAAACGTGGAGAATTGGCTGATTTTTATTTTTCTAAGCCAACATGATAAATACGCATAGACTTTGATCAACTTGCTATCGCCATCTTGAAGCCACAATTATTGAGCGTGACGGGGCTTTGCTTATTACGAGTGTGCTTGAGGCATGCAAGTGTTTTAGGTACACTTTGGTTAGAAGATACTTTAGGAATTAACTTATGACATCACGCTTTGTTGGCGTTGCCGGTCTGCCTCGCTCAGGCTCTACTTTGCTTTGTCAGTTACTGGCAGAGCATCCTGATATTCACTGTGAAGGCCATAGTTCACCCTTATGTAACTCGCTATTGGCCACCCGCCGGTTTATTAGTGATGATCAATTTATGCTCTCGCAACTGGATGTGCAGTTTGATGACACCTATGCCCATTTAAGAACAGCCATGCAGGGCTTTTTACATGGCTGGCATGCCAATATCAATAAGCCAGTGGTGGTCGATAAAAACCGCGCCTGGTTACACTGCATTGAGTTTCTGCTGCACTTAGACCCAGAAGCCAAACTGCTGATTCCAATTCGAGACTTAGGGCAGATTTATGGTTCGATAGAATCGCAACACCAAAAAACCATACTACTCGATTTTATTGATCACTTAGCTGACTTTGACCGCTTTGGCCGTGCTGACCAATTGTTTGCTAAGGACAAAGCCATTGGTGCACCTTTATCTTCAATTCAAGCGGTACAAGACTTTCCACAATCTGTAAAAGACCGATTGTATTTCGTGAAGTTTGAAGACCTGATGGCGCAGCCAGTAGAAACTATGGCGAACGTATACCAATGGTTAGGTTTGAGTCCGCATCAGATTAACCCTAAGACCATCACTGCACACCCACACGAAAGTGACAGTCATTATCGTCATAAGTATTTGCACAAACAACATTCACAAATCATTCCACCTAAACCACATGTGTTACCGCCTAGAATTCAAGAGCATATTGCCCGTGCTTGCGCTTGGTACTTTGAGTGGTTTTACCCGCAAAAGAAAAAGAAACAACCTTAATGCACGGTAAAGCGCATCACAACCGTGGCGCAGTAGTATGGCTTACGGGCTTATCAGGTGCAGGTAAATCTACCGTCGCTAATCAAACCGCAGAACAACTGCATCAGCTAGGCTTACAAACAGTAGTATTAGATGGCGATAAGTTGAGGTTAGGACTGTGTGCTGATTTGGGCTTTTCAATTGAAGATCGCAATGAAAATGTGCGTCGGGTAGGGGAATTAGCAAGACTGTTTTTAGAGCTAGGCATTGTGGTGCTAGTCGCTTTAGTCTCGCCCATCCGCAGGGCACGCGAGAAAGTAAAACAGTCGTTCCCAGACAATAGCTTCTTTGAAGTGTATTGCAGTTGCCCACTATCGGTATGCCAAGCGCGTGACCCTAAAGGACTCTATGCTAAAGCCATGAGTGGTGCGATTCCTGAATTCACTGGGGTATCTTCCCCTTATGAAGCGCCACTTAACCCTAGCTTAATCATCGACACTAGCACTGAGTCTGTTGAAGCTGCGGCGAATAGACTAACTCAACATTTAATCCGCTATCTATAAGACTCAAGCATCTAATCATTAAATAAATGATGGTTGGTTTCGAATGTCGTGACTGTCCGCTATGGGTCGAAAGCTCCTGAATCTAGCGTCTGTTTAGTTAACGCTATTGCATATAACGCCTATACGCATCAATCCAATTGTGTGCCAAGGCCAGTCTAGCTTCACCTAGTGGCACAACACCATCACACACTAGCTTGTAAATCCTAAGCTC
>CAILFU010000128.1 GCA_903833595.1 uncultured Pseudomonadota bacterium
GAGATTGAAGCTCAGTATGGTGAAGGTGCTTACCCTAAACGTGTCTTGATGGCTGATTTTCCGCAGGGCGCAACGCTTATTCCTAATCCAATTAATCGCGTGTCTGGCTTTGCCATTAATGAACATTATTTTGTGCCAGGCTTTCCTGAAATGTCGCACCCGATGATCACTTGGGTGCTCGATAGCTATTACCCACATCTATTTCATCAGCAAGATTATATTGAAGCTTCAATACTGGTGATGGAAGCCGGCGAAAGTAGGCTTATTGATTTAATGAACCATATCTTAGCTAAATATCCTGACTTGAAGCTGTTTAGCCTACCTAAACTTGATAAGCAGCGCACTACAGAGTTAGGGGTAAAGGGCGTGGCTAGTCTTGTCCAAGCTGCGATGAGCGATATTAAACAAGGCGTCACCGCGCTTAACTTTCCATGGACGGAAGTTTAATTGGAATGTAGGGCTCGCTGTGGTGCATGTTGCATCGCCCCTTCTATCAACAGCCCCATCCCTGGCATGCCCAATGGTAAGCCGGCTGGTGTGCGATGCATTCAGCTCAATGACAGCAATCAATGTATGATTTTCGGTAGGCCAGAACGCCCGGCATTTTGCGCTAGCTTGCAGCCTAGCAAAGAGATGTGTGGTGAAACCGCTGAAGAAGCGTTGATTTGGCTAGCCAATTTAGAGCGACTCACCGCCCCACACTAAGCTTGATTAAAATCTATTTGTTTGGTTTCTTTCATGAGCATTACCGCCATCAAGCTGATGAAAGCCATTGCTGATACGTAATACCCTACCCAAACCAAGCCGCCCTGATCTACCAATAATTGTGAAATATAAGGGGCGGTAGAGGCGCCTAAAATACCCCCTAAGTTATAAGCCAAGCCAGCGCCGGTGTAGCGAACAGCCACTGGAAATTGTTCCGGTAAAAAAGCCCCCATAGGCGCAAACGTAGCACCCATTAATAATAAGGCGATGGATAGAAATAAAGTGATGAGTAAGCTGGAATTGCTTGCCATCAGTGGGCTCAAACTAAATCCTGCCAATACCGCCAAAAAGCAGCCAGTGAGTAACACCGGTTTACGCCCCAATTGATCGCTCAGTTGGGCGGATAGTGGGGTAATAATCGCCATAAAAACCACAGCAAAGCACAACATGGTTAAAAATTCAGCACGTGGGATATGCAAAGTCTTGGTGCCATAACTTAAACAAAAAACGGTGGCGGTATAAAACAAGTTATAGCAAACCGTCATGGCCAATGCCCCTAATAAAACTGGGCGAAAATGACTTGTTAATAAAGATTTAATCGGCGTTTTATGGGTATGGTGCTGCGCTAACACTTTGGCAAAAGCAGGGGTTTCTGCAAGTTTAAATCGGATATATAAACCCACGATGACCAGTAGCGCACTGGCAAAAAATGGCATACGCCAACCCCACGCTTTAAATTCAGCATCTGTTAAATATAAGGTGAGTACTAAAAAACTTAAGGTGGCAAGTAAAAACCCAACAGACGGCCCCAGTTGCGGAAACATGCCAAACCAACCCCGTTTACCTGCCGGTGCATTTTCAGTGGCAAGCAATGCCGCACCGCCCCATTCGCCACCTAAGCCAAGTCCTTGCCCAAACCTTAATAGACACAGCAGCACTGCCGCCCATGGCCCGAGGGTGTCATAGCCTGGCAAGCAACCAATCAATAACGTAGAAATGCCCATTAATAGTAATGATGCGGCCAACGTAGTCTTGCGACCAATCCGGTCACCAAAATGACCAAAAATAATCGCGCCTAAAGGCCGCGCAATAAAGGCAATGCCAAACGTTAAAAATGCATTTAAGGCTTGTGTGGCTGGGTCACTTGCAGGAAAGAACACTTGGCCAATGACCAAGGCCGAGGCCATGGCATAAATATAAAAGTCGTAAAACTCAATCGCCGTGCCGATAAAGCTGGCAAAGGCGATGTGGGTGGCAGACGGTTTGTTGGGTGGTAAATTTTGATTCAAAAGAACGCTTTCTATGGGCATTTAGAATGGGTTGATTTAGTCATTATACAAACATTTACTTTTATACCGAGTTAACTGAAAATTTAAGTTTTCTGGCACTCCATTTGCGTATAAAATAGTCAACTCGGCGTTAATAATGCAAAAGTAAGAATACAACAGTGCAAATCGGCAATCACATTTTAAAAAACAATCTAATTGTCGCCCCTATGGCTGGCGTGACAGATAGACCTTTCCGCCAGTTATGTAAGAAAATGGGCGCCGGTTTAGCCGTGTCTGAAATGGTAACGTCTAACTCTTTGCTTTACGGCAGCGAAAAAACCCTACGTCGTGCTAATCACGAGGGTGAAGTAGACCCGATTTCAGTACAAATTGCCGGTGCCGATCCGAAAATGATGGCAGAAGCAGCCAAGCATAATGTGGATAATGGCGCGCAGATTATCGATATTAATATGGGTTGTCCTGCTAAAAAAATATGCAATGTCATGGCAGGTTCAGCCTTACTTAAAGATGAGCCGCTGGTGGCGCAAATTCTCAGAGCTGTGGTCAATGCGGTTGATGTGCCAGTGACCTTGAAGATTAGAACAGGTTGGGATAAGAACAATCGCAACGCGGTACAAATTGCCAAAATGGCCGAAGATATTGGTGTGCAGGCTTTGGCTATGCATGGCCGTACACGTGCGTGTTTGTACACGGGTGATGCTGAATACGACACGATCGCGATGGTAAAGCAGGCGATCAAAATACCATTGATTGCCAATGGTGATATTACTACCCCAGAAAAAGCTAAATTTGTGCTTGAGTACACGGGGGCAGATGCGGTGATGATAGGGCGTGCTGCGCAGGGTAGGCCGTGGATATTCCGTGAGATTGAACACTTTATTAAAACGGGCGAGCACTTACCTGCACCTGAAGTGACTGAAATTCGTAGTGTGATGCTGGCACATTTACATGATTTATATGATTTTTATGGTGAGTTAACCGGCATGCGCATGGCGCGTAAGCATATTTCTTGGTACACCAAAGGCTTAAAAGATTCTGCCCATTTCCGCCACAATATGAACACCTTACAAACCATCGATTTGCAATTAACGGCCATTGATGAGTTTTTTGATCACTTACAAAGTCGTGACCATCGCTTACAGTACGATGATCTCGATAATACAGATAGCCTAGTCCTTAAAGTCGCCTAATGAATTCGCCCATCATGAATAAATGTGAACTTTCTAACAGTGTAAAATCTTCTCTTGATCAGTACTTTAAAGATCTTGATGGTGAGTCACCACATGCTTTATATGACATGGTGCTGAGCTGTATAGAAAAGCCCTTGCTGGAATACGCCTTGCAATATGCGGGTGGAAATCAAAGTAAGGCGGCAGAAATTTTAGGTTTAAATCGCAACACCTTACGTAAGAAAATGAAGCAGTACCATATCGAGTAATTCATTTGATTCGATAGTCTTTTTATTAGTCATCAACCTTCAACAGAGCTTTCAACATGGCAACTATTAAACGTGCGCTTATTAGCGTTTCAGATAAATCAGGCATTTTAGAATTAGCACAAGCGTTAACTAAATTAAACGTAGAGATTTTATCGACTGGCGGCACCGCCAAACTGTTCCGCGATAACAATATCCCTGTGGTTGAAGTAAGCGACTACACGGGCTTTACAGAAATGTTAGATGGCCGCGTTAAAACGCTGCACCCAAAAGTGCACGGTGGCATTTTAGGTCGTCGCGATTTGCCTGAACACGTATCAGCCATGAAAGCGGCTAATATTCCTAATATCGACATGGTCGTTGTCAATTTATATCCATTTGAAGCGACAGTAGCCCAGCCTAATTGCACGCTTGAAGATGCCATTGAAAATATTGATATTGGTGGCCCGGCGATGGTACGTTCAGCCGCAAAAAACTGGAAAGATGTCGCGGTGCTAACCGATGCTAACCAATATGCAGGATTGATTAGCGAGTTACAAAGTACCGGTGGTGCGGTGAGCCAAGCCACACAGTTTGCCTTGTCTATCGCCGCGTTTAACCGCATTAGCAATTACGATGGTGCGATTAGCGATTACCTTTCCTCGTTTAATATTGATGGCTCTCGTAGTGCTTTCCCTGCGCAAACCAATGGTCGCTTTATTAAATTGCAAGACCTTCGTTACGGCGAAAACCCACATCAGCAAGCGGCATTTTATCGCGATTTAAATCCAGCCCCAGGTTCGCTAGTGACGGCGGTGCAGCTGCAAGGTAAAGAGTTAAGCTACAACAACATTGCCGATGGCGATGCGGCATGGGAAGCGGTTAAATCATTTACTACCACCGCCTGTGTGATTGTAAAACATGCTAACCCTTGCGGTGTGGCGTTAGGTAATTCTGCTTTAGAAGCTTACACCAAGGCGTTTCAAACCGACCCTAGCAGTGCTTTTGGCGGCATTATTGCTTTTAATACCATTGTAGATAAAGCTGCTGCCGAAGTGGTGAGTAAGCAATTTGTTGAAGTGCTGATTGCGCCTGAATACACGGCAGATGCCTTAGCGATTTTTGCCGCAAAAGCCAATGTGCGCGTGCTTAAAATTGACTTACCTAAAGGTGGTGCTAGTGCATGGGAGCAAGGCCGCAACTCACATGATACTAAGCGTGTGGGTTCAGGGTTGCTGATTCAGACCGCAGACAATCATGAAATGAGCGAATCAGACTTAAAAATAGTCAGCAAAAAACAACCGACCCCACAACAAATGTCAGACATGTTATTTGCGTGGGGCGTGGCTAAATATGTGAAATCTAACGCCATTGTATTTTGTGGCAATGGTATGACGCTAGGTGTAGGTGCAGGCCAAATGAGCCGCGTAGACAGCACGCGTATTGCGGCGATTAAAGCGCAAAATGCCGGACTCACGCTTAAAAACTCAGTGGTGGCGTCGGATGCATTTTTCCCATTCCGTGATGGCATTGATGTGCTGGCAGAGGCAGGGGCGAGTTGCGTAATTCACCCAGGGGGCAGTATGCGTGATGAAGAAGTGATTGCAGCAGCTGATGAACACGGTTTAGTAATGGTCGTGACAGGCATTCGCCATTTTAGACATTAAGGTAAAGTCATAATATGAAAGTAATGGTCATCGGTGGTGGCGGTCGCGAGCATGCGCTTAGCTGGAAAATCGCACAAAATAAAGAAGTGAGCCGTGTGTATGTGGCGCCTGGTAATGCAGGTACGGCCACTGACCCTGACATGCTCAATGTGCCTATTACCAGCGTGCCAGATTTACTGGCATTTGCCCAAAAAGAGCAGATTCATCTTACCATCGTAGGGCCAGAGGCGCCGCTTTCACAAGGCGTGGTTGATGCTTTTCGTGCGGCGGGGTTAAAGATTTTTGGCCCCACTAAAGCGGCCGCACAGCTTGAGTCTTCAAAAGACTATGCCAAAGCATTTATGGTGCGCCACAATATTCCTACGGCGGCTTATGCCACGTTTACCGATGCCAAATTAGCGCATGACTATGTGACTAAGCAAGGTGCCCCGATTGTGATTAAAGCCGATGGTTTGGCGGCAGGTAAGGGCGTAGTGGTTGCCATGTCTAACGATGAAGCGCATGAAGCCATTGATGCCATGTTGTCTGACAACAAGTTGGGCAGTGCGGGTGCGCGGGTGGTGATAGAAGAATTTTTAACGGGTGAAGAAGCCAGCTTTATTGTGATGGTGGATGGCAAAAATATTTTAGCCCTTGCTACTAGCCAAGACCACAAACGTTTGCAAGACCATGACCAAGGCCCGAATACCGGCGGCATGGGCGCTTATTCACCAGCACCGGTAGTCACGCCGCAAATTCACGCCAAAGTGATGCGCGAGATTATTCGCCCAACGGTTGAAGGCATGGCAAAAGATGGTATTCCTTATACTGGCTTTTTATACGCGGGCTTGATGATTTCACCGGATGGTGGGGTTAAAACGCTAGAGTTTAATTGCCGCATGGGTGACCCAGAAACGCAGCCCATTATGTTGCGCTTAAAAAGTGATTTTGTGGCATTAGCCGAACATGCTGTGAATGGCACCTTAGACCAAGTAGAGGCAGAATGGGATAGACGCACTGCACTTGGCGTAGTGATGGCCTCGGCTAACTACCCCGATACGCCACGTTTGGGTGATGAAATTACTGGTTTACCTAGCAACCTAACCGATGCGCATGTGTTTCATGCAGGCACGGTGCTAAAAGACGGCAAAGTACTCACCAGTGGTGGCCGGGTTTTATGTGTAACTACGCTAGGTGAAACCGTCAAGTTTGCACAAAGTCATGCCTACCAAATTTTAGAGGGCATTCAATTTAATGGCGCGCAATACCGCACAGATATTGGCTACCGTGCCATTAAAGGTTAATGATGGATACCCAGTCAGTACTGAATTATTTACAAAATCTACAAGCCAAAATTGTTGAAGCGTTAGAGCTGGTTGATGGTAAGAACTTTTTGCAAGACAGTTGGCAACGCCCAGAAGGTGGCGGTGGCACATCTTGCTTGCTTGAAGAAGGTAACGTATTTGAGCGTGCTGGGGTAGGTTTCTCACACGTACTGGGTAGTAAGTTGCCACCTTCTGCTAGCGCCGCACACCCTGAGGCGGCTGGCCGCGCATGGGAGGCCATGGGTGTATCGCTGGTATTTCACCCACGTAATCCTTATGTCCCTACCGTACACATGAATGTACGGTTTTTTGTGGCTAAGTCACAAAATAGCACAGACGCGGATATTTGGTGGTTTGGCGGTGGAATGGATCTCACGCCTTATTATGGTTTTGAAGAAGACGCGGTACATTTTCATCGCACCAACAAAACGGCATTAGATGCGTTTAACCCCGCTTACTATCCTAAATTTAAAAAAGAATGTGACGAGTATTTTTACCTAAAACATCGTAAAGAACCCCGTGGCATTGGCGGCATCTTTTTTGATGACTTTAACGAATTAGGCTTTGAAAAAAGCTTTGAAATGCAACGCGCCGTGGGCGATAGTTTTTTAAATGCTTATTTGCCGATTGTTCAGCGCCGTAAAGACACCCCCTATGGTGAGCGTGAGCGAGATTTTCAAGCGTACCGCCGTGGCCGTTATGTAGAGTTTAACTTGGTGTACGACCGTGGCACTTTGTTTGGTTTACAGTCAAATGGCCGTACCGAATCTATTTTACTATCGATGCCCCCTATCGTGAAATGGCGCTATGACTGGAAGCCAGAAACCAATAGCCCAGAGGCTAAACTTTATACCGATTTTTTGGTAGATAAAAATTGGCTGGCAATCGTTTAAATCTAGCGAGTATTTGAACGTAATTAAGTCAGTCATTGGGGTGCACATAGTTAATGATTACACCCCAATTTAAAGTCACAATCCCAACCTAATACCCTTCTGATTTTCTCCGACCAAGTTCCCCACTTGGGTGAGTTACCCATCAATTTTGTTGCAAAAAAGCAACAAGGATTAGCAGTTCTGCTATAAGTTCACATGAAAAGGTAATTATCTTCACTTTCGTTGACATATATCAAATTGGCACTAGTACTTAAGGTGTAAATTAGCCCCTAAATCATAATGGTCAATGGGAGAAATGTATGAAATGTCAGATGCAAGCAAGTAAGTTGTTCAATGTCTTAGCAGTTTCAATCGGTTTAACCTTTGTATATTCAACCAGTGCTTTTGCAGTAGATGCTGATGCCGCTCTATCATTAGCGCGTCAAAATGGCTGTTTAAAATGCCACGCGGTGGATAAACATAAAGATGGCCCTGCTTACCGTGATATTGCAGCCAAATATAAAGATAAAGATCACGCCGAAACAGTTAAAAAATTAATCAATCACATCACATCAGGCGAAAAAGCAAAATTCCCAGATGGTCATGAAGAAGAACACAAAATCATAAAAGTAAAAGACGTTGCTCAACAAACTAATTTGATTGAGTGGGTGTTGTCGCTTCCTGGCGGTAAATGGCCAGAAACTGATTAGTGCATACCTAGGGTAGCCAGTGTTGGCTACCCGCCAAATAGATTTAATGTGAGGGGAATAAAATGAAAATGACAACAACACTGGCCGCACTGTGCTTGATGCTCGGGGCGCTGCTAACGTCTTCGGGAATTTTTGCAGCAGAACTGCCAGATTTAGGCGAGTCGGCAACAAATACGATCTCGCAAAGAACTGCAACTGATTCTCTGAAAAAGGATGCTGTTTGTACTAAGTGTCACGATGAGAATGAAGTGAAGCCGGTGTTGTCAATTTATCAAACTCGACATGGTGTGAAAGCGGATTCTCGGACACCTAGTTGCCAATCTTGTCATGGCGACAGTGATGCGCACGTAAAAAATGCCGATGGTAAAGCAACACGCCCTTCACCAGACGTGTTATTTGGTATGAAGAGCAGTAGTTACTCATCATTCCCTAGAACGGCTTCAAGCAAACAAAATTCTACTTGTCAAACTTGCCATGCGAATGCAGCAGGTAAACGCAATCACTGGACTGGTAGTCAGCATGAAAGCCGTAATGTAGTGTGCGCAGCTTGCCATGAAGTGCATGCTAGACAAGATAAAGTTCTGGCTAAAACAACGCAGCCAGAGGTTTGTTTTAATTGCCATAAAACACAGCGTGCTGAAACGCATCGTATCTCAACACACCCGCTTGATGCCGGCAAAATGTCATGTTCTGATTGTCATAACCCACACGGATCAACCGGGCCAAAACTGCTCATCAAAGATACGATTAATGCAACGTGCTATACCTGTCATGCAGAGAAGCGCGGTCCGTTGTTATTTGAACATCAGCCTGTGATTGATGATTGTTCTAATTGCCACACGCCTCATGGCTCAAACAATACGCCACTGTTAAAAGCGAGACCACCGTTCTTGTGCCAAGAATGTCATAGTAGTCAGCATGGTAATGCGAAGTTCTCTGGGTCAAACATCACCTTAAATGGCAATGTGACAACAGTGAATGGTCAACAGGGTGCGGGCGCTTCGAACCCAATCAAGGAAGGTGCTGGACGTGCTTGTTTGAATTGCCATGTGATGGTCCACGGCTCTAATAGCCCATATGGCTCTAAGTTCAACCGATAAATATATTAATTGGAAAATATCATGAACAACTATTTAGATAGCTTCTCTTTAAAATTGTCGATTATCGCCCTTCGTGCTGCGCTGTTGAGCATGGCGGTAGTCTCCGTAGCTTACGCCGGTGAGGCGGCTGATGAAGCATCAGCAGCAGAGCTAGTTAAACCGATCAGTCAAATTGAAATCGGTGGTATTTATATTAACAATAAAAACTGGAAGTACGGTGAGTACAACGGTTTGGATGACTCAGGTGGTTACGGCATCGCTAACATTGATTTGCGTGGTGGTGGCGCTTATGACTCCGATAGTACGGCGCGTTGGAGCATTAAAGGAAGAGACCTTGGTTTAGATACGCGTAAGATTTCTGCTGAGTACGGCCAACAGGGAAAATTCCGTATTAACCTAGGCTTTGATCAGTTCATGAAAAATGGTAATGGGGATTACCAAACACCTTTTGTGACCAATGGCACTAATAACTTTGTGTTGCCTAGCGGCTGGGTGAAGCCAGTTCAGGGCAACGTCAACCCCAATGCTGCCGGAAATAATTATCCGGCATTTGCTGGCTCGACAGGTTATAACACAAGGGCTTTGTCTACAGATTTTGTTAATAATGACTATGTTATGCGATTTAATAGTAATGCTGCTTTATGTATTAGTACGCCTAGTGCAGCCAATTGCGCTGGTGGTCTTTTTGGGCAGTATTTACCATCATCAGTAACAAATAATACAGCTGGCTGGCCTGGCACTGGTAGCACCAGTTACTTACAAACCATGCTCAATACCGCCGCAACAGATACTGCGCTTTTCCGCAACGTTAAAATCGACACAGAACGTCGTAAGTGGGATGTGGGTGGCAGTTATACGATTGATCCACGATTGGAGTTTACCACTAGCATAACGCATGAAGATAAGGTTGGCACTAGACTGCAAACTTTTGTACCTAATGGTGAAACTGTGATGGTACTTCCTGATGAAATGGATCAGACACATGATCAGTACAGTGCAGCACTTAATTATACTGGCGACAATGCTTTCTTTAAAACGGCTTACTACGGCTCGGTATTTAAGCAGAAAAACCCTGTAGTTAGTTTTGTCAATCCTAGTGGTTCAGGCATTAATGGCCAGGATAACAATCCGCCAAGCAATCAATTACACGAAATTCGTATGACCGGCGGTTATAACTATAACCCAACCACCAAATTGGTTGGCGAGGTATCCTATGGGCGTAATACACAAAATGAAACCTTCTTAGCTTCTTCATTGACAGGACCATTAGCTTTGCCAAGTGCTACAGCAAATGCAGAAGTGATTAACACGAGTGCATTTTTAAAGCTGACCGCAAAACCAGTTAAAGATTTAAACTTAGCAGCAGCCTACAAATACGACAATCGTGATAATCAAACGCCTGTGCGTACTTTTTACGTAATGGATTTGGATAATACTAAGGCTGCAGGTACTGATGCTAACAACATTTTCAATTACGCATTGGGTTTAGCTAACGGTACGATGACCACTGGCAGTACTGGGGTCAATATGTTAAATAATCGCGCTTTTAGTAAAAGATCTCAGCGCGTAAACTTAGATGCTGATTATCTCATCGCTCAAGGCAATGCAGTTAAGCTTGGTTATGATTATGAGAACATCTATCGCCATTGTACTGACTCTTGGACTGCTTGCGTCGATGTGGCCAATACGTATGAAAATACCGGTCGTGTTGAGTATCGCAACACCATGAAAGAAGATTTGACGGGTAAAATTAGCTATGCCTATTCTAGGCGTACCGGCTCAGACTATAATTCAGAGGCTTTTTTAGCGCTTACTCCTGCAGCACGCTTAGTGCCAGACCAAACCATGGTGAACACTGGTGGCTACAGTATGTTTAGCTTCTTGCAGTCTGTAAAACAATTTGGCATCACAGCTTACGGCCCCAATAAGGGATTGCCAGCAGCTATAGCGGCCTTAGCATCTGCGCCAACAGCAGCTACTGTGAAAGGTGATACCCGAGCAAGTTCTGGTTTTGTGGGTAATATAGCGGGTAGTGCTGCAGGCGCACAAAATGCAGCCGTTGTTGCAGCATGGAAAGCGGCTTATCCTGGGATGACTGATGCTCAAGCTAACGCACTGATTACATTTATGGGTTACAACGGTGGCATTGCTTCAGCAACTTATTATGCTAATGGTGAGACTTTGCAACAGGACCCTAATCAACAAAGAGCGTATGTGGGTGACCGTGACCGTAACAAAGTACGCGCAAGCACCAACTGGCAGGTGAATGATAAGCTCTCGCTCACTACCGCTGTGGATTACAACCAAGATAAGTACACTAATTCAACCATCGGTTTGCAAAAAGCTAGCAGTTTTGCTTTGAATTTAGATAGTACCTTTGCCTTTAATGACAAGGTGAGTGCAGGCGCTTACTATACCTACGGCACACAAAACCAAGATATGTCATTTAATAACTTTGGTACGAATGCCTGGGTTGCAGCTTCTTCAGTAGTGACAACAGGGGGGTCTTTAGCCACAGGGGTCGCTGGTTCAGTGACTGGGGGTTGTTACGATAATGTCATTGCTAAATCTAATAATGCCAAGATTGATGCATGTAATTCTTGGAGCACTAAGATTAAAGATAGAAATGACACCATCGGCATT
Organism: uncultured Pseudomonadota bacterium; assembly: GCA_903833595.1. GTDB lineage: Bacteria > Pseudomonadota > Gammaproteobacteria > Burkholderiales > Methylophilaceae > Methylotenera. Next base: position 11,705 of record CAILFU010000128.1, read on the forward strand.
AACTTATCCACCAAAGGCCTATTTTCAAGTAAGTTAGACTTAGGTGGAGACGTGGTCTACACATGGGCCAATACCTCACAAAAATTCAGTGGCGTACAGGCAGTTAATACCTTGCTAACTAATGTGAATGTTGGTGGTAGTGCTACGACTTGGACGACAGCATTTGTGCCTATGCAAGATTTGCCTGATGTTAAAGCTGAGGTGTTGACACTTAAACTCAGCGGTAAATATACGGTTGATAAACACTCTGCTTTCCGTGGTGGCTATATGTATCAACGTATGACCTCTTCAAACTGGTTCTATGAAGCATTGCAAGCAGGTAGCACGCCTACAGGGGTGATGCCAACTAATGAGAAAGCGCCAGTGTACAAGGTGCAATCCATCGGGGCGGCTTATATCTATAGCTTCTAATAAGTTGTGAAGTGCTTTTAAAAAATAGCGAGGCTGAATTCCGCCTCGTTATTGTTAAGTTTTCAGAGTGTGTATGCATTGTTTGTTGTTAAATTGAGGAAAAATCATGAAAAAATTATGGGCAACATTAAGACGGCCAAGTGTTAAGTACTCACTGCTAAGCCTGCTCTTGGTTGGCTTTGTCTCCGGGATTGTGTTCTGGGGTGGATTTAACACTGCGCTTGAACAAACCAATAAGCTAGAGTTCTGTATTGGTTGCCATGAAATGCGTGACAACGTGTATGTGGAATACCAAGAAACTATTCACTTTAAAAACCGTACCGGTGTACGCGCGATTTGTTCTGATTGCCATGTGCCTAAAGACTGGACGCATAAAATGATGCGTAAGATTAGTGCCAGCCGAGAAGTTTATGAAAAAATTATAGGTTGGGTAGATACGCCAGAGAAATTTGAAGCGCATCGTATGGAAATGGCGACCTCAGAGTGGAAACGCATGAAGGCTTCTGGCTCACGTGAATGCAGAAACTGCCATAATTTTGATGCGATGGAAGCTAAAAAACAGAAACCTAAAGCACAAAAAATGCATGCGCAAGCAAAAGTAGAAGGTAAAACCTGTATTGACTGCCACAAAGGGATTGCCCATCTGTTACCTAAAGAATATATAGATCCAGATGAGTAAATGATGAGTGCTAATCATTTAGCGTTAAGCTAGATGCACTAACAAAAAGGGAGCCAAAAGCTCCCTTTTTGTTTTTTTACACCATCCGCTTTTTAAACATACTAGGCCATAGCCTAGATGGGAGATGTTTTCTGGTATGATAAAATTTAAATCATCTAACCCAGTCATTCATAAGAATTCACCACTAACATGCTCAGTCAAACCCAGCCAAAACAACAAGCCCAAGCCTTACTTAACTTTATTGATGCCAGCCCTAGCCCTTGGCACGTGGTCGATACTGTCGCCCAGCGTTTACTGAAAGAGGGCTTTAAGCCGCTAACGGAAAGCCAAGCGTGGCAACTCAAAGCAGGGGAGCGCTATTACGTGGTGCGCGGTGGTGCTTCAATCATCGCATTTACCCTAGGCAAACAAGCCCTTACTGAAGCGGGTTTTCGTATGGTGGGCGCCCATACTGATTCGCCTGGCTTACGCCTTAAACCCCATGCCGCTTATGCGACTGATGGTTTAGTACGCATTGGCGTTGAAGTATATGGCGGGCCCATTTTAGCCAGCTTTACTGACCGCGACCTAAGCGTAGCAGGGCGCCTGAGTGTACGCACAGCGAATGGTTTTGAAATGCGCTTAGTGAAATTTGATGATGCCCTCATGCGCTTACCTAACCTAGCCATACACATGAACCGTGAGGTAAATGACAAAGGCTTGCTGCTGAATAAACAAACTGAACTACCCCTGATTTTTGGTGAAACTCAAACAGGGGTTGAGGCCGAGCAACAATTTTTAAGCCATCTTGCGCAAGCCATTCATGCGGAAGTAAAAGATATTTTAAGTTTTGAGCTGAACGTGTTTGATACGCAAAAAGGTTGTTTTTGGGGCGCCAATCAAGAATTTATCGCCAATAGCCAGTTAGATAATTTAGCCTCTTGTCATGCCGCTCTAACCGCCTTACTGGCAACCGATAAACCTGAGGCAACGTGCATATGCGCCTTGTTTGATCATGAAGAAGTGGGCAGTGAAAGCACAACGGGGGCGAGTGGTAGCTTTTTAAATGATGTGGTGAATCGCATTGCTAGTAGCCAACAATTAGATTCTGAGGCGCGGCTGCGTGCGCTGGCGAATAGCTTTTTTATCAGTGCGGATATGGCGCATGCGTATCATCCTAACCACCCCTCCGCCTACGAGCCATGTCATCATGTATTAGTGAATAAAGGGCCTGTGATTAAAACCAATGCCAACCAACGCTATGCTACCAATGCAGAAAGCGCCGCACGCTTTATGACGCTGTGTGAAACGGCCGGTGTGCCTTACCAGCAATATGCACACCGTACCGACTTAGGTTGTGGCAGCACCATAGGCCCGCTTGTGGCAGCTAATTTAGGCGTGGCGAGTGTCGATGTAGGTTCGCCCATGTGGGCCATGCATAGCCTGCGTGAAAGTGCAGGTGTGCTAGACCATGGCTACATGATAGACGTATTAAAAGCGATGTTTAATAGCTAGGCATTTCATGGCTACGCTTTTAATGACTAAAGTAGCGTGAATAGATTTAATTCGCTAGTATGCTGATAAGCTAACAAAAATAATGATGGGGAAAAGCAATGCACAGAAAGTTACTGCGTACTAAAGCGATTGTAGATCACTCCAATAGTGGCTTAAAAAAATGCCTCACCGCATTTGATTTAGCGCTGTTAGGCATAGGTTGCGCCATTGGCACGGGGATATTTGTATTGACTGGTATTGCCGCCGCGACACAGTCTGGCCCTGCGGTGGTGTTATCCTTTATTATTGCTGGGGTGGCCTCTGCCTTTGCCGCACTTTCTTATGCGGAACTTGCCGCCTCTGTGGGTGGTTCTGGTAGTGCTTACGGTTATAGCTATGTGGCTTTTGGCGAATTTATTGCTTGGGTGATGGGCTGGATTCTATTGCTTGAATACGGCGTAGGGGCGGCGGCGGTGGCCAATGGTTGGTCTGGCTATTTCATTAACACTTTAACTAATTTCAACATGGCACTGCCTGAAGCGCTAACAAAAGCGCCAATGATGGGTGGGCTGATTAACCTACCCGCATTCGCCATTATTTGGGTGCTGACTATTTTATTGATGATAGGCGTTAAAGAGAGCGCGCGGTTTAATAACATTATCGTGGTTATCAAACTCACCACGATTGCTATTTTTATTGTCTTAGCGTCTATGCATCTTAATAGCAATAACTGGCATCCCTTTATGCCTTATGGCTGGTTTAGTACGCTAGAAAATGGCAAAAATATTGGCGTGTTAGCCGGTGCCTCTTTGGTGTTTTTTGCTTACTTTGGTTTTGATGCGGTTTCAACAGCGGCAGAAGAAGCCAAAAACCCACAACGTGATTTGCCGATAGGCCTCATTGCATCGCTTTCATTTTGTACTGTTATCTACATTATCGTATCGGCCCTGCTGACCGGCATTGTGCCTTACAATGAATTAAATGTGTCATCCCCAGTAGCGTTTGCCTTAACTAAGATAGGCTACACTTGGGCCTCTACCTTGGTGGCGACAGGCGTATTAGCGGGCCTCATTACCGTGTTGTTGGTCTTACTCTACGGATTAACCCGCATACTGTTTGCCATGAGCCGTGATGGTTTGATTTCACCAATATTTTCGCAAGTAAATCCTGACCGTCAAACGCCGACAAAAATCATTCTGATGTGTGGCGCGGTGGTCTCAATCGTAGCAGGGTTTATTCCACTAGGTGAACTGGCAGAAACCGTGAATATTGGCACGCTAGCGAGTTTTATTATGGTGTGTGTTGGGGTGATTGTGTTGCGTAAACGCCAACCCCATCTTAAACGTCCTTTCAAAAACCCATGGAACCCATTAATCCCGTCGTTAGGCATATTCTCTTGTGGCGCGCTCATGACCTTTTTACCCGCGGTGACTTGGATGCGCTTTGGGGTGTGGATTTTAATCGGCGTGGTGATTTACTTTGTTTACTCGATGCATCACAGCAAGTTAAACCAATAATACTGCTGTAGATTGTTGGGTACCAATAAAAAAGCCAGCTTATAAGCTGGCTTTTTTTATTAGACTATCACTAAATTATAGTGACAAGATCCACTGTACAATTGCTGTGATGTCTGCATCTTTAACTTGTGGGCTGTTTGCCGGCATAGGCATAGGACCCCAAACACCACTACCACCGGCTTTAACTTTTGCTACTAATTTAGCTTCAGCAGTTTTATCGCCTTTGTATTTTGCAGCAACATCTTTATAGGCTGGGCCTAATACTTTTTTATCAATACTGTGACAAGCTAAGCAACCGCTTTTTTGTGCTAATGCTGATGCATCCGCGGCATTTACTTGAGCGGTAACTAACATAGAACTAGCTGCTACGATTGCTAACAATAATGCTTTCATGTTATCTCCTTGAGTTTATACTTCATCATTAATTTTTTATTCCTTACAGCTAGTAATGATACCTACAATTACCGCCCGTAACAAGCACGTAGCATCATTCCCACACACTAAATATGACTTAACAAACTGGGTAGATGATTCATGCCTTGTGAACATACAACGCCTTTACATATCCATGCGTTGACATCATTCGCTAGATTTTCTGGTAATGGCCTTTGCAAGGCATTGGGTAAGCTGGTGATGGCTTCATCTAAATAGAAAAAAATGTGGTGTGGGTAGTAATGTTGCCCTATTTCACGGCGCCATTGGCTTAAGTTATTAGCCTGGCCACGCACAATGACTAGCGTGGGCGGTGTTAGATATTCATTCAAGGCATGGCTTAAACTGGCACAGCCCGCAGGGTTGCGTTTAATTAAAGTATCAAATGCTTGTAAGGCACGTTCTGCTATTTGCAAATAGCGTGGCTCACCCAAAATATGGCCTAATCGTTGCAATGCCACTGCGGCAATACCATTGCCATTGGGTGTTGCGTTGTCATAAGCTGACTTAGGTCGGTGAATTAATTGCTCATGTTGATGTGAGGTGAAATAAAACCCCCCATCCTCAGCTTCAAAATTTTCCAGTAGGGCTTCTGCAATGTCTTCGGCAAACTGCATATCGGTACTTCTGTACTCCGTCTGCATGAGTTCGATGAGGGCATCTAACAAAAATGCATAATCATCTAAATAGGCATTCAGGTGCACCTTGCCATCTTTAGCGGTGGCCAATAGTTGATACTTGCCGGTTGAATTTTTAACCCACAAATGTTGATGAATAAAATCTACTGCATGTTGTGCGATCTTTATCCAGTCCGGTCGGTTAAATACAGCGCCAGAACGGGCTAAGCCTTTGATGGCTAAGGCATTCCAAGCGGTCAGTATTTTGTCGTCTAACCCGGGGCGGATACGATGTTCTCGTGCGGAAAATAACTTTGCTTTGGCGCTATTGAGTAATGCTTGATCTTCTTCATCAGGCATGATGGCGAGGTAGGCATGCCAAGCTTGACCTTCAAAATTTGCGGCGCGGTCAAAGCCTAAGCAGCGTGTGGCGACAACAAATTCCGCTGGTGAGAGTAAGGCTTTAATTTCGTTTAATTGCCATACATAAAACGCACCTTCTTCACTATGCCCATGTGTGTCGAGTGAATCTGCATCTAGTGATGAATAAATCGCGCCATTGGGCGATAGCATTTCACGTTGCAACCAGGTGATGGTTTCTTCTACAACCTTGCTATAGAGGGCTTTATCGTCAGTATTTTGGCTCATCTGCCAACCATCGGCATACAAAAATAATAACTGCCCATTGTCGTACAGCATTTTTTCAAAGTGAGGAATATTCCAGCGCTCATCCACACTGTAGCGACAAAAACCACCACCGATTTGGTCGTAAATACCCCCACTTGCCATGGCACTTAACATTTGCAATGCCATTGCTTTTGCAACTTGATTGCCTGCGCGAGCTTGATGCAACAGCAGTGTAATGTCAGCAGGGTTAGGAAATTTAGGGGCAGTACCAAAGCCACCATTTTCAAAATCAAAACTATCGTGTAGTTGTTGAAACCCCAGTGTCAGGCTAGCTTCATCTGCCGTGACGATATGGTTAGCAATGGGGATGGTTCTTTTTAAAGCTTCTTTGAGTTGCTCATTTTGGCTGGCAACATCGGCTTTGCGTTCATGATAATAAGCCGCTACGCGTGGGATTAAGTCGGCAAAACCCGGTAGCTGATAGCGTGCTGTTTTAGGAAAATAAGTACCGGTAAAATAGGGCTCTTGGTCGGGCGTTAAAAACACCGTGAGTGGCCAACCACCACTCGCCTTAGATAGCATGCTGTGTGCGGTTTGGTATATTTGGTCAATATCTGGGCGTTCTTCACGGTCTACTTTAATATTGATAAAGTGCGCATTCATTAACGCTGCTGTTGCGGCATCTTCAAAAGATTCATGCGCCATGACGTGGCACCAGTGACACGCTGAATAGCCGATTGAAAGTAGTATGGGCTTGTTTTGATTGCGCGCTAAATCAAGCGCTTCTTCACCCCATGGATACCATTGCACGGGGTTGTCTGCATGCTGCAGAAGATAAGGGCTGGTTTCTTGCTTTAATGCATTAGGCATTAAAGCGTCTCGACTACATACTCCGCGCTGATGATATGCGTGCGTCCTGGGTTAATCACCACCATATTTTCTAGTGCATTAGTCGTTTCGACACAGATGGTTTTTCGCCATTCATCAGGTTCACCCATATCTGCCATTTGGGATGCTTTTTCAGGGCCTGGACTCCAAACGACAGTGGTGTCACTGCCTGATTTTTGCACATGAATTAAGCGATTGTAGCCGCTGTCATGCACTGTGCAATCTGAGCTGTGGTTAATAAACACGCGATCGAACTCGCCATCAAAAGTGATTGCATTGTGTTCTACTTGGCGTTGGTATTTTTGTATCTTGTCGGCATACACACAATCTTGCAAACCGGTAATTTTTATATTGGCAATATCACTAATATTTAAATAAGTGTGAAACGCCTCACCAATGACAAACGGGTGGTCGGCATTGTTGGTGGTTGCCATATCCACGCGTAAACGTCGACCTACGGTAATGGTGACTTTGAGTTTATAGGGGTAAGAAAGCTGGCGTTTCGCCTCTGGCGTTTCTACCATTTCTAATATGATGCGTGTGGCGCCGGTAGGCGTTGCATCAATGTCTATCACCCGCCAAGGAATAACGCGCGCAAAGCCGTGTGGGCAAAAAGTACTGTCGGTAGGATGTGCACCAAACCAAGGCCAACAGATGGGCACGCCACCACGTATTGAGCGGCCTTTTACAAAGCGCGCATTGCTCGATAACCACAATACAGGATGGGCTAAAAATTTAGGTTGCCAGCCCACTACATGCGCACCTTGTAGGGCGATTTTTGCGTGGGCCAGTGGATTGTCCACCTCAAGATATTGCATGCCATTTTCATCTTGTGTTTGCATGACATGGGCATGAAGCTTTAAACGTTTAGTCGTTTTAAGCGGAGAAGTCTCTACTGGGCTAGCTTCTAAAGTTTCTGTATTCATATTATTTTTATACTCACTTTATTTTTCAATTTGAGACACGTCACGTACCGCGCCACGCGCAGCACTGGTGCTCATGGCCGCATAAGCGCGCAAGGCTGGCGAAACCACACGTTGGCGGTTGACTGGCTTCCAAGCATCCTTACCTTTGGCATTCATTTTTGTACGACGCGCGGTCATTTCTGCATCGCTAATAGCTAAGTGGATGGTGCGATTTGGAATGTCGATTTCAATCGTATCGCCTTCTTCAACCAAACCAATGGCGCCACCTTCAGCCGCTTCGGGTGAAGCATGACCAATACTTAAACCAGAGGTGCCACCAGAAAAGCGACCATCTGTGAGTAAGGCACATACTTTGCCTAACTCTTTAGATTTTAAGTAAGAGGTGGGGTATAACATTTCTTGCATACCTGGGCCACCACGTGGACCTTCGTAGCGAATGACCACCACATCGCCAGCGACGATTTGATCGGCAAGAATAGCTTCTACTGTCGCATCTTGGCTTTCAAAAATACGCGCACGACCGGTGAATTTTAAAATACTGTCATCTACGCCAGCGGTTTTAACAATACAGCCATCTATAGCAATGTTGCCGTACAGCACAGCTAAGCCGCCATCTTGAGAATATGCATGGACTTTATCGCGAATACAGCCTTCAGCACGATCATCATCTAAGGTGGGGTAAAGCATGCTTTGTGAAAAGGCGATGGTGGTGGTAATGCCACCAGGTGCGGCGCGGAAGAATTTTTTCACTTCTTCGTCGGTCGTGACCATAATGTCCCATTTATCTAAGGCATCACCCAAGCTTGCACTATGCACGGTAGGCGTATCACGGTGTAACACGCCCGCACGATCCAACTCACCCAATATACCCATGACGCCACCTGCATGGTGCACGTCTTCCATATGATATTTTTGCGTAGCAGGGGCTACTTTACTTAAGCATGGTACTTTGCGCGAAATGCGGTCAATATCTGCCATGGTGAAATCCACTTCGGCTTCATGCGCGGCAGCGAGCAAATGCAATACGGTATTGGTTGAACCACCCATGGAGACATCTAAACTCATGGCGTTTTCAAATGCTTTGATATTGGCAATGCTACGCGGCAATACGCTGTAATCATCTTGCTCATAGTGCCGTTTTGCGAGTTCTACAATTAAACGACCTGCTTTTAAGAATAACTCTTTACGTGCACCATGCGTGGCAAGCGCAGAACCATTGCCTGGCAAGCTTAAGCCAAGTGCTTCAGTTAAACAGTTCATTGAATTTGCGGTAAACATGCCAGAACAAGAGCCGCAAGTAGGGCAAGCTGAACGTTCAATGGCTTCTGCTTTTTCATCACTGACTTTACTGTCTGCGGCGGCAACCATCGCATCGACTAAGTCGAGTTTCATTTCCTCGCCTTGCCAATTGACTTTGCCCGCTTCCATGGGGCCACCAGAAACGAAGACTACTGGAATATTTAAACGCAAGGCAGCCATTAGCATACCTGGGGTAATTTTGTCACAATTTGAAATGCACACCATGGCATCAGCGCAATGCGCATTCACCATGTATTCCACGCTGTCAGCAATTAAATCGCGGCTTGGTAAGCTATACAACATGCCGCCATGGCCCATGGCAATGCCGTCATCTACCGCAATGGTATTGAATTCTTTTGCCACACCGCCAGCACGTTCAATTTCTCGGGCTACCAATTGACCTAAATCTTTTAAGTGAACATGGCCGGGTACAAATTGTGTAAACGAGTTGCAAACCGCAATAATGGGTTTATCAAAATCGCCATCTTTCATCCCTGTGGCGCGCCATAATGCGCGAGCGCCTGCCATATTGCGGCCGTGTGTGGTGGTGCGTGAACGATAAACTGGCATAAGTAAAATCCGGAATGTAATTAATAGTGCAATGGAGGTGTAATTTTAGACTAGCTTGCCTTAACTAGCCAAAGAAATATATGCATATTGCCCTCAGTATTGTTACGGCAGTTTATGGCGCTAATAGTTTACTTTTGTGGTGGTTTTAAGCTGCCGATGTAGGCCTAATTTCAAAATCATGGGTGATTTCTACACTTTTGCTGAGCATGATAGAAGCTGAGCAATATTTTTCTGCAGATAATTTAACAGCGCGTTCTACTTGAACTTCATTTAAATTATCGCCAGTCACCACAAAATGCACATGAATTTTAGTGAACACTTTAGGGATTTCATCGGCGCGAGTGGCATCAATTTCAGCTACACAAGCGGTAATGGGCTGTCTTGCCTTTTTTAATATAGCAACCACATCAAACGAAGTGCAACCACCCATGCCAACTAGTAACATTTCCATTGGGCGCATACCAATATTGCGACCACCATTTTCTGGTGCCCCATCTAATACGACGGCATGACCAGATTCAGATTCGCCGACAAAACTGACACCGTCTATCCATTTAATGCTTACGTGCATATATATCCCCTGTGGGGACGATTAAAAAATCGCCCCACCACTTCATTTATTTAACGTCTAATAATTCAACATCAAAAATCAATGCTGCATTTGGCGGAATCACACCACCTGCACCGCGTGCGCCGTAACCCATTTCTGATGGAATCACGAGTGTGCGTTTGCCGCCAATTTTCATACCCGCAAAGCCTTCATCCCAACCTTGAATCACTTGGCCACCGCCTAAAAAGAAGTTAAAAGGTTGCTTGCGGTCTAAGCTGCTATCAAATTTTTTGCCTTTATGACCTTCTGCCGCTTCGTCGTATAGCCAACCTGTGTAATGCACCGTGACATTAAAGCCTGCCTCTGCTTCACGGCCTGTACCTACTTGGGTGTCAATTTTTTGTAATGCGGTAATGGTGTTTTGTGTCATTGCTGGTTTTTCCTGTGTTGATTTGTTTGATTCGGCTTTGCAAGCATTAAGCGTAATTGCACACGCACATGCCAGCATAAGATTAAGTAGTTTCATGCGCTAAACCTCGATGAGTTAATTCGTTTAATTATTTAAAGCGATATGATACCGCAAACTGGCTTGGCTTATATAGTCGGCAATCAGTGATTAACGTATCAGGGTTGGCTATAAACCCACTCTATAAGCGCATCTTGCGCGGCTTTGCTGGCGCCAGATTTTTCATGATTGACGATCATCACAAGTACCTGACGTTTGTTTTGCTTGTCTAATATATAACCCGCAATAGCACTGACGCCCTCTAAAGAGCCTGTTTTTAAATGGGCATGATGTGCCACTGGACTATCTTTTAAGCGTTTCATGACCGTGCCATCTAATGCCAAAATAGGCAGTGAGCTGATGAATTCAGGCATCACGGGACTATAGTAGGCGCTCACTAGTATTTGCGATAAAAGCGTAGCGCTAATACGCTCAGTGCGAGATAAACCCGAGCCGTTTTCAATCACTAATTCGTCAAGCTTAGCGTTATCACCCTTAAATGATTTACTGGTCAGCCAGTTTTTAATGGCGATTGCGCCGTTAGCTTCGGTGGCGGGGGTTGATATTTTTTCAGCGGCAATGGTGAGCAGCAGTTGCCGTGCCATTAAATTATTACTCCACTTATTCATTTCTCGGATGACATCACTCAGTGGGCTTGATAGCTGCTCAACAACTTTCACGGCAGTCGCAGGTTTATCTTGTATTTTTAGCTGACCAGAAAACTTACCACCGAGATCAGCCCACAATTTTTTGAAGGTGTA
>CAILFU010000129.1 GCA_903833595.1 uncultured Pseudomonadota bacterium
CGCTCATTGTAAAAGACTATGTAGGGGCAAAAGTTGTGGTCTTGGCTAATATGCCCAATCAGGCAGAGTCAGTTCAAGCATTAAGTTTAGGTGCCATGGGGTACTGTCACGCCTACATGGCGCCGGCAGTTTTAAAAGAGATAAAATCCGTGATTAGTCATGGTGGGCTATGGCTGGGGCAAGACCTTTTGCAGCGCCTGATAGAGGTCTCTACCAGCCGAATTGGCAATCAGCCTGAGTACGTAGAAGGGTTGTTAGCTAAGCTCACCAAACGTGAAAAAGAAGTGGCAATGGAGGCTGCTAAAGGCTTAAGTAACAAAGAAATTGCTAGGGTGCTGAGCATCACTGAGCGCACGGTCAAAGCCCATTTAGCACATACATTTGAGCGCTTAGGTGCAAAAGACAGGTTGCAACTGGCATTGATGCTCAATAATAATTACAAGCATTAATCAAGCTTCCATTAGTTCCTGGCCAGTTTCTATTTGCTAGCGTCTAATCCCCGGTCCTGTCATACCATCCACCCCAATGAGTTTTAATGAGGCCGACTCGCCCTCGGTTTGTACGCCCTCAGCAATCGTAATAATGCCAATAGAGCGGGCAATCATGCACAGCCCTCTCAATAGCGTTTTGTTAGCTTCGTTTGTATCAATGTCGCGAATGATAGACACATCGATCTTGATGTAGTCTAAGCCCACGTCGTGTAACTCACCTAAGCGGGATATTCTTGAGCCCACGTGTTCAATGCCAATTTTGCTACCTAAGGCTTTTAGCTGACTACAGAAATTTCGGAATTCCACTAAGTGATCAAACGCACTTTTTTCTGGAATTTCAAAGTACAGGCGGTTAGCAATGCCCAAGTTTTGTTGGATGAGTTGGACTGTTTTTTTAATAAAATGTGGATTGCAAATAGCCTCAGACGAGACGTTGAGACCAATCGGTTCAGAGCCCTTGTTGAGTAAATCAATCGCCGTTTCTAATACCATCTCGTCGATACTGCTCATTAAGTTAAGCTGGGTGGCCCAAGTAATAAATTCGCCTGCGGCATACCATTTGCCATCGGGCTCTAATTGAAGTCGAACAGGGCTCTCGTTATGAATCAACTCACCTTTTTGATTGATCACAGGGTATTGCTCTAGCTTGATTCTCTTGCTAACTAAAGCAGAGCTGATTAAACGCAACCATTCGGCTTGGTCATTATTACTGAATTTCGTCAGGTCACTATGATCAATCACATGCAGCGTATTGTTGGTGTCAATGTTATCAAGTAGCGTATCGATAAAAGTGATTAATTTTTCAGTGGCATCAATGGCAGAACTTAAATTGCCTCCGGCATCTGATTTAGAGATATTAATCGCCACTGTTAAAAAGTTGGCACTTATTTCTGCTTGGTCAGTATGGCTAATGGTGGCTAGCAAACTCTTGATTTCATTGCCAAGTATGTAGGCATCAACCGGCCGATTTGAGAACACAGAAAAATCAGTACCACTTAACCGCCCAGCATACAGGGAAGGGTGTGCTTTACATTGGTTGTCTAAAGTATCGCCAATTCTTCTTAGTAAAGTATTGGTGGCTTGATGGCCCAAGGCTTGGTCAATGGCCGCTAGATTAGATAATCTGGAAACCACCAAAAGCCCTTCACTAAACGTTTCTTCATGACTGATGCTGGCATCCACTCTATTCATGAAGTAATCATGATTCATCAGCCCGGTAATGGGGTCAAAATTAGCCTTAAAGCGCAATTGTTCTAGTCGGGCAGATTCTTCAGCCACGGTTTTTTTAATGCGATTTGACAGGGCATTCATAGCACTAACAACCGCTTTAAATTCTGTGGTTTTTGGCACGTCAATGGCAATGAATCTATTTTCACCAATGGCCGTTGCCTGATTCACAACATCATCTAACGGGCTGATAATTTTTCTTAAAAGTTTGCTACCAGCGTAGCAGGCCAGTAAGCCAATCAGTAAGGTTAATAATGCGACTTGTATCGTTGAATCCCAAAGTTTATCGTAAGCAAAGTTAGGGTCACTTTCTAATGTGATTGAACCATACTGTGTCCATCCATCTTGAATATCAGCAACCCCCACTTGCGCTTGAATGGGCACAAGTTTAATAAACCATGTGGGGGCTTTCGTTTTGCTATTAGCATTAACGCGTTCGCTGATGGCTTTGCCGCTAGGGTCAATCAGGCCAATATAGCGATAGTGGCCAGCGTCAAATTGAGCAGATATCAGCAAGTCTAGGGTGATAGGGTCTTTTTGCATTTGCGACATGGATAGTGCGAGAGAAGTCGCATTATCGATATTCTTCATCTGCAATTGCTCTTCAAGATAATTTTTACTTGATAGGGTGCTTAAAATAAAGCTACCACCCGCCGCCAAGGTGAGTATAAAAATAATCGCTAACCAAAGTTGTTTAATAAGTGACATATCAATTCCTTACTTTAAATTATTCTATTCCATCTGCCTGCATACGTGTTAATACATCGCGCCATCTAGA
>CAILFU010000130.1 GCA_903833595.1 uncultured Pseudomonadota bacterium
ATGCCTACACAGTATGGCGAATCAGTCGTCATGCGTTTATTAATACAAAATGACAGTGACTTTTCATTAGAAAAACTCGGCATGCCGCCTGATATGCTGGTGCGCTTTCGTAAGCTCATTCACCGACCTGGTGGTATGGTGTTGGTCACAGGTCCTACAGGTAGCGGTAAAACAACCACGCTGTACTCGGCATTGAGTGAATTAAACTCCAATGCTAATAAAATTATCACGGTAGAAGACCCGGTTGAGTATCGCTTATCGGGTATTAACCAAGTACAAGTGAACGACAAGATTGATTTAAGCTTTTCCCGTGTTTTACGATCTGCTTTACGACAAGACCCGGACATTATCTTAGTCGGTGAAATGCGTGACCAAGAGACCGCACAGATAGGCTTAAGAGCGGCGATGACCGGTCACTTAGTGCTTTCTACCTTACATACCAACGATGCCGTTAGCACGCCAATACGAATGATCGATATGGGGGTTCCTCGTTATATGGTGGCCATGTCGGTGTTGGCGGTTGTTGCTCAACGATTAGTGCGCTTAGTCTGTGATCATTGTGCGGAGGCCTATAGCCCAGAAGCCTTTGAACAAGCATGGCTACAATTTGAACTTGGCGACAAAGTGGCACAGCACAAGTATGTTCGAGGTAAAGGGTGTACGGTGTGTAACGGCACTGGCTACCAAGGGCGAGTAGGCGTGTATGAGTTGCTTGAGATGGATAATGAATTAATTGATGGCGCCAGCCATCAAGACCCTAATCACTTTATCAAGCTTGCTCGTCAACGTATGGCAGGCAAAACCATACGTAAAAGCGCTGTTGATTTAGTGATAGAAAAGCGCACCACTATTTCTGAAGCGATGCGCATCAGCAATCAATTTGAAGAATAGGCCAAGGTAAATCATGCCATTTTTTGCCTATAAAGGTCGTGATAGTAAGGGCGTGCTGGTCCAGGGCGTCCTAGAGGGCGCAGACACTAATGCCTTAGCTAATCAGCTGTTGAATCTCAACATCACCCCTATCGACATTCAATCACGGTCTAACCCTACCCGCTCAAAAAGTACTTCAATCAATTTGTTTGAAGAAAAAATAGAAACCATCGATGTCATGCTGTTTAGTCGGCAAATGTACACCTTGCTTAAGGCGGGCATTCCTATTATGAATGCGTTGAATGGCCTAAAAGCATCCACCAGCAATCAGGCCTTTGCCAAGGTGGTAGAAGAAATTCGTGAGAGTTTGGGCAGTGGCCGTGAGTTCTCAGCCGCATTAGCACAGCATCCTCAAGTGTTTTCAAGCTTTTATATCAACATGGTGCGCGTCGGTGAAACAACGGGTATGTTAGAAGCGGTATTTTTGCGCCTATTTGAGCATCTGGAGTTTGAGCGTTTTATGCGCGATCAAATTAAATCCGCCCTGCGCTACCCGATTTTTGTCGTTTCAGCTATGGGCGTTGCGATTGTAATCGTAAATCTTTTTGTAATTCCTGCTTTTGCCAAAGTATTTGCTGGATTTGGTGCTGAACTACCACTCATGACGCAAGTGCTGTTGGCTTTTTCTAACTTTATGGTCGCTGCTTGGCCGTTTCTGATTGTGGGCTGTATCGCTGCTGCATTGCTTTTCCGGTCATATACCGCTACCGGTATTGGTAAATACAACTGGGATAAATTTAAATTAAATACCCCTATTGCCGGCAAGATTATTCACAAAGCCACGATGGCAAGATTCGCCAGAAGCTTCGCTTTAGCGAACAAAAGTGGGGTGCCGATAGTCAATGGATTAAAGTTAGTGGCACAAACTGCCGATAATGATTATATCGCTCAAAAAATTGAGCAAATGCGCGAAGGCGTAGAGCGTGGCGAGAGCATATTACGCACCGCAACCAATACCGGTGTGTTTAACCCGATTGTGTTGCAGATGATTGCGGTAGGCGAAGAATCGGGTGCGCTAGATGACTTGATGCAAGAAGTCGCTGATATGTATCAGCGTGATGTGGAATATGAAATTAAAACCTTAGGTGCGCAAATTGAGCCTATTTTGATTGTATTTTTAGGGGTGATGGTATTGATTTTAGCCTTAGGTATTTTCTTGCCAATATGGGATTTAGGCAAAGTAGCATTGCACAAAGGTTAATAGTGTCAAGAAATTGTCAAATATGTCGATTATCAAATCAGGTGAAATCGCCTAAAGCGCTAGGTTTCACCTTATTAGAGCTGGTAATCGTAGTCATTATTGTGGCACTTTTAGCAACTTTTTCATTGGATCGATTGTTTTGGTATCAAGGGCAAGCGGAAAAAGCAAATATGGAATATACCGCGACTATGATTAAAAGTGGCTTGTGGATGGGCGCGGCAAGCTTAATGATGGCAGATCGTAACGCTGAAATACCCGCCCTCGCCCAGCGTAACCCCATTAATTTACTGGCACAAAAACCAGACAATTATTTAGGTGAATTTGATGGCACTAATATTGCAGGGTTAAAGCGTGGCAACTGGTTTTATGACACAACGAAGCAGCAAGTGGTCTATATCGTCGGTCAGCGCCACTATTTTGTGCCAGCGGTAGTTAATGATTTTACGGTGAAATACACTGCAAAAATATTATATGGTGAAACTGAAATTAAACCGGGGTATAAAACACCCTATATTGCCGGCATTACATTAGTGCCTATCAGTCAATATGTATGGCAGTAAATATTTGAAATGATATTGAGGAGTATGAACAAATGAAAAAACAGCAATCAGGCTTCACTTTAATTGAGTTGGTGGTGGTCATCATCATTCTTGGTATTTTAGCGGCCACAGCCTTACCGCGCTTTACTGACATGCAAGTGCGAGCACGTATTGCTAAACTCAATGGTGCATTGGGCGCTGTTCGTTCAGCCGCTGCATTGGCACATGCGCAATGTTTAGCGCAAGCAATCCCATGTACAACTAACGTTGCTGCTGTAAATATCAGTATGGAAGGCGTCAATGTGCCAGTGGTCAACCAGTATCCGACAGCGGATTTAATCGGCATTGTCACAGCGGCAGGATTAAGCACTGTCAGTCCGGTTGATTTCACATTAACAGGTGGTGGCGTAGCGGCTGGTAACACACTTACTATTATTGTGCCTGGTGCAACAGCTGGTACCTGTCAATTCACTTACACTGCCGCAACTTTTGCCGCAGGTTCTATCGTGGCCCCAGTGGTGGCAAGCACGGCACTGACTTCAACTTGTCAGTAATTTATATTTAATTTAGATGTACTTTTTTTAAACTAGGAGAACGAAATGCGTAATACTCAACAAGGCTTTACCCTGATCGAATTGGTCGTAGTGATTGTAATTTTGGGAATTTTGGCAGCCACTGCTATACCAAAGTTTATTGATTTAAGAAGCAATGCGACTACGGCAGCCGCACAAGGCATAGCTGGTGGATTAAGTTCTGCTAGTGCAATAAATTATGCTGGTTGTGCTGTTATGAACAATGTATTAACTACAGGTAAATGCACACCAATGCTAGCTGCTTCAGCAACTTCAAAATGTTCACTCATTGGGACTCTATTATTGCCTACCCAATCATTTACCGTTGGGGCAGTACCTGGAACAACAGTAGCTGGAACTTTATATATTGCGACCGACTCTGCATTAACCACAGCAGGAACCACATGTACATTTGTATATGGCGATGGTGCTGCAGGCGTATCTCAGACATATACAGGCTTGGCAACTGGTTAACTAGCAAGTATAACGTAGGCTAAAGTTTCGCCCACGCAGTTAAAGCGGTTTAATGTCTGGTAGGCATTGTGCTTGCCAATGATAACTGTATGAAAATGTAGGGGCGGCGCCCCGCCGCACGTTGGTGCTCCTCCAATATTTTTGGTGGGGCACTGCCCCTACGCCAGCAGTATGAAACACCTATGAGTTAAATAGCAGTCAATATGCGCACCCAAGAATCAGTAGTACAGCAGCTTGTTCAAGCGCCCCTTAATCGGGTACTGGCCTTGCTGTTGCTGCTGACGGTGTCATTTTTTTTACTTACTTCAAACCAAGCACAAGCGGCAATATCCTATCAAGGCTCTTCTTCAAACCCGTCTGATGGGGGTAGTCTTGGTTCATCTACCGTTGCGGTTACACCCGCAGGGGGCACGCAAGCAGGCGATTTAATTATTCTCGTTGCAAACTCACGAGACACCTCTAATACTATAGCGATTTCTAATACTGGCGGACAAACTTGGACAGCAGAAACCGCGAACGGCATAACGAACACGACACGAAGAATATTTTGGGCACGGTATAACGGTACTTGGTCTGCCAACCCCAGCGTGTCATTTTCCGCTAATACCGCTACTACGGTGTCTATGCATGTATTTCGCCCCACTATAAGCAGTAACACTTGGGCAATAGACGTTACACAAAATCTAGCTACGTTTACAAATACCTCTACAGATGTCAGTATTGCCGGTATCACAACACTTACCAACGGTGCGCTAGTCTTTGCCAATTGGGCTTCAACAGACAATAACAGTTGGGGCATACAAACAGCTGGTTGGTCAACTGCCGGGTCTGGCCAGTATGCCAACACCAATGGTGCCGATAGCTCTCAATCTTCCGCTTACAAAATTATGCCGACTGCCGGTCTATCAGGTGCTGTAGTGAATAGAATGAGTGCCGCCGGTACTGATGCCGGTGTTACCGCAATTTTAGCTTTTAAAGAAGTGGCGGCGGTGCCTATCACCGCTAGTTGTAATAGTGGCGCTATTTCTGGTGTTATCAACACTTATTACCCAATCACACAAAACCTGTCTGTGGGCGCCACCAGCATTGTGGTGGGCACCTCAACCGGCAGCGCTACGCAACTGGCCACTAACGACTTAGTATTGATTATGCAAATGCAGGATGCCACGATTAACACCACCACTAACACCGCGAGTTATGGCGCTGCAAGCGCCATTAATGCGGGTAAGTACGAATACGCTAAGGTCAGCTCAGTTTCAGGCGCTACGGTTACCCTCAGCAGTGGCTTGCTGAACAGTTACAGCTATCAGGCCGGCACGGCATTAGTTGCACAAAAA
>CAILFU010000131.1 GCA_903833595.1 uncultured Pseudomonadota bacterium
ATCAATGATTTAGCCATGCAGGCAATGGGCTTTAATAAAGAACGCGGCGATTCACTGACCGTAGTGAATAGTTCATTTGCGAGTGAGCCAGCAGAAGTGGTGCCAGTAGTGCCGCTTTGGAAAAATCCAGAAACGATAGAGTACGCTAAAGATGCATTACGCTTTATCGTGGGCATTGTGGTGTTGTTAGTTATTTACAAGCGCGCTTTAAGCCCGATGTTGCGTAAATTGACCACGTTACAACCTAAATTATTGACTGCACAAGGCGGTGATAATTCAGTCGTTAATCTTACTGGCGAGCAATCACAGCTGTCCGGTCCACGCGTCAGAAGTATAGAAGCCGCCAAGCAAATGGCAAAACAAAACCCTAGAATGGTTGCGAACGTTGTAGCCAATTGGACCAATGGAAATGAGTAGCAAACATGAGTAATGATGGCGTAATGAGTAGCGCAATTTTAATGCTTGCGCTGGGTGAAGATGAAGCTGCAGAAGTGATGAAGTTTCTCAGCCCAAAAGAAGTCCAAAAGCTGGGTACAGCCATGTCTACTTTAAAGTCAGTGGGTCAAGATCAGGTTGAAACCGTGGTCAGCAAATTTTTAGATGAAGCTGAACAAAGTAGCGATTTTGGCGTAGATTCTGATGAATATATTCGCTCAGTATTGAATAAAGCCTTAGGTGAAGATAAAGCATCTAGCCTGCTCAGTCGGATTTTACAATCACCCGATGCAAGTGGTATTGAAAGCCTTAAATGGATGGATGCCCCTACCGTATCTGAATTTATTAAGAATGAGCACCCACAGATTGTTGCGACGATTCTTGTTCATTTAGAACCAGACCAAGCGTCTGAAATTATTTCATACTTTCCTGCAGAGTTGCGTCAAGACGTGATGTTGCGTATTGCAACACTAGATGGCGTTAAACCGATTGCGCTACGTGAACTCAATGAAGTGATGGCCAAATTGCTTAACGGTAATGAAAGCCTTAAAAAACAATCTATGGGTGGCATTAAAGTGGCTGCCGATATCATTAACTATATGAGTGGCGATAATGAAGCTGCCGTGATGGAAAGCTTAAAAAGCTACGACAGCGATATGGCGCAAAAAATTGTGGATGAGATGTTTGTCTTCGATGCCATCATGGATATTGATGATAAGGGTATCCAAGTGTTGTTGAGAGAAATTCAATCTGAAATGCTCATCGTGGCACTTAAAGGCACTACCGAAGAAATGCGCGAGAAAATATTTAAGAATATGTCTTCTCGTGCTGCAGAAATGATGAAAGAAGATTTGGAATCTAAAGGCCCCGTTAAGCTTTCAGAGGTGGAAGAGCAACAAAAACAAATCTTACAAATTGTCCGCAGACTGGCTGATGAAGGTCAAATACAATTGGCTGGCAAGGGTAGCGGTGATCAATATGTTTAATGCTGTTCAGTAAGTACGAATGACTATGATTATTCCTAAAGAGCAACAAACAGCCTATGAACGATGGGAGATGTCATCCTTTGCTTATGGCGACCAAAGCATTAGCGCCACTAGGCCGAAGAAGAAAGAGGATGATGTTGCTTCAGAAAAATTGTCACAGATTTTTGATGCGGCAAGTAAGGACGCTTATAACAAAGGCATGCAAGAAGGCTTTGCAGTGGGCATGGCCAAGGCCAGAGAATATGCTAAAGAAGAACAGCAGAATTTTATGAACCTCATGCATTCATTCCGTGATGCGCTTGAAAAGTCAGATGAGCAGATTGCCGAAGAGACATTGTCATTAGCCTTAGACATTGCAAAATCTATGTTGAAAGTGAAACTCAATATTGATGAAAAAGCGGTGTTGCCAGTGGTGATGGATGCGATTCATTACCTACCCTATGTGCAAAAACCAGCCAGAATACTCGTGCATCATGAAGATGCGCAAATCCTTCGTGAATACTTGCCTGAAGAAATTGCGAGTCAACAATGGCAGATACTAGAAGATATGAATGTTCAACGCGGCGGTTGTATTGTTGAAACTGGCGCCAATCAGATTGATGCAACTAATGCCGTGCGTTGGAATAGGATTAGCGATGCCTTGGCACAGAATAATGATTGGTTGCTACCATGAATTTGCCTTCATTCAATACGCAAGGCATAGAACTACCCACGCTTGATCCATCTTCTGTGACATCTCAACAAGCAGAGTCATCATCGAATACACTTAATCCGTCAGACACAGCTCAGCCTAATATTGCCGTTAAAAATGTACATCAGCAACGTTGGCACAATCACATGCGTGATTGTAAGGAAATTCTGCGTATTGTTGAGCCTTTAGAAGTGGCAGGGCGTATTACCAAACTAACTGGTTTAGTCATGGAAGCGGTAGGCATTAAATTACAAATCGGCAGTGCCTGTTATGTGCCCTTAACGGAGGGACGACGGGTAGAAGCCGAAGTCGTTGGGTTTGATGGCGATCGCATGTTACTTATGCCACAAAGCAGTGTCGATGGTGTTATTCCAGGCGCTAAGGTGTTTGCCTTAGAAGTAGCTAAATCGTTACCTAAACCCCACCATAGCCAACCCCCTCGTCGAAGAGTAGCTGATCGTACGCGTCACCTACCAGTAGGTGACGTGTTATTAGGCCGTGTGGTAGATGGTGCTGGTAATCCGCTTGATGGTTTGGGTGATATTGTTGCCGAACATAGTGCGCCTTTAAATGCTCGGCCGATGAACCCCTTAATGCGTGCGCCGATTGAGGAAGTGTTGGATGTAGGGGTGCGTGCAATTAACAGTATGCTCACGGTGGGTCGTGGTCAGCGTATGGGTTTATTTGCTGGTTCAGGCGTTGGTAAAAGTGTGCTGTTAGGGATGATGGCGCGCTATACCACGGCAGATGTGATTGTGGTGGGCCTGATTGGTGAGCGGGGTCGTGAAGTTCAAGAATTTATTGAACAGATACTTGGCCATGAAGGTTTGGCGCGCTCTGTCGTGGTTGCAGCGCCGGCCGATGCGCCCGCACTGATGCGATTACAAGGGGCAAATTATGCGACAACCATTGCCGAAAACTTCCGTAATCAAGGTAAAAATGTACTGCTAATCATGGATTCATTAACACGTTTTGCCATGGCGCAACGTGAAATTGCACTGGCCATTGGTGAGCCACCTGCTACTAAAGGTTATCCACCCTCAGTATTTGCTAAATTACCGGCCTTGGTAGAGCGAGTAGGTAACGGTAAGCGTGGAGAGGGCTCTATTACGGCTTTTTATACTGTGCTGACTGAAGGCGATGATCAGCAAGATCCTATTGCAGATGCCGCTCGCGCTATTTTGGATGGCCATATCGTATTAAGCCGGACCTTAGCTGAGAGTGGCCATTACCCAGCGATTGATATTGAGCAATCCATCAGTCGTGCGATGCATAACATTACCAGCCCAGAGCATCAAAAGCTTGCACGCAAGCTTAAACAACTTAACTCACGTTATATGCGCAGTGTTGATTTGATTAATGTGGGTGCGTATGAGTCAGGCAGTGATGCGGTATTAGATCAGGCCATTGCTAGACATGACAGCATTGAAACTTTTTTACAGCAAGGTATTTCAGAGCGGTCAGGCGTGGATGAGAGCATTCAGCATTTGGCGCATGTATTAGATGGTTTGGTATAGCACTTAACACTAGGTAGAGGCAACATGGCGACACAATCAAGCAATGTATTAAAAATGCTACAAGAAATTTCTGCTAAAGAAGTGGATATGGCTACCGAAGCTTTAGCGAATGCGATGAAGGTGGCCAGTGAAGCCAAAGCTAAGCAAGACATGTTGCTAGAGTATAGGCAAGACTATGAAAAAAATCTGAACAAAATTTTAGAAGAAGGGATGGGTGCTGAGGCCTATCAAAACTTTCAGAACTTTTTTGGCAAGTTAGATCAGGCAATCGCTGGTCAGCAGAATGTACTAGATACGGCCAATCAACAAGTAAAAGTGCATCAGCAATTGTGGCAAGAAAGTCAGCGAAAAAAACTGTCTTACGATGTGTTGTTACAGCGGTCAGATAAACGTGAACTTCAAGTAGAGCAAAAGAAAGACCAGAAAATGATGGATGAGTTTGCGATGCGCATCAGTCGGCCTAAAAATTTATAGCATCCACATATCAACAACATTTGAGCGGGCTTTAGTTAATTTTTGGAATTTAATCACATGCAAAATTTATCATTACAATTATCCCAAGTAGTATCACCCAAAAAAATAGAAAATCATGCGGGCGTTAATTCAGCGAGTCCCGTGGAAAAAATATCGCCATTCCAGATGATGCTGTCAAAGCAAGTGAAAGCAGACAGTCAGGCTGAGGCGCAGCAAACGAAAAGAATGAAAGCAAGTAATACTCAAACGCCTAATGCTAGCCAAAATAGCGGCACAGCTAAACCAACAGGCAATGTCAGCAAAACGTCTACAGAGCAAGCTAAGCCTAAATCTAAAGCGGGTGCCGCAGAAAAAGATGCGGTAGATGATACGCTGCCTGAAAACATTAATCTCAACCTAGTAGAGGCTGGCCAGATTGACTTAACCGCTTTGGCGGCTATGCCAATCGCTAATACAAGTGTGCAGGCTAATACGCAGTCTGCTTCAGCGTTGCCAGAAAATGAAATCGTAGAAAGCCAAGCAGATGACAGTCATAGCGATAAAAATCGTAGCACAGAGATGATGTTAACGAGCATGACGAATAAGCCATCTTCAGCAGAGGGTGCTACGAAAGCTAATGTAGCGTTAGAGGATGTAAAAGAATTTAAGCTTAAAGAACTCACCACTAAAGAAATAGCCATGCCTACAAGTGTGCAAGCGCCGGTACAGCTCAATGCTAACTTGCCTGCTCAGCAAGTCGCTA
>CAILFU010000132.1 GCA_903833595.1 uncultured Pseudomonadota bacterium
CCTATGCTGGCAGCCACGCCTTTTAAGGTGTGCGCTGCGCGCTTTGCCGTGGTGGTATCTTTAGCCGTCAGTGCGTTACGACAAGTCGCCGGCATATCAGCTTGTTGCGTGCAGAACTTACGCAAGCTAGCCTCATACAGTGTCACATTGCCCATCATGCGCGTTAACGCCGGTGCGGCGTTAATACCGGCAATGTCAAAGTCGGTAGCATCGGTAGGGGATGGTGATTTTTTAGCTTTACTTTTAGGTTTGCTAGGCGATGCGGGTTGGCGCACTGGTATCCATTTAAGTAAGGTGGCCCACAGGAAATCTGGCTCAATCGGTTTAGGAATAAAGTCGTTCATACCCACATCCATACACCGTTGCCTATCAGCTGCGAGCGCATTGGCGGTCATGGCCACTACGGGCAGGTTAGCCAAACGGGGCTGACTGCGTATATTCGTGGTAGCCGCTAAGCCATCCATCACCGGCATTTGCATGTCCATCAGCACTAAATCGTATTGATTGGCTTTAAGTAGTGTCAATGCAATCTCGCCGTGCTCGGCTAGGTCGACCCTAAAGCCTGCTTGACGTAACATGTCTAAAGCCACTTCTTGGTTAATTTCATTGTCTTCAACCAATAAAATACGTGCGCCAGCAATGGTTTTAATCTGCGTATAAATGTCTGAAATTTCTGCTAAGTCAGTTTCTATTTCAAGTGAGTCATTCTGCAATGCGCGCATAGCCGTATCAAACAACATCGAGGCATTGACCGGTTTAATCAACACGTCATGAATACCCGCATCTTCGGCTTGGTGAAATACCTCTTCACGCCCGTAAGCTGTGACCAAGATGACCCGTGGTGGCTTAGCCAACGGCAAGGCCTGAATATGCCGACTGGCCTCTACGCCATTCATGTCTGGCATGTGCCAATCCATAAAAATGATGTCATAAGGGGTATGGTTACGTTCAGCGTTAGCGACTTCCTGCACGGCCTCCGCGCCTGAACTTACCAACGCCACATCAAAGGTCATACTGGTGAGCATTTCATCCATCACTAAGCGTGCATTTTCATTATCATCAACCACTAACACACGACGCCCACGTAAGTCAGGCGACGGTAACAGCTCAGGTCTTTCAGCATGACCAAACGCGAAACGGGCGGTAAACCAGAACGTACTACCCTGTCCTTCTACACTGTCTACACCGACAGCACCGCCCATCATCTCAGCCAATTGTTTAGAGATGGCTAAGCCTAGGCCAGTGCCGCCATACTTACGTGTAGTGGTGGTATCGGCTTGGGTAAAAGCCGTGAATAAATGTTTGATTTGCTCAGCACTTATGCCTATCCCGGTATCTTTGACAGAGAAATGGATGAGTGCATCATGCTCGGTTTTTTCAAGCAAGCGCACCACAATATCAATCTCGCCTTTTTCGGTAAATTTAAGCGCATTGTTGGCATAATTAATCAGTACCTGACCCAAGCGTAAAGAATCACCTACCAAATCAACCGGCACATCTTTGGCAATATCAAGCACTAATTCCAAGCCTTTTTCGCTGGCTTTTTCACCAATCAAATTCACCACATTGGCTAGGGTCGATTCCAACTCGAACGAGCTATTTTCTAATGACAACTTGCCTGCTTCAATTTTAGAGATGTCTAAAATATCATTGATAATGCGCAATAAATGCTGGCCTGACAGCTGAATTTTCTTCATGTATTCGCGTTGGCGTGTCGTCATGTCGGTATTGAGCACTAAGTGCGCCATCCCGATAATGCCATTCATCGGCGTGCGTATCTCATGGCTCATATTGGCCAAGAAATCTGATTTTAAGCGTGAGCCTTCTTCAGCCATCACGCGTGCATTGTCTAACTCTTCAGCTTGCGCTTCCAATTCACTGGCTTGGCCTTTAATTTCTACCACCAAACGTTCAGCAAACAGACTGCGACGCAACACTTCTAACACTGGCGATAATAATATCGGGATATCGTTTTTAATTAAACATTGGCGTGGCGTAGGCGCACTCATTAAAGCCAGTTCAATGACACCAATCGCAACCCCTTCATTGTGTAACGGAATAAGTAATATTTGTCGTGGCGCCACATCCATCAAACCAGTACTCAAACGCAATACACTGCCACTAGAGTCGTCTAGTAAGAGTGGTGACTTATTACGTGCACACTGCCCGACCAACCCTTCACTTTGTGCGTAGCTGATATCTTTTAAGGCACGACCATAAGCCGCCACTGGCTGAAGTTGGTGAGTGCCATCGGCCAACTCGACGTCTACGTATAAAATGGCCTGCGCTGCATTTAACATGGGGCAAAACTGCTTAAACAATTCATCACCAAAAGCGTGTAAGGTACGCACGGGTTGTACTGCCGTTAGTATGGCGGTCAGATTTTCTTTGGCCCAACGCCTGTCTTCTAGCTCTAGGCTGGCATCTTGCATGCTCAGTAGCGCGGTGGACATTTCACCAAATAAGCCTGGGTAGTCACGGCTAATGGTTTGACTTAAGTCACCAGAGGCCACTGCATTGGCTAAACGTGTTACGTCTTTGAGGCCGTTTTCTGATACGTCAGACAGGGCATTTAGTTGCTCAGCCAGGCTTTTAATAAAACCAGTTTTACCGGCAACTTCTAATTTAATACTAAAGTCGCCTTGTTTTGAAGCCGCGGCAACAACGCGTTCAAACTCGCCAATCACTGCTAACAAGCTACTTTGCATCTCCACCATACTACTGAGCATGGCTTGCGTTTCATCATCCCCAGTCACGTTAATTTTAGTGCTTAAATCACCCGTGGCAATTTTTTGCATGATATTGGTGCTTTGCTTCATGCCTTGAATAATTTGTTTTGACACATAATAAATAAAGCCAAATACAAAAAGAATAATGAGACCACCAAGGCCCCATAGCACCCACAAAGCGGTTGTCTTAACCTTAGCGCCTTCTGCTGCTGCGGCCAAACCTAGCTTTTGGTTATAGTCCATATGCTGATCAAGTGCGGTGTTGAGTCGCTCGGCAATCGGCATGGCGTTTTGGGTAAGGGCTAATAAGACATCATCATGCAACTTCAGGTGAGAGGCTTGTAGTATTTCGTCCACTTTGTGCAAGTACTCATTCATCAACACCTGATCATTCACCAGTAAAAATCGGTCTTGTTCACTGTCAACGTATTTTTCGTAACCACTCAAGGCTTGTTTTAACTTAATGGCAGATTCGCTAATGGCTTGCCGCATCCCCTCATCCAATGCATTATCGGGGTTTAATGCCAAGCGATAAATTCTGACGCGTAAGCGCCCAAAGTTAGCCACGGCATCATCGATGAGTAGCATAGAAGGCACAATATTGACATTACTGTAATTGGCTGAGGTGTAGACTTCTTCCATTTCATTGGTATAAAAACCAATCAAACTGGCCAACCCCAAGGCTAACATCACAATCAATAAATTTAAACGTTGCTTAATACTCATGAGGACTGTCCTATAGTCGTCGTTACTGAAGGCTAGCTAAGGGTTCAATAGCAAGGGGTAGCCAGATAGTGAGCGTAGTGCCCTTGCCAAATACACTGTCGATAGTAACATTACCGTGATGCAACTCAACAATTTCTTTGACGATGCTTAAACCCAAGCCTGTACC
>CAILFU010000133.1 GCA_903833595.1 uncultured Pseudomonadota bacterium
GACAGAATCCACTTATATCAAGCTGATGACTGATGGCATTTTACTGGCGGAAACCCAAGGTGATAAATTTCTTAACGCTTATGACACCATTATTATTGATGAAGCGCACGAACGTAGCTTAAATATCGATTTTCTGTTGGGGTACCTCAAGCAATTATTACCCAAGCGCCCAGATTTAAAAATCATCGTCACCTCAGCCACGATAGATGCTAATCGATTTTCAGCACACTTTAACAACGCACCTGTCATTGAGGTTTCTGGTCGTACTTATCCCGTCGAAATTCGTTATCGCCCATTAGGTAAAGCGGGTTTTCGTGCACAGACGACAGCAGAGGCTAATAACGCTCAGTTTGATTTAGAAGACGACACGATTTTTGGTATTGCACGCAAAGCTAAAACTGAAGCACGCTGGCTAGAGGAAGATGACGAAGAAGAGGCCATTGAAGAGGCCATATTAGACGCCGCAGATGATTTGTTACGGCAAGGTGATGGCGATATTTTAGTATTTTTACCGGGGGAGCGTGAAATTCGCGATACAGCGGAGCATCTTCGTAAATATCAAGGCCGTTCAACCAAACTTAAACATATTGAAGTGTTGCCCCTCTTCGCGCGTTTAAGTATTGAAGATCAGCAGAAAATATTCAAGAGCCATTCCACTCGCCGTATCGTATTGGCCACCAATGTGGCAGAAACTTCACTCACCGTTCCAGGCATCAAATATGTGATTGATGCTGGGCTGGCAAGGATGAACCGATATAGCACACGTGCCAAAGTTGAACAGTTACAGATAGAAAAAATTAGCCAAGCTGCGGCTAAGCAACGTGCGGGGCGCTGTGGTCGTGTATCTAGCGGTATTTGCGTAAGATTGTATTCCGAGCAAGACTTTGATGGTCGTCCAGAGTTTACCGAGCCAGAGATTTTACGCAGCTCACTTGCCAGCGTCATATTACGTATGGCTGCCTTACGTTTGGGCGATATTAATGACTTTCCATTTATTGAAGCACCCAGCAGTCGATTAATCACTGATGGCTATCAGTTATTGCAAGAACTCGGTGCGGTAGATAGTCGACGTCAAATCACTGAAATTGGCTTAAAACTTGCCAAACTGCCATTAGACCCACGCGTAGGGCGTATGATTTTAGCTGCCAAACGTGAAAGATGCCTGACTGAAATATTGATTATTGCCAGCGTATTGAGTATACAAGATCCGCGCGAAAGACCCATGGATAAACGCGAAGCTGCAGACAATGCACATGCTAAGTTTGCGGGAGAAGGCTCAGATTTTATGAGCTATCTCAAGCTGTGGGACTTCTTTGACAATGCGCTGAAAACTAAAAAGTCCAATAAAGATTTATTAAACCAGTGTCACAGTAATTTTCTATCCTTCTTACGTTTAAAAGAATGGCGTGAGCTACATGGGCAAATTAAACAAATTACCGATGAGATGGATTTTAAGGCGAATGATAAAGAAGCCAACTTTGATCAGATTCATAAAGCTCTATTGGCAGGCTTGCTCGGTAACATTGGCTTTAAAGATGGCGATAATGATTCATACGCCGGCGCGCGGGGCATTCGTTTTTTTGTAGCGCCTGGTTCTGCACTTAAAAAAACGCGTCCGAAATGGGTGATTGCGGCAGAATTGGTCGATACCACCAAACTCTATGCACGATGCGTTGCAAAGATTGAACCCGATTGGATAGAGCCGCTAGCGCGAGGGTTAACCGAAAGCCAATATTCAGACCCGCGTTGGGATAGAAAAATGGGCATGGTGAACGCTTGGGAACGCGTTTCTTTGTACGGCTTAACCATCATCCCTAAGCGTCGCGTGCATTACGGGCCGATTGACCCTAAACAATCTCGTGAGATATTTATTCGTGAAGCCTTAGCAAATGGTGATTTTGATACTAGAGCACCATTTTTTACGGCAAATGAACGTCTAATTGCCGAAGTGGAAGAATTAGAACACAAAGCACGCCGCCAAGATGTACTGGTCGATGAACATCAATTATTTGCATTTTATGACAGCAAGATACCCGCTGATATTTTTCAGGCCGCAACATTTGAAAAGTGGCGAGAAGGTGCAGAAAAAGTTAATCCCAAACTTTTGTATCTGACACGTGATGATTTAATGCGCCATGGTGCCGATGCGATTACCGCTGTGCAGTTTCCTGAAAAAATGTTTCTTGATGGTGTTGAGATTCCGCTTAAATATCGGTTTGAACCTGGGCACATTCTCGACGGGGTCACGGCTACAGTCCCATTAGCTTTGTTAAATCAACTTAATTATGCACAAACTGAATGGCTAGTGCCGGGTATGCTGCGTGAAAAACTGACTTATCTGATTAAAGCTTTACCAAAGTCTTTCCGCCGCGTATGCGTACCGGTGTCAGAGTTTGTCACGGTATTTCTAGAGCAAGCCCACGTTGGTGAAGGCTTAATTAAGTCAGTATTAGCGGGACATATTCAGCGCGTGACCACCTTAAAAATTTCGGTAGAAGATTGGACTGAAGAAACCCCCGCACATTTGCTGATGAATTTTAGTATCGTAGATGATGCGGGGCGCGAATTAGCCATGGGGCGTGATTGGAATGCGCTAAAAAAACAGTTGGGTTCTGCCGCACAACTGACTTTCAGAAACACTTCTCCAGATATTGAAAAAACCGGTCTAAAGCAATGGGATTTTGGTGATTTACCAACAACACTTAGTTTTGAGCGTGATGGTCGAAAAATTACTGGCTACCCTGCACTAGAAGATGATAAAGACAGTATTTCCGTTAAGTTGTTTGATACCGAGACGGATGCGACCATTAACCATCGAAAAGGCGTATGCCGATTGATGCGTTTTGAGCTTAAAGAACAAATAAAGCAACTAGAGAAAAGTTTACCTAACTTTAATCAGTACGCACTCATTTTGCGTAACGTTATGTCGCCTGAAGATTTGCGTGAAGATTTAATCATCACCATTTCAGACCGAGCTTTTATTGGTGAAGATGACTTACCACGCTCCAATGCTGATTTTATGAAGTTAAAAGCCCGCGCGAGAACACGTTTACCAGCGGTGAGTCAGGCTGTGGCGAGGCAAGCACAAAGCATTGCCACAGAATATCAATTGCTCACAGCGCAACAAGCAAAAATGCCGGCGACAGTTAATCGATTAAAGCGTGATTTAGAGCAGCAAATAAGCTTACTCGTTTATAAAAACTGCTTTAGTCAAACGCCATGGGAGCAATTACAACATGTGCCGCGCTACTTAAAAGCGCTACGATTACGTATTGAGAAACAGCCTGCTAACCCAGATCGTGACGGTAAGAGCGCAGCAAGTGTAGGGTTGCTGTGGCAAAAATGGCAAGATAAAATGAGTGCGCTTTATCAAGCGCATGTTGATATTCCACAGCCATTGCAGGACTACCGTTGGTTAATAGAAGAATTACGTGTTTCATTATTTGCACAAGAACTCAAAACGCCATTTCCAATCTCTATCAAGCGCTTAGAGAAGATTTGGACAGATATGGGTTATTAATGGGCTATGGAAATTAATCAATCCGCCCATCATAGTTTCGAAGAATTTCTGCTGAAATCGCCATCGCGATGGCATAGTCGGAATGTGTTGATTCGCATACACATTAATCGCAATACATTCATTGCGATTATCTTTTCACTATTGGTGCACGCGCTGGTTTTATTTTTAGCCTTGCCACATCTTCAGTTCGATAAAAGTTCATTAGCATTGCCAACCACAATGGAGGTGAGTCTAGCGCCACCAGTCCACCCCCAAGTCATAGAACCGCTACCAGAACCAGAAAAGCCCTTACCCAAACCAGTAAAAGTTAAACCAAAAGTGATTACGCAAAAATCTAATACAAATGCCAAGCCATCTTTTAGTGTGCCAGATGTGATTGCCACGCCAGCGCCTAGTCATGAAGTTGTGCCAGCAAAAGACCAGCCCGTTGACATGATGGCTTATGTGAACGCCAGACGTGCGCAACGGCAAGCATCAGAGGTGGATGCGGCCAAACAAAATGCCGAAGCGGTTGCGCGAGAAATTGGCCCTACTGCCGAGCAGGTGCGAGAAGAAAGAATTAAAAACAATTTTAAAAATGGCACCAATGGCATATTTGAAATTACTAGCTTAAGCACTCGACATGCTGCTTTTTCATTTCGAGGTTGGACCAATGACTATAGCAATGCTAGACGCGAGTCATTTGAAGTTGAGGCGGTCACGGGACAAGATGTGAGGCTGATCATGATTAGAAAAATGATTTGGCTGATACGGCAGCATTATCAAGGCGATTTTAATTGGGATTCACAACGCTTAGCCCGTGTTGTCGTCCAATCCGCTCGCCCTGAAGATAATGCCGGTCTAGAAGACTTTATGATGATGGAGTTCTTTGGCGGCAATTACAAACACTCACAATAATTCCAATATTTACTTCATTTAAAATCTTATGTCTTATATAAGACATAAAACATTAGACTAATAAAAATTACTATGGTATAAATCTGACTGTAACGTAGTAGATATAATTTCGTAAAAAACCAATTTAGAAAATCTAAGGGAATAATTATGGAAAGCGTAGTGATTGTTGCAGCAAAAAGAACTGCCGTAGGAAAGTTTGGCGGCGCATTTAATAATGTATCCGCCGCAGATTTAGGTGCAACAGTTATACGCAGCTTGCTTGAAAGTACCGGCGTATCAGGCGACCAAATAGACGAGGTAATTTTAGGACAGGTATTAACCGCTGGTGTAGGACAAAACCCTGCTCGCCAGTCTGTCATTAAAGCAGGCTTACCTAAAGAAGTCCCCGCACTGACTATTAATATGGTGTGTGGGTCTAGCCTTAAAGCAGTGATGTTGGGTGCGCAAGCTATTAAAAGCGGCGATGCTGAAATTGTCATTGCAGGTGGCCAAGAAAGCATGAGTTCATCACCTCACGTATTAAATGGTTCGCGTAACGGCTTACGCATGGGTGATGGCAAGTTAGTTGACAGTATGATTGTCGATGGTCTATGGGACGTCTATAACGACTACCACATGGGCGTCACAGCTGAAAATGTCGCAAAGAAATATGGTATCAGCCGCCAAGAACAAGATGAATTTGCTTGCGCCTCTCAAAATAAAGCCGAAGCTGCACAAAAAGCGGGCAAATTTTCCGATGAAATCGTACCCTATACCATTAAAAGTAAAAAAGGCGATACTGTCGTTGATGCCGATGAATATCCACGACACGGCACCACCCTTGAGATGCTTTCTGGTCTACGCCCCGCATTTGATAAAGAAGGTACCGTCACAGCCGGCAATGCTTCTGGTATTAATGATGGCGCAGCGATGGTCATGCTCATGTCAGCAACTAAAGCCAAGGCGCTTGGACTAAAACCACTTGCTAGCATTAAAGCTTACGCATCTACAGGTATTGACCCTAGCATTATGGGGGTTGGTCCGATATCTGCCAGCAAACGTTGTCTTGAAATTGCAGGCTGGGGTGTTAAGGATTTAGATTTATTAGAAATTAACGAGGCTTTTGCAGCACAAGCGATTGCGGTTAATCGAGATTTAGCTTGGGATACAACAAAGGTTAACGTGAACGGTGGCGCGATTGCTATTGGACACCCAATCGGTGCCAGTGGCGCTCGTGTACTGGTCACGTTGTTGCACGAAATGTTACGTAGAGATGCCAAAAAAGGCCTGACTTCTCTTTGTATTGGTGGCGGCATGGGTGTGGCACTCGCTGTTGAAAGATAGGCAATTTTTGGAATAAAAGCACTTAACTGAATATATCGATCAAGGGGAAAAGCATGAGTAAACGTATTGCATTGGTAACGGGTGGTACAGGTGGTATTGGCAGTTGCATTTGTAGGCAGTTAGCTGCTGATGGTTTTACTGTGGTTGCAAATTACATTGCACCAGAAGAAGAAAAAGCTCAAGCATGGCTAGTCGCTGAACGTGCAGCAGGTAGAGATATGCATATTGCGATGGGTGATGTTTCAAATTTTGAATCATGCGTAGCAATGATTGCTAAAGTTAAAGCTGACGTAGGTCCTGTAAGCGTGCTTGTTAATAATGCAGGTATTACTAAAGATGGTATGTTTAAAAAAATGCCGCTAGAAAACTGGATGGACGTGCTGAACATCAATCTTAATAGCGTGTTTAATGTTACGCGCCAAGTGATAGATGATATGTTGGCGGCAGGTTGGGGCCGAGTCATTAATATGTCGTCTATCAATGGCCAAAAAGGCCAGTTTGGTCAAGCAAACTACTCTGCAGCAAAAGCGGGTATGCATGGTTTTACCAAAGCAGTGGCTCAAGAAACTGCCGCTAAAGGCATTACGGTTAACACTATTTCACCGGGTTATATTGGGACAGAGATGGTCATGGCGATCAAGCAAGAAGTACGCGATCAGATTGTTTCAGGGATTCCGGTTGGCCGCTTAGGTAAGCCAGAAGAGATTGCAAAATTAGTGTCTTATCTAGCTTCAGACGACGCGGCCTTCATTACGGGCGCCAATATTGCTATCAATGGTGGTCAACACATGTGCTAATAGATTATTGCAGTCAGCAAAGTTTTGCTGACTGCAATTATTAATA
>CAILFU010000134.1 GCA_903833595.1 uncultured Pseudomonadota bacterium
CTAACGGCACGGCGTTACGGCTTGGCTACGCCAGTATTTTCAGCAGACGCTGTGGCTATACTCAACAGCTATGCATGGCCGGGTAATGTGCGTGAGCTTAGGCACCAAGTGAGTCGTGCTATGTTGCTGAGCCATGAAGGCCAAATCACCAGTGTTGATTTAGCGTTGCCCATGCAACATGCGAGTGAGTTACCCGTTTTTCATCAACCCCATACCACGTTGGACGATGCCCAAAAAGCGATTCTGCTCAAAGTACTCGCTGACAGTCGGCATAATGTCTCTGAGGCGGCGCGTAAGTTAGGCATTACCCGCATGACCATGCGCTATCGTATGGATAAATATCAGATAAGCGGTAAAACAGTAGACTAATTTTCAGTTAGATTTCGGTCTAAAAGCAACTAAAATCCCCCATTCAAAAATGACGGCATAATCGCCACATGGTATGATTCAGTCAATATAAAACTGGAAAAATATCATGCAAATTGGTACCCCATTAAGCGCTAGTGCTACCCGTGTCATGCTACTAGGGAGCGGCGAACTTGGTAAAGAAGTCATCATTGCCTTACAGCGTTTAGGCGTAGAAGTCATTGCGGTTGATCGCTACAAAAACGCACCTGGCCATCAAGTGGCACACCGTGCTTATACGATAGATATGACCGATGATAAAGCCTTGCGTGATTTAATTGCCCAAGAAAAGCCACATTTAATTGTGCCGGAAATTGAAGCGCTAAATACCAACACCTTAGCGGATATTGAAGCCGCTGGCATTGCTACCGTCATCCCTACCGTTAAAGCAGTGCAGTTGACTATGAACCGTGAAGGCATTCGTAGGTTAGCGGCAGAGGAATTGAACTTACCTACTTCACCATACGCTTTTGCCCGTAGCGAAGCTGATCTACAAGCTGCGATTGATGCCGGTATCGGTTACCCCTGTTTTATTAAGCCGACCATGTCATCTTCTGGTAAAGGGCAATCGCGCATTACCAATGCCAGCGAAGTTAAAACCGCTTGGGATTACGCCGCGACGGGCGGTCGTGTGAATCTGGGTGTGGTGATTGTAGAAGGGCAAATTGATTTTGATTATGAAATTACCCTACTGACGGTACGCGCTAAAAATGCCGCTGGCGATATTCAAACCTACTTCTGTGAGCCTATTGGCCATGTGCAAGTAAAAGGCGATTACGTTGAAAGCTGGCAACCACAGGCCATGACAAGTGGCGCCTTGGCCGAATCTAAACGAATTGCTAAAGCCGTTACCGATAGCTTAGGTGGTTTGGGCTTGTTTGGTGTAGAGCTCTTTATTAAGGGCGATAAAGTCTGGTTCAGTGAAGTGAGTCCACGTCCGCATGACACTGGCATGGTAACCATGTGTAGCCAGCGCTTTAGCGAATTTGATTTACATGCAAGAGCCATTTTAGGGTTGCCGGTTGATGTGAGCTTACGTGAAGTAGGCGCGAGCGCGGTGATATACGGTGGCCATGCCACGCAGAATTTAATATTTGATGGCGTAGAGGCTGCCTTAGCCGTGCCCAATAGCGACATACGCTTGTTTGGTAAACCAGAATCGTTTGTTAAGCGACGTATGGGCGTGGCATTGGCAACAGGTAAAGATGTCGCGGAAGCTAGAGCACGTGCAAAATTAGCAGCTAGCTTGGTGAAGCCCACTGTTCAATCCTAAAGTGGTAGTTGGGCGCTATTAATGGCGCTTTTGTAAGTGAAATATTAAATAAGTCTTGGCGATGCTAAATAAAATTGAAGAAACGGGCAGTAGTAGCACTACATTTTTTGAATTGCTAGGGGGCGAAGCGCACGGGGCAGAAAAACTTCGTCATTTAGTCGAAGCTTTTTATGATGTGATGGACACCGACCCCAAGGCTGCACCCATTCGAGCGATGCATGCCGCTGATTTAACCTCTGCGCGTGAAAAGCTGTTTATGTTCTTAATGGGTTGGACCGGTGGTCCGCAGTTGTATATTGAGCGCTATGGTCACCCGATGCTACGCAAAAGGCATTTACCTTTTGCGATTGATGAATCTGCGCGTGATCAGTGGATGTATTGCATGATTAAGGCGATGCATCAACAAGGGTTTGATGAGCCATTAATGATTAAACTGTCTGAGCAGTTATATGGGATTGCCGACTTCATGCGCAATCAATAACTAAGCCATTAAACAAGCAATGGCTGAGTA
>CAILFU010000135.1 GCA_903833595.1 uncultured Pseudomonadota bacterium
GGCCTTTATCAACAGAAGATCTGGCTAACCGACAAGCATCATCAACGATGCTATCTAAATCTAGCGCATCGATAGTGGCCATATTTTTATTTAACAAGGCGCGTAACGATTTAATCAGATTAGCTGCACGCATATTATCTTGTCGAATCAGACTTAAATCGTTTAATATTTTTGGATCAGCCGAATGACTCGTTAACTTTGCAATAAGGCGGTCAAGATTCAATAACATTGCGCCTAATGGCTGATTTAACTCATGCGCTATGGCGCCAGAAAAAGCAGAAAATCCACTAATGCCTGCCTGTTGCGCAAGTTTACTGATTTGCTGTTCACGGTAACCTATCTTCGCTTTGAGTTCACTTTGCAGATGTTTAGCTGATATAAGCCGGTTATTGATATCGACCATGACCAAATACATAAATGCAAAATTGACGAGAATAATAGAGATAGTGACAAGACTCATGCCGATCAATTGATCGACCCCAGGGGCAAGAAGCGCGGCATCGTTCATACCGCTTAAAATTGAGACCACGCGCACCATATAGGCTATTAATGCCAGCATCGCCGCAACTAAAAACATCCAACCCGCTGTGGCAGCAGGCGTTTTCAGAAAAGTGTATGCAACAAATAATTGATGAGCAGAGATGCCAGTTAAAAATAAAAGAACGACTGGCGCTCTGACTATATCAGGCACATGCAATACTACGGCCACAGTCACGCTAGCTATAAATACAAGGAGATACACAAGATAAAATTTAAAATGCCGACGACTTAAAGTACCAAGCCAGTCCAGTAAAATCAATATCCTACCAACACCTACAAAGGCGATTAGAGCATTTGCACCAATGATAGAAATATAATCAGGAACCTGTCCACGCAGGCCAAATAAAGTAAAAGCCACGGCTGAAAGCATACCCAAACTGAACCAGATGAGTATCTGCCGATTTAGATTTTGAATGAGGCTCACCAGCAAGCCAATGGGCACCATGAACATCAATGTAGCCGTAAAAATATACAGCGTTCGTGTATCTATGAGCATTTAAATTAAGTCTTTATGGGTAATAAAATAAGGCTGTTGGGGCTGTCGCTAATCTACGCATCAGCCGTACTAAGATTCAACAACTCACTGGGTAGTGATTGTGAAAATCTCAAGATATCTTGGAAAGAGTCGATCTCTAACTTACGCATAATCTGCGCTTTATGCACTTTCACCGTAATTTCAGCTAATTGGTACTGCATGGTTAAACCTTTAATGGTCATACCACTCGCTAAGCTTTTAAAAATCTCTTTTTCTCTTGGCGTCAATGTGTTGAATTTAGCCATGGCTGCCTGTGTATTTAGCTTTAAAAGCCTATTTTGACTAACAACCAGGGCTGATTTCTCCACCGCTTCCAATAAAGCCAATCGAGTGAATGGCTTCAACAAAAAGTCAACCGCACCGCGATGGAAAGCCGCTATCACATCGGGCGGTTGTGCGTGACCGCTTATAAAAATAACTTGTATATTGAGCTTGGCTTGGTTTAGCTGGTTAATTAAGGCTAAGCCATTGAGCCCCGGCATTTGCAAATCAAGCACAACAACACCAGAAGTGCTTGCGTTAAGCGCACCTAAGAAGGCTGTGCCAGACGCCCAAGTTTGCGCCGCATAACCAGCATCAACAAGAATTGCACTGATAGCATCACGCATAGAATCGTCGTCATCAACGACATGTAGCGGCTCACTAAAAATCATATGGGGTCCAATTTTATACCCAGGCAACATCACATGGGTCAATACTTATCCTAGTACTTTATGCTTTATCACCCATTTTTAATACTATACTTTTGTATAAGCATCCTTACAGTGAGGATAGTCGCCAATGATTTTAAGTGATTGGTCTGTATAGCAATTAAATCAATTTTTACTATACAACTAGATAATATCATTCATATTAAAAATGTTTTATTGTAAGTACCTTGATGCTTTAGCTAAAGGTGATAGTTGTGAATATGCCATTTATGCCACGGACACACGTGACGAGCGCGCCAGAAAACGCTACTGGCTTACTAAGCCTTAACTTAATGACGCAGTGGCTTAAATATCTAAGCAACGCCAAGCCGTAACAATTAAGCGATGACGTAGCGACAATACTCATCATCCCCGCAGATCAAATTACCCAAAAACGTGTGGAGAAAAATTGTACGGTCTTAGATTTGGCAGAGCTATGCTACCTCACTACCCAACAAATTAGGGCTTTAGAATCTGGCGACACAAGCCCTTTTAGTTCGGAAGCCGCCAGACAACAATGTTATGGACGCGTGGCACTCGCGCTCGGGATAGAACCCAATAGCCAAGTGACTCATGTAGGCGGTTGCTGATTAGAGCCGGCAAAATGTATAGTGCATCAATATCATGATCATTAACTTCTTGACGATTTTAGTGGGCTTAGTAGCTGTCTATCTTATTTTAGATTTGATTAGTCATGATTAATGGCATTAGCACTCGGAATAGCCCACCTATAACTCAGCTAGTTCATATGCATACGCGTAGTGACTTATTGGCGTATAGGAGTTGACCGATGATTACAGGTAGCATTCTTAAAGAAAAACGTGAGGCGCTTAATTTACTTCCTTACGATATAGCGCAGATAACCTGCCTAAGCACTAATCAAGTCAAGGCCTTGGAGGCTGATGACATTAGCCTGTTTTACTCAGCTAAAATTAGGCAGCAATGCCTTAATCGTGTTGCACTGGCTTTAGGAATCACAATCCCAGCATCTGAAGCAGGTGATGAAGAGGCGCCTACACCACCAGCAGAATCTTTACTCAACATCAATCGACCGCCGGACCTTTCCGTGATGAGCTATATGCATCAGGAGCTGTTTGCTATCGAGAGAAAATTTAGACCCATAATGATTAACGCACTATTGGCAACTTCTGTATTACTGTTTGCCAATTTTTTAGCTGGCCAAGAAGAGACGGCTAAACCAACCTCCCTCATTCCGCCAACAGACGGGAAAATACCTCCTACAGTAGCGCTTCCAAAAGCGCCTATAGCGGCGAATCACGCTCTAGGGACGCTTCAATTAGCTAAAGATATCGCTACAAATCCAATAGCCGACGATGTTAGGCAAGAAACATCAGCAACCCTAACAGAAAAAGCTTGTGCCGATTTTGCCAACCTTTTAGAGGTGCAAGTGGAATTGCCCATTAAGCCCGCGAATAAGGTTTACTTTACCAGTGCAATACCTCAAAATATTTGCGTCTCCGATGCCTCAGGAACGCTACAGCATTTTAATGCGTCGACAAAAGTTGGTCATGTATTTCATGGGATGGCGCCATTCATTGTTTCTGCTGAACATCTTGAGTTGCTAGCGTTATTTTTTCAGGGCAAGAAAGTCAATCTTAACGGCTTTCAAAAGACAGCTGTCAAATTAACTGAACACCCTATCCTATAATAGCGACAACGTTTTTTTAACCGCGTCTAACCTTGCCTCAAATACCGCAGCCTTAATTTCCTCCGGCGCATCATAGGCGCTCGCTACCGCACCGGCGTCCACATTCATCGCTGCGGCTAATACTTTCTGCATCAAATCTGCCGCTGGTGTGGCGTGATTTTCTAAGCCGGTTCTGCCCCTTGAGTCTGCCTCACAAGCTCGCAGAAAATCCTTAAACCGCTCAGGTTGTCGTATTGCATCGAGTTCAACTATAAAGCTAAGCAAAGTACTTGGTTTCATCTGTAATACTTGATGCAACTTCCCATGAAATTTACTCACTATCTGCGCAAGTTCTTTGCAGTCATTAGGCACTCTTAAGCGCTTACACACATCCTTCACAAGATGAATACCGCGTGCTTCGTGGCCAATATGCTGCGGTAACAATTCAGCAGGCGTAACCCCTTTACCAAGATCATGCATGAGGGTCGCAAAGCGCACGGCTAAGGCATAATTTTGGCGCGCTGCATAATCAATGGCTAACATGACATGAACGCCTGTATCAATTTCTGGGTGATATTGCGCTGACTGTGGAACACCCCACAGTTTATCTAACTCCGGCAATATTTTTTTTAACGCACAACAAGCCCTTAAAACATCAAACATACGACTTGGCTTATCTTCCATCAACCCTTTTGCCAATTCTTGCCATACACGCTCTGCTACTAGCGCATCGACCTCGCCTGATGCTACCATTTGCTGCATAAGCTGATTAGTTTCTGGGGCGAGCGAAAAGTCTTGAAATCTTGCTGAAAGTCTTGCTGCACGCAAAATTCTGACAGGGTCTTCAGCAAAAGCATGGCTGACATGGCGTAAGGTTTTAGATTGAATGTCAGCTAAGCCGTTATAGGGATCTATGAACTTGCCTGTACTGTCTTTTGCAATCGCATTAATGGTTAAATCACGGCGCGCTAAATCTTCTTCGAGTGTCACTTCGGGTGATGCGTGTACGACAAACCCCTTATAGCCTTTAGCGGTTTTTCGCTCAGTGCGTGCAAGGGCATATTCATCGTGCGTTTTGGGATGTAAAAAAACC
Source organism: uncultured Pseudomonadota bacterium (assembly GCA_903833595.1). Lineage (GTDB taxonomy): Bacteria > Pseudomonadota > Gammaproteobacteria > Burkholderiales > Methylophilaceae > Methylotenera. The sequence goes on from CAILFU010000135.1 coordinate 4,506, forward strand.
GGAAAGTCTTTACCAACAGGCTTAAACCCAGCTGCAATCATTTCTTCTGGCGTACTGCCAACCACAACAAAATCTTTATCTTTGACGGCAATGCCTAGCAACTCATCACGAACAGCACCACCTACTAAATAAACTTGCACGGCGCGTTGCCCTTTTACCTAGCGGCAGATCGCCGAAAGCGATCATAAGCACCACGTGGTGTTTGATCAACCAAGTATTGTGGAATCAATGTTTCTAATGACGTTGGCGTTAAATTAAATATCGCCGGGAAAGCTTGTTCACTCACACTGTCGGCCTCCATCGAGCGAATGTTGTCACGTGACATCAATTTAATTGGCAGTATCTCCATCATAAAAGCTTGTGCATAAGACAGGCCATCGCTTAAACCAATAATCGGGCGCTGAACCTGTAAAGTATTCATAACTGCCTGCACCAATTCACGGAAAGTGTAAACTTTAGGCCCTGCCAATTCATAAGTTTGACCATAGCTCGCCCGGTCAGCCAGACATGCCACAAAACAACTGGCCACATCTTCTACCCAAATCGGTTGAAATTTTGCATTAGGCTTAGCTAACATCACTACCGGCAATACTTTAACAAGGCTCGCGAACAAGTTGATAAAACTATCGCCCCGACCAAAAATGATAGAGGGCTTAAAGATGGTGATATTCAATTCGTCTAGATGTGAAACAAGTGCCGTCTCACCCGCCCCTTTAGAGCGTAAATATTGGCTAGGTGCATTTTTTCCTGCCCGCAAACTACTCATATGAACCAAGCGCTTAATGTTAAGGTCTTTACAAATTTTGGCTAATTGAGCTGGCAACTGATGGTGTATGGCGTTGAAGTTCACACGACGACCTTGATGCAAAATGCCTAGCAGATTAATCACCGCATCTGCGCCTCTTAAGGCGCTATTTAACGCTTGGTAATCAAGTACATTGCATTCAATCACTTGTACTTTAGGTAGTAAAAACAGATGCTTGGCATTATCCCTGCGACGCGTTAACACCTTCACGCTGTATCCTGCCGCGGCCAATTTAGCCACAATGGCACTACCGACGAATCCTGAACCACCTAATATACAGACTTCTTTTATGAGCATGGTACCCTCAATTTCTTAGCGTTTATTTGTATTTATTCTAGCGCAATGGTGTCTTCAACAACCAACGCTGGCTGACCCGTACCTGGAATAATGCCTAGGCGTGACTTTAAAGTTTGAATCTTAATACTGTTGTTTTCAGCAACCAGTCGTGGTGCATATATTTGCGCATTGGCCATCACTTTTTGTACGTAATTTCTAGTCTCAGCAAAAGGAATCGTCTCAATATAAATGGCTGCCTCTAATGGCGCTGTTGCCATCCATTGCTTGGCTCTGCTTGGTCCTGCATTATAGCCTGCCGTTGCCATGACTGTTTGACCGCCCATTAAGTCTAAAGTGTAGCGCATATAGTAAGTACCAAATTCAATATTGGTGTTTAGATTACGAATCATACTATTGTTGTATCCACTTAAACCCATGCGCTTAGCAACCCATTTTGCCGTTGCTGGCATCAATTGCATCAGGCCTGCGGCACCTACGCCGGATTTTGCAAAGTGCATAAAATGGCTTTCTTGACGAGTAATTCCGTACACCCATGCCTCATCTAAACTCACATTATCTGCAGCAGAACGGAATAAATCACGGTAAGGCGTTGGATAACGCAAATTAAAATTATGCGTTAGCTTGGTGTTATCTGCTGTCTTAATTGCAATGTCATACCATTTTTGTCGCAGCGCATATTCTGCTGCTGCAAGTAATTGTTTGTCATCAAAACTTCGCGTTGCCCAAACCCATTCTGATTTTGCTTCCCACCGCATATCTAAACGCTGCATTTCAAGCACACGCTTAATCGAGGGTTGACTAGCAATCACAGCAACTTCTACTTCGCTCACTTTGTAATCTACCGCTGGGTTGCTCATGACACTTTCAAGCTCTTCCGCGGCAAGCAATCCATAATAGTGGCGCTCCGTTGAAAGTTTGCTAAATATGGCATTAGCTTCCGCGCCATAACTGGGCTCTTTCTGTGCGGTTTCTTTGAGTGCGCGTGCCCTCCAATAACGCCAGGCGCCTTCTTCTAATTGTTTAGCCGACATTACTGAAGTTGCTTTTAACACTGCAGGCCAATCTTGTTCGCGCAACGCTGCACGTACTTTCCAAGCCAACTGTGCACTATCTAAAGTGACCCCATCGGCTAGCGCATAATAACTAAGCGCCCGTGGATGGTGACTACGCGCTGCATGGTAAGCAATACGACCCCAGCCATAAGCCCGATTTTCGGCATTAAACAGGGTCTGCACTTGTTCGTAAGTACTGATTGCTTCA
>CAILFU010000136.1 GCA_903833595.1 uncultured Pseudomonadota bacterium
ACCAGAGTAATCGAATTCGCAAGCTTGACCAATAACAATCGGACCTGCACCGATAATAAGAATAGATTTAATGTCTGTACGTTTTGCCATAATTATTTAGCCACAAATAAACGCAGATGAACGCAAAAAGCTATTTTTAGCATTCATTTATTGCAAATTTATTTGTTTTTATTCCTATAAAATCCATTAAAAAATCAATAATCCACTTTAAAACTTACGCAAGTTTAAGCATCTGCGTTTATCCGCACTTGTCTGCGGCTACTTTTGTTTTTCTTTCATCATGCTAATAAAGTTATCAAATAAATAACTCATTTCCGTTGGGCCTGGGCTGGCCTCAGGGTGCCCCTGAAAACTAAACGCAGGTTTGTCGGTGCGTGCAATCCCCTGCAAACTTCCATCAAACAGGGAAATATGCGTAGTTTTAATATTAGCAGGTAAGCTTGCTGCATCAACTGCAAAGCCATGATTTTGACTGGTAATATAAACGCGCTTAGTTTTGGTATCTTGTACTGGGTGGTTGGCACCATGGTGCCCAAATTTCATTTTGTGTGTTTTGGCATTGCTTGCCAAGGCTAACAACTGATGCCCCAAACAAATTCCAAAAGTCGGTACACCTTCATTCACAATCGTTTTAATCGCTTCAATTGCATAATCACATGGCGCAGGATCCCCAGGGCCATTTGATAAAAATACACCGTCAGGTTTATATGCAAGCGCTTCAGCAGCTGAAGTTTGTGCTGGCAATACCGTCACTTTGCAACCCCGTGAAACTAACATACGTAAAATATTACGCTTAACGCCATAGTCATAAGCAACCACATGGAATTTCGAGCTCGGCGCAGCAGCATAGCCTTCGCCCAAAGCCCATTCACCTTGCGTAAATTCATAAGGTTTAGCGCATGTCACTACTTTAGCTAAATCCATACCAGACAAGCCAGGGAAGCTAGCAATTAAACTCATAGCCAATGCAATAGCCTTGGTCTCATCTGCTTCGCCTGCAACTATTGCGCCAGTCTGTGCACCTTTTTCGCGCAATATACGGGTTAATTGACGGGTATCGATATCAGCAATAGCAACCACCTGATTAGTCACTAAATATTCGCTTAATGATTGTGAGTTTCTAAAATTACTGCGGGTCAGCGGCAAGTCACGAATAATCAAGCCACTGGCATACACTTGGCCAGACTCTACATCTTCAATATTCACACCATAATTACCAATGTGCGGATAGGTGAGTGTGACAATTTGCTTTGTATAAGAAGGGTCAGTCAGTATTTCTTGATAGCCAGTCATGGATGTGTTAAATACCACTTCACCAACGGTCTGACTTGAAGTGGCGTGACCAGAAGCTCCAATGGATGTACCACGAAACACAGTTCCATCTGCAAGTACAAGTATGGCGGGCAGGTTTTGTGACACGATAACTCCTTGTTTTTCCTAAGTTAAAAAATTTTAACTAGGTGTAAATAATTTTTTATAGTCTTTGTCCATCATGAACGGATGGTAGATACGCAAAACGGGATGAGTTTTTATACTCTTCCCGTTTCAGAATTGACGAATTATAGCGAAAATTGACTTACATTTCAATGTAACATTGCAAAAAATAACTGTCTTTTACCAGGAATCTAAATTATGCCTACAAGAAATCGAACGATAGTGCGCT
>CAILFU010000137.1 GCA_903833595.1 uncultured Pseudomonadota bacterium
GAAGTCGAGTATTTAAGAAAGCCAACATTACTTATCCATGGTGACCGAGACTCACTGGCGCCAGTGCAAGCAGCACATTGGATGATGCAAAATTTACCAGTAGGCTTTTTACGTGTGATGGCGGGTGCCTCACATGCCCCATTTTTATCGCATCAAGAACAGTTTATAGATGCACTCGTCCAGTTTTTAGAACCAGCCAGCTTCAAGTGATGAATGCTAACGAAATAGATAGCTATCGCATTGATAAAGCGCGCGCGCGGACTTCTTTTGGACGTGCAGCTAATACTTACGATGCGGCTGCAATTTTGCAGAAACAAGTACGTGAGGAAATGCTCAATCGCTTAGATTTAGTAAAATTAACCCCACATACTATATTGGACGCGGGTTGTGGAACAGGTGCGGCAAGCCACGCTTTGCAAAAACGCTTTGTAAAATCGCAAGTGATTTCACTCGACTTTGCTTTACCCATGTTACAAAAGACAAGAGTTGGTAGCGACAATACAGGGTTAATGCACCAAATTAAAAGTATGTTGAGTGGTGTGAAACATAATCTAGTGTGTGCCGATATTGAGTCATTGCCACTGGCTAGCAAAAGTGTAGATTTAGTCTGGTCTAATTTAGCTATTCAATGGTGTAATGATTTAGATGCGGCCTTACTAGAATTTTATCGCGTCATGCAACCGGAAGGGTTGTTGATGTTTAGCACTTTTGGCCCAGATACGCTGAAGGAATTGCGCGTTGCAACTGGCAGGCAAGATGGCATGACTAGCGTCAGCCGATTTATCGATATGCATGATATTGGCGATGCCTTGGTGCGTGCTGGATTTAGTGCGCCAGTGCTAGATGTGGAGCGATTCACGCTTACCTACGATGATGTTAAAAGTGTGATGCGCGATCTTAAAAGCATAGGCGCACATAACGCTACAGATGGGCGTGCACGCGGCTTGTTAGGGCGAGGCTTTCTACAAAAATTAGAAAGCAACTATGAGCAATATAGAACGGATGGAAAGTTGCCTGCGACTTTTGAAGTGGTCTATGGCCATGCTTGGCGTGGACAAGAAAAAGCAAGATTTGACAATGGTGTATCCCCCATTACATTTAAAGCCAGAGATAAATAAGGCTGTATGAGCCAGTCATACTTCATCATCGGCACAGATACTAATGTAGGTAAAACCTATATCGCTAGTGCATTAGTGAAAGAATTTGTCGGGCTAGGTTTTAAAACTATTGGTATGAAGCCAGTGGCATCGGGATGCCAGTACAATGAAAATCACGAGTTGATCAACGAGGATGTGACAGCATTAATGAAGGTAAGCAACGTCACTTCAACGTTAGATGCAATCAATCCTTATCGATTTATTTCCGCCATTGCACCACATATTGCTGCCGAACAAGCTGGAGTTAGTATCGATTTGGAGGTGATTGCTAATGCCTATCAAATGTTAACTAGATTAGCAGAGGTGGTTATTGTTGAAGGGGCGGGTGGGTTACTAGTGCCACTTAATGCTACTCAAACGTTAGCTGATTTGGCCAAGCTACTTAACATCCCAATTATTTTAGTAGTAGGGATGCGCTTAGGATGTATTAATCACGCACTTCTCACGATTGAGCTGATTAAAGCGCGTGGACTAAACCTTGCAGGTTGGGTGGCCAATGAAATTGATCCTAATATGAGTATGTTTGAGGATAATTTAAGTAGTTTGCAAGAACGTATTTCTACCCCTTGCTTGGGCGTAGTGCGCTGGCAAGGCCAAGCAAATTTTACGTTAGCTTCTTAGAGCCATTGCTTACTTAATGACCTACTTCATCACCTCGGCATATTCAACCAATACTTGATATAACTGCACCTCTTGCGGGGTACTTATTTTTTGACCTGTTGCAACTTGATTGCGCTGGCCAGATGCTATTCCACCTCTCATCATTAAAGGAGTGCTTTGTGTTATTGCGCGGCCTGTTTTGGCGTCATGTTTCACTACACGCACTTGCACCAAACCTATAGCAATAGGGGTGCTGTTTTGAACGACGGCAAATAAATTGCCAGCATTGTCTGCTTGTACGCCAGCTTGAAGATATTTTGCAGGATTACGTGGTAAATCTAACCGTACGCCACGCGTTGCCGCCTCTTTGCCAATTTCAGAGTTAGAGTCAGCGGCCACTTGATAATGTTGCAATGCCAATTCTGTTTCACCTCGATCTTCAGCAATTTGCCCGAGTAAGGCGTGACTTGGGGCTGTAGGCAGTAGTTCATTTGCGCGTTTAAGGAAAGGCTCGGCTTCTGCTTTTTTGCCCATATTAAATAGTGCAATGCCACTTTGTATATGTGGTTTAAAATAATCAGGCTGCATTTTGATAGCTTTATCATAAAAAGCTAGAGCTTCCTCTGGCTTTTTCTGTGTTAAAGCAATATCACCTAGCAATTCCTGAAAACGGGCTTCACGTGGTTCGCCAGCAATCGCTTGTTTGGCTAATAGTGAAGCCTTGGCGACATCTTTGGCAGCGAGTGCTTTTACGGCTTCATCATAAGCTTTATAGGCGGCTTGAGTCGATTTAAGTTTACTTACTTTTTGAGCATATACTTCTTTGCCCAAATCTCCTCCGGCACCAATTTGTGCGAGTGTGACTTTGTTAGCAGCCACGCGTTCAGGTGAAGGTGGATGGCTAGCAAATAGCCCATCAATAAAATTACTTTTTCGATCAGCACTTAAACGCACAAAGGTTTCTTGTAGGTTGACGGCTGCGCTAGGGTCGTAGCCCGCTTTCTTCATGTATTGCATACCGTATAAATCTGACTCACTCTCAGCATCACGCCCATATTTACTGGTGACTAGTTGAGCCCCCACTTGGGCACCTCCAACGATTAGCTTCGAATAGTCAGTGTTTTGTGCGCCAATCCCAACCGCAATCATTGCACCTTGTAAAAAAAGTCCGCGCTCCATGCCTTTGGCGCCGTGCCTTGCTGCGGCATGCACCATTTCATGTCCCATCACTGCTGCTAATTCAGCCTCGTTATTTAATTCATAAAGTAACCCACGGTTAAAGGCAATTTTTCCACCAGGCATGGCCCAAGCATTGGGTGTTGAGTCATTGATAATGGCGTATTCATATGGTAACTGGCGATCAGAAACAGCCGCTAATTTATTACCTATGCTCTGCACGTAAGCCGTTAATTCTGGATCAAGTATGTAGTCGCCGCCTTGTGATTGACGGGTAGGGCCATAATTTTGTTTGCCTATAGAGATTTCTTGCGATTCAGAAACAATTTGGAATTCTCTTTTTTTTGTGACTGGATTCGTGCCGCAGGCTGAAATAAATATGGTGATTGTCATCACCAAAATTAATATGAAGTTTTTAGAATAGATTGGATTCAACACGACGACATTCCCTTGATAATACAGTCACTTTTTAAGTCTAAAAATAAAATGTTTTAACACTATTGAGCACCATTATTGTAGAGCATATTACTTTCAATATAATCAAGCACACTATCAGGCATAAGGTAACGCGCAGAATTTTTGTTTTGTAAATTGCTACGAATAGCCGTAGAAGAAATGTCGAGGGGCGTGATAGATTGCATCGTTACATAACCTGCATTAGTCTCGCGTAAGTCATCTACATTTTCTGTGTAATGATTGTGCAAAAAAGTCTCTAGTACTTTTGGTAAAGGTTGTTTTATTGAGCTGACAGGTCTTTGTACTAGTGCGATATGGCAAAGTTGAATAATCTTTTCCCAGTTATGCCAAGTATTAAAATGAGTGAATGCATCGCTACCCATGAATAATACTAAGCTTGTGTTTTCATCTAGCTCATTACGCAAGCTTATTAACGTATCTATGGTGTAAGAAGCCCCTGCTCTAAGCAACTCCCTGTTATCAAATTTAAAGATAGGATTGTGGCCAATTGCCAATTGCACCATAGCAGCACGGTGCGCCGACGAAATTGATGGTGTAGGCTTATGTGGCGGAGTCGCGGCTGGAATAAAACGAACTTCATCTAATGCTAGTGCTTCTGCCAACTCTTGCGCCATCCTTAAATGGCCAAAATGGATGGGGTCAAAAGTGCCACCTAACAGGCCGATACTGGGCATTTATGCTCTTACTTGGCCGTCGCCCAATACTATATATTTGAGCGAAGTTAAGCCTTCTAAACCTACAGGGCCACGCGCGTGTAGCTTGTCGGTTGAGATGCCAATTTCAGCACCCAAGCCATATTCAAAGCCGTCAGCAAAGCGTGTAGAGGCGTTCACCATGACGCTACTAGAATCGACTTCACGCAAAAATTTACGGGCTTTGGTGTAATTTTCGGTGACAATCGCTTCGGTATGTTGTGAGGAGTGTTGGTTAATATGTGCGATTGCTTGGTCTAGTCCATCGACAACTTTACACGAAATAATGGCGGCTAAATACTCGGTATAAAAATCTTCTTCAGTGGCAAGTTTGGCTTGTTTTACTAAAGCGCAAGTTTCAGCGCAACCGCGAATTTCAATACCGTGTGATATGAGCATGGCCGCTATTTTAGGTAACATGGTCTGGGCTACAGCACGGGCAACGAGTAATGACTCTGCTGTGTTACAGGTGCCAAGTCGTTGTGTTTTGCTATTTTCAACAATGCGTAAGGCTTTATCAAAATCTGCATCATCGTCTATATACACGTGGCAATTCCCATCTAAATGTTTAATGACAGGAATGCGGGCATCATTGCTGATGCGCTCAATCAGACCTTTTCCTCCGCGAGGCACAATGACATCTACATATTGTTTCATGGTAATTAATTCGCCAACAGCGGCACGATCTGTCATTTCTACTACTTGTACTGCTGAGGTCGGTAATCCCGCTGCGGCTAAGCCTTCATGTACTAGTTTTGCCAAGGCTTGATTGCAATGTATGGCTTCACTACCACCACGCAATATGGCGGCATTGCCAGATTTTATACACAGTCCAGCAGCATCAATAGTGACATTAGGTCTGGCTTCATAGATGATGCCAATGACACCAAGCGGCACGCGCATTTTACCAATTTGTATGCCGCTAGGCCTAAATTTGAAATCGATCATTTCGCCGATTGGATCTGCAATACTGGCAATTTGAGTCAAGCCCTCTGCCATACTGTTGATAGATTTCTCGGTAATCGTAAGCCTGTCTAACATCGCATCATCAAGGCCGGTGCTACGCGCGGCATCTACATCAAGCTTATTAGCTGCAAGAAGAGCTGTTTTTTCACGCAAAATTGCTTTTGCAATATGGCTTAATGCCATATTTTTGATGTTGCTATCGGCACTTGCCATCAGACGTGAGGCTTTACGAGCCTCTATGCCCATTTGCTGCATGTAATTTTTAATGTCCATGATTTTTATATCCATGCTTGATTATACTTTTTTATATTACTAAAGCGTTAGCGATAGTTAATGTCGGCAAAGCGTTAACGTTACCTTCATTAGCCTCAGGCTTTATCGTCCGCGGACACGCGCAAGACCAAAACAAAGCCGAGAAATCTCCAGCCAAGCATCCCCAAGCATGACGCCTTTGGCTGTTTTATCAATATCGGCAAGCTTTTGTAGCGCGGCTTCTAATTGACGCAAACTTAATCTTACTAAGGCTCGTTTGACTAACGACTGCCTGTCCCCATAAATGCGTGCATTAGTCATCGCGTTCATCACATTATCGCCACGCAATTCGGCTTGTTTAATTCTCACAAGTGGCCGTAACACCCACAATAGTGGGCTCATGACAGCGACTGCATTTTCACCCTCATCTTGCAGGCCTTGTAAAATTCTTGCAGTGCGTGCAGTATCCCCAGCGAGCACGGCTTCACCCAATTGAAATGCATCATAACGTGAAACGTTTAATACTGCGTCGCGCACGGTTGCATCAGATAGTTCACCTTGTGGGTAAAGCAATCCGAGTTTTTGCACTTCTTGATTGGCCGCTAGTAAATTACCTTCCACCTGATGCGCTAAAAATTCTAGGGTATGTTGGCTAGTGTGCTGGGCTTGTAGCGCCAATCTGTTTGCTATCCACTTTGGTAAATGGGCTACATTGACTTCATCAATAGGGATGGTGACTGCTTGCTTTTCAAGGGCAGTAAACCAAGCACTATTTTTAGCCTCACGCTCCAATTTCGGCAGAATAATGACCACGCTAGTATCTGGGATTGCGCGGCTTGCCAAAGCTTGTAATGCTTTACCACCATCAACTCCAGGCTTCCCGCTAGGAATATTAATTTCTAATAATCTCTGGCTAGAAAATAGCGAGATGGATTGACCATAGGATTGAATTTGTTGCCAATTAAAAGCGCGGTCAACAGTTATACTATTCCGTTCATCAAAGCCTTGTGTACGCGCAGCAGCTCGTATGGCATCCAAACTTTCTCGCTGAGCTAGCGGTTCGTCACCTACCAGCATATATAAAGGCTGTAATCCTATATTTAAGTGTTTTTCAAGTTGTGACTGAGCTAATTGCATGCGCTATGTTTAACTATTTAGCCGTCAATTTAATTGCTGATAGCCTGCGTAACACTTCGCGAACAGCATCGCTGCGCATATCAGTGTTTAATTGAGATTCTTCATCAAGTTTACCTAGTAGGGCATCGTCACTGTATGAATAATCTCGACGAGATTGCACAGTTTGTGGCGCACTCCAAATGGGGTTGGCTGGTTCGCGTGTTCTAAAGCTGACGTGATAATTAAGTTCATATTCACGGACTTTACCACCACCACTTAAAGACAAAATACGTTTTTCATTGGTTTCGTTTAACATTTCTAATAATAAATCTGCATCAGATTTATTTTCAACTACCCGAATGCCATTGGCTTTGAATGATTGATTGAGTTCTCTAGAAATGCTGAGCGTTGCGCCTTGAATGTACAAGGTTTTAAAAGATAATTCGGTGATGCCCCGCAACTGAAAACCGCAAGCTGAGAGCATCAAACTAGCCAATATTGCTAAAATTAAACCACGGTATAGCGTCATATTTAAGCATTTATATTGCATGATGCCGACTCCCTCTTGCTATGCCACAACAACATTAATGAGTTTATTGGGCACAACGACAATTTTTCGTACGGTCATATGTGCTTCAATGAATTTTTGCACAAAAGGTTGCTGCAAAGCTAGTTTTTCTAGTGACTCTTTATTTTCCGTTTTTGCCACAGTGATGCTACCACGCAGTTTTCCATTCACTTGAATCACGTATTCAACACTATCTTGTACCATTGCCAATGGGTCAGCAGTAGGCCAGGTAGTATCTAAAATATGGCTTTTTGGGCATAGCTCAGCCCAAATGGCTTGGCAAATGTGTGGCACTATCGGCGAGAGTAATAATGCAACATTTTGCAAAACCTCTTGGCGAACTTGGCGAGATACTTCGTCAGTGCCTTCAATTTTTGCCAAAGCATTCATTAATTCCATCACCGAAGAAATGGCTGTGTTAAAACTATGGCGACGACCATAGTCATCAGCAACTTTTTCAATGGTTAAGTGCAATTGTAATCGTATGGCTTTAAGATTGTCTGCCAGTTCGGTAGAAGTAGCATTGGATGTGTATGCATCAATAGCACCCAGTTCCACATGATCATAGACGGCTTTCCACAACCTACGTAAGAACCGATTTGCACCTTCAACACCACTGTCTGCCCATTCAAGACTTTGCTCTGGCGGTGCGGCAAACATCATAAATAATCTTGCCGTGTCAGCGCCATAGGTATCAATTAATGCTTGCGGGTCAACGGTATTGCCTTTTGATTTGCTCATCTTCGAGCCATCTTTCAGTACCATGCCCTGTGTAAGTAAGTTGGTGAATGGTTCGTCATTTTTTAGCAAACCAACATCGCGCATCAGTTTGTTGAAGAATCGTGCGTAAAGTAAATGCAAAATCGCATGCTCAATGCCGCCTACATATTGGTCAACAGGCAACCAATAGTTAGCCCGTTCATCTGCCATCAAGGTTTTGCTGTCAAAGCTCGCATAGCGTGCAAAGTACCATGAAGACTCAAAGAAAGTGTCTAATGTATCGGTCTCACGAGTTGCATTGCCATGACAAGTTGGGCAAGTCGTTTCATAAAAGCTAGGATCTTTTTTAATTGGCGAGCCTACGCCATCCATCACCACGTCCTCAGGCAATATTACTGGCAATTGATCAGCAGGTACTGGCACTTCGCCACATTTTTCACAGTGGATAATCGGGATAGGGCATCCCCAATAACGTTGACGTGAAACACCCCAATCGCGTAGGCGGAATTGCGTACGTTTTTTACCTAAGTTTTTTGTACTTAAGGCTAACGCAATCGCTTCAGTGGCGTCCTCAAAATTCAGACCATTAAATTCGCTAGAGTTAAACAACGTACCATGCTCTATCATTGGCAATGTATCTGAGTCGCTATGTTTAATCACAGTTTTAATCGGCAAGTTGTATTTATTAGCAAACTCAAAATCACGCTCATCATGTGCGGGCACAGCCATTACGGCACCTTCACCATAGCTGGCTAATACGTAGTTAGCTACCCAAACATGCAGTTGTTCACCATTCAATGGATGCGTAACAAACAGTCCCGTTGCCATGCCTTTTTTCTCGGCTGTTGCTACGTCCGCTTCAGCCACGCTTCCGCGTTTACATTCAGCGATAAATTCAGCTAGTGCGGGGTTATTTTCTGCGGCTTGTGTTGCAAGTGCATGCTCAGCTGCTATGGCTACATACGTTGCGCCCATTAAAGTGTCTGGGCGAGTGGTATAAACTTTTAAGTTTCCATTTTGATCCATAATCGGAAACTCAACCTCGCAACCAAAGCTTTTACCTATCCAATTGCGTTGCATGGTTTTTACTTGCTCAGGCCAGCCTTCTAACTTATCTAAATCATTGAGCAACTCTTCTGCATACGCAGTAATTTTCATGAAATATTGTGGAATGTCACGTTTTTCTACTAACGCGCCACTACGCCAGCCACGACCGTCAATCACCTGTTCATTAGCGAGCACGGTGCCGTCAACAGGGTCCCAATTGACGCTAGAGGTTTTCTTGTAGATGAGACTTTTTTTGAAAAGTTCGGAAAAAAGCCATTGCTCCCATTTGTAGTATTCTGGTTTGCAAGTTGCAATTTCACGGTTCCAATCTACACCTAAGCCCAATTGTTTAAGCTGAGTCTTCATGTGCTCTATGTTTTCATAGGTCCATTTTGCGGGTGCAGTATTGTTTTTAATGGCGGCATTTTCAGCAGGTAAGCCAAACGCATCCCAGCCCATGGGTTGCATGACATTAAACCCTTTCATTTTGTGAAAACGGCTTAATACATCGCCTATTGTATAGTTGCGCACGTGGCCCATGTGTAAACGGCCAGATGGGTAAGGAAACATCGATAAACAATAATATTTTGGTTTACTTGAAGTTTCTGTTGCGGCGAATGTTTGATTGGCTTCCCAATAAGCTTGGGCGGTTTGTTCAATATCTTTAAAGGGGTACTGCTGCTGCATAATTTAACTATTCTTATGGTTTAGATGAATACTTAAGATTATACCTTTGGCGTGTGAATAATGCGATTTCTCATATGATTAGATGCATTAGGATTGCATTTTAGTCAATTTAACATAAACAGCCATCCCAATAAAAACACCAACTCCGTCAGCAACCCAGTCCCAAACATCACCAAATCTAGTGGTAGTGAGTGTGCTTTGCATAATTTCTATAAGTGCGCCGTATATAATTAAGCCTATAAAAACCTGATTTGATTTTTTCGGAAATGCAAGTCCGCCAGTCATAGCCAGCATAAGGAAAGCTAATGTGTGTTGTGCTTTATCCCAGAATTGAAACGCATTAGGGACAGCGTTGCTAGGAATTAAGCCGAGTATTGTAGTTGTGATAATACCTATACAAAAAAGCAAAGGCATGTAAGGTAGAATAATGGAAGTGATTTTATTCATTTTGAGGGTGTGCAAAATGCATTTATTTTGCACACCATGTGGTAGCCAGTTATTTTAATGCTGCAAAAATATTCGCTTTAATCGTTTCAAGTTCACCCAAGCCATTTATTTTGACATGTTTTGGTGCGCCAACAGCGCCGCTTTTTGCCCAGCTGCTATAGTAATCAACTAATGGTTCTGTTTGGTCGTGATATTCAACCAAGCGTTTATTCACTACGTCCGGTGCTTCGTCTGCGCGTTGTACTAAATCTTCACCAGTAATATCGTCTTTACCTTCAACTTTTGGTGGGTTGAATTTGATGTGGTAGGTACGACCGCTGGCAGGGTGGCTACGCCGGCCTGTCATACGTTCCATAATCGCGCTGTCTGGCACGTCAATTTCTACTACATAATCAATCGCAACGCCTGCATTTTTCATGGCTTCAGCTTGTGGAATGGTGCGTGGAAAGCCATCGAATAAGAAACCATTTGCACAATCAGCTTCTTTAATACGCTCATTGACCATGCCAATAATGACCGCATCTGGCACTAAGCCGCCGCTATCCATAAAGCTTTTGGCTTCTAAGCCCAATGGGGTGCCAGCCTTCACTGCCGCACGCAACATATCGCCCGTAGATATTTGTGGAATATTAAAATGTTGTTTAATAAAAGTGGCTTGAGTACCTTTGCCTGCGCCTGGTGCGCCTAAAAGAATGATTCGCAAAATTTCCCCCTGATTTAGAATTTATTTTAAGATTGTCGGAATATAATTTACATGTAAATTATATCAGTTCAAATAGTTTGCGATGGCGACAAAATCTGCCACGCTTAAATTTTCAGCGCGTAATTGTGAGCTGATGTTTAATGCTGTAAATCCATCGTCTTCAAGCAGACCTTTAAGCGTATTCCGTAAGGTTTTACGGCGCTGGCCGAATGCGGCTAATACGACTTTTGCAAACATCGCTTCATCTTTAGCAATAAATGGCAAAGATGCGTGAGGCACACATCGCACAAAAGCTGATTCTACTTTAGGCGCAGGTTCAAAGGCTTCTGGGGGGACTGTGATTAAGTAATCCATTTGTAAACGGTATTGCAACATGACGCTAAGTCGTCCATATGCGGCCGTAGATGGTTCTGCCACCATGCGCTCTACCACCTCTTTTTGTAGCATAAAATGCATGTCAGTGATGTGAGAAACGTTATCTAGCAGATGAAATAAAATAGGTGTGGAAATGTTATATGGTAAGTTACCTGTGACGCGTAGATTTTCACCTAAGCTGGTGAAATCAAACTTGAGTGCGTCGGCATTGTGAATATTAATGGCATTATTGAGGTAAGCGGATTTGCGATACTCAGTTTGCATCCAAGCGATGATGTCGCGATCAACTTCCACTACATGTAAAAGTTTTAATCTTTGTAATAGGGGCTTGGTGAGTGCACCCAGGCCAGGACCAATTTCAACCATAAGATCGTCGGGTCGCGGTGAAATAGCCTCAACTAAGCTAGCAATAACGCTCTGATCTGTAAGGAAGTTTTGGCCGAAGCGTTTTTTTGCGATATGTTTCATTCAGTTATTGTGCTTTAGATGCATTATTTGCTAGCGTAATTGCCAGCTCAATAGCGGTTAGCATACTACCAATTTCAATACGGCCAGTCCCCGCCAAATCCAACGCGGTCCCATGGTCAACTGAAGTGCGAATGATAGGCAAGCCTAGCGTTATGTTGACGCCGTCACCAAAGCTAGCATGTTTTAAGACAGGTAAGCCTTGGTCGTGATACATGGCAAGCACAGCATCTGCTGTATTGAGATGGTGTTTTGCAAATAGGGTGTCTGCTGGAAGGGCGCCTATTAATTGCATGCCTTCAGTTCGCAGCTTTTCTAAAACTGGATTAATGATTTCAATTTCTTCCATGCCTAAATAACCATCTTCGCCAGCATGTGGATTTAAGCCGGCGACTAAAATTCGTGGGTTTATCAGCCCAAACTTATCTATTAAGTCGCTGTGCAAAATGCGAATGGTGGTTTCTAGGCTTTGTTGCGTAATGGCAGCAGGCACTTCTTTAAGCGCTAAATGTGTAGTGGCAAGCGCAACACGCATATTGCCACCGACTAGCATCATCACTACTTGTGGCGTTTTAGTGAGCTCAGCTAAAAATTCGGTATGGCCACTAAATGCCATGCCAGCATCGTTAATAATGCCTTTGTGTACGGGTGCTGTGACCATCGCATCAAATGTATTGTCAGTACAACCTAAGCAAGCTACAGTTAACGTATTAAGTACGTATTGGCTATTTAGCACATTGAGCTTGCCTGCTATTACCTCGCTGCCTAAGAGCTCATCCAAAACTGTTAGCGTGCCATCGCCAAGGTGTTGTTGAGTCGTGTTTTTAACATAAGGAATGATTTCCAGGGCTAATTCAAGTTGCGCCGCACGTGTTTTTAACATATTTGTATCGGCAATGACGACTATGTTAGCGTTTAGTTTTTTGTACGCCAGCATTATGCATAGGTCTGGTCCTATGCCTGCTGGCTCGCCAGCAGTAATGGCGATAGAAGGTAATAAATGGCTCACGAGGTAGCTAGCGTCTGGATGTGATACGTTTTAAAGTCAGGGGGCTAAAATTTGTCTTCGAGTCTAAGTTCAACAAAAGCGCGGTCGCGTAATTCGCGAATCCAATCTTGATAAGCCTCATCTGCTTTTTTAGCACGAATTTCTTGGCGTGCTTTTAAACGTGCTGCTTCTTTACTCATGTCTTGAGAGCGGCGTTCTATCACTTGGATAATATGCCAGCCAAATTGGGTGCGGATAGGCTGACTAATTTGATTATCTTTAAGCTCATTCATGGCTTTTTCAAATTGTGGAACCGTGTCACCTGGGTTAACCCAACCTAAGTCACCCCCATTTGACGCGGTGCTATCTTCTGAATATTGTCGAGCGAGCACCTCAAATTTTTCACCATTATCTAAACGCTCTTTAATGTTATCCATTTTCTGTTTACCCTCTTTTTCAGACATAATTTCTGAGAGCTTGATTAGGATATGGCGTGAATGCGTTTGCTGAATAACCAATGGTGAATTGCCACCGCGTTTGTTGGTGAGTTTTAGTACATGAAAACCATTAGGACTACGCAGAGGTGGAGAAATGTCGCCAATTTGCATGGTTTTTAAGGCGTCTAAAAATAAAGCGGGCATTTGCGCGCCACTTTTCCAACCTAAATTACCACCTTCTAAAGCGTTCGGTGCATCTGAGAAGCTGGCGGAAACTTTAGCAAAGCTTTTTCCTGTGTTGAGTTCGTTCACTGCACTATCTACTTTGGCTTTAGCCTTTTGCACATCCTCTGTCGCACCTTCTTCTGGGGTGCGAATTAAAATATGTGAGATTTCAAATTCATCTTGATTTTCATTATTCGCAGCTTGGCTGGTTAAAAAGTTATCAATTTCAGATTCACTAACGTTAACGCGACCATCAACCTCTCGTTCACGAAGGCGGGCGATGGTAATTTCATTGCGAATATCAGATCTAAATTTACGCATACTGACACCATCTTTGGCGAGTGCTTCACTAAACTCGGTTAGCGTCATTTGGTTTTGCTCGGCAATACGTTCTATGGTTTTATCAAGTTGATTGTCATCAACTTTAAGGCCGGTTTGAGCTGCATATTGAATTTGTAGTGTATCGGTAATGAGACGTTCTAAAATTTGCTTACGTAAAATATCTTCTGGAGGTAATTCCGTCCCTTGTTTTTTAAATTGTGCAGTGACGGTTGTAATGCGACTTTCTAATTCTTGCTCAGTGACGACCGTTTGATCGACGATAGCAACAATGCGATCTAGCTTAACCACTTCTTCTGCTTGCACATTTAGTTGGCAAACCACAGTCAAAGCGCCTATTAACAATAAAGGTTGAATTAGATATTTAATAAAGGTACGCAAAATAGTTACTCGTAGTTGTGTTGTTAATAGGAATCAGGAATAAGTCCAGTGCTGACATAACCTGGGATGCTACGTTTGATAACATCTAGTGGGTCAGTGCCAATTGAGGCGAGACCACCTAGCTCAATCTGAAAAAACAGGGCGTAGCTGGCATTTGCTGTTGCGGTACTCACGCGCTGAATGACAGTTCTTGTTTGCCAACAACCCGCATTATATTCTACTCCAGCAAGAGTTTCGATGATATGTTTGTCTTCTATAGAGTAGTTGGCACGACCTATACCATACCAGCCTTGTCCTAGTGGCCATTGGCCTGAAAAGTCAAATTGATTGATGCCATTCGATTCATTAGTACTAGATGTATTTTGCCTGTAGGTATAACTGAGGTTAAGGGCTTTGCCAGGCTCTGGACTAAAGCGACTAGCTAATGTCGTACGTGCTGATGTTGAGTCTGTCGTGTTGTATTGCCAAAATGCATTCACATTCCAATTGGTTTTTAAGTAGGTCGTTAAACCAAGCACAATATCTGAGGTATTGTTTTCTCGTGCAACTTCAGTGTTATTTAACGTTACTTTTTGGTCTGCAAAATAATAGCGCTGACCAACAGATGCTGAAAGTCTTTGTATGCCAGTGTCAGATTCAATGAGACGTGTGGTTAACGCCAAACTAAGTTGGTTAGCATTGTTGATGCGATCGTTACCGGTGTACTGATTTTCTCTGAATAAGGTGCTGAAATTTAAGTCGGAGGTGCTGCTGTCAAAAATAGGAATATCAGTTTGTTTCGTATTAGGAATGTAAACATAAAATAATCTGGGTTCTATGGTTTGCGTGTAAGCTCGATTAGATATTTTGAAGTCACGGTCGAAAAATAAGCCACCATCTAGGCTGGCTATAGGTAAGGTACGTTGTTGGGATCCGGGATTATTTGCGTTATTGTTTAGGTTGTAACTCGTATGATGAATACCAATTTTTGGCGTGATATAGCCATAAGACTGATTCATAGGCAAACTAATGCTTGGGTATAGCGTTAGTCTATTGCCTGTGGGTTTAACAACTGGGTCATTAATGTTGCTGTCAAACGCGACGAGTTGTGTATACAGGTTGGCGTTTACATCTCCAAAATATTGGCTGCCAGTTAAAGTCATTTGCGGCAAACGCTCATAAGGATAAGATTTTTTATCTAAAGTTTGAAATTTTTGGGCCAACCCATTAAAACGCCAAGTTTCATTTGCATAATCGAGATTAAACTGTTGTGGTAAGTTAATGCGGCTGGTGGTGACAATACGTGTAGATAAGTCGGAAAAATATTGGTCATCTGAAACTTTCTCCAGACTGTAGCCTGCAGACCAGCCGCTACCAAGGTTGTGTTGATGCTTTAATGAAGCGTAATAGCGATTCTCGCCACTTTGGTTGTCACTGGGCAAATACTCTAAATTATCAATGCCTGAAAAAGTATCTTTTAAATATCTAAATTCACCTTGTAATTGAACGCCACGTTTACTTAAAGTTCGTGTTGTAAGCGTTGCATCCATATTGGGGGATATATTCCAATAGAAAGGGACCGATATTTCCAAACCATTTTTTGACGTGGTGCCGTACGTGGGCGAAAGTAAGCCACTCTTACGTTGATTGCTGTATGAAAAGCCAATCCAGGGGGTATAAAGTACAGGCACACCTTTGATTTCTATATAGGCATTTTTAGCAACACCAGATTCCGTGAAGTTATTGAGTTCCAATTCTTTTGTTTTGATATACCAGTCATCTACGCCTACTTCGCAGGTGGTATAGCGTGCATCTTTGAGGCGCTTTTTGTCCTGTCCTTCAAAGAGTATGGTTTTGGCATCACCGCGGGCTTTTGAAGAATTTACTTGTGAGCTACTTAGTGCCAATTGAATGATTTCAGAAGTTGGAGATTGATTGCTATCAGTAGCTGTGCCCGTTATTGTGTAATCGCTTCTTCCGTCTATTGGTTGAGTTTGTGAAGTGCTGAAATTATTGCTATGCCTGACGGTTTTAAGCATGGTAATTGAGGCGTCTCGAATTTCACCAATGCTAGTTGATAATTGCATGTGTAGCTCGGAGCCGCTTAGTTGAGAATCTCCTAGATTAAGGATGGCATTGCCTTTGGCATACAATTCATCATTTTGCATGTCATAGTCAATAACATCGCCTTGTATGGATTGTTTGCCTCGGCTAATAGAGGCATTGCCAATCGCACGCATTTTTCTATCTAGATGCAACTCAAGTTTGTCACCATTAATCACTACGGCATCAGCAGATACGTTACTAGCATCAGTATCAGCATGGGCTATGACGCTATATGCCAATAAAATAGGCGTTAAACCACTTAAGAAAATTTTTCTTAGCATGTAGTAGCCGTTGCAATTATTAAGCGTATGGATGGTGGAGATAATGGCACGGGTGTCTAGATAGAAGGTTTATTTTAACGATATGTTTTATCAGTGATAAAATCTCATAAATTGGGTTTTTTGGCAATCAGTAAATCATAATATACCCGCCCTTTAACGCTTAATGTTACAAGGCGAAACAGTAACTTTAAGTTACTGCATAACAACATTATATAACATTGGATAGACCGTCGTGGATGATAGACAACAACAACTGTCGGCTTGGCTAAATACAGTTTTAAAGCAAGCAGAATTTAAGCTCACAATAGCATCAGCGGATGCAAGTTTTAGACGCTATTTCAGAGTGAATTTAGTTAGCCCGTATTTAGGCTGTCACACACTCATTGCTATGGATGCCCCACCACCACAAGAGGATTGCACGCCATTTGTGACTGTCGCAGAACTTTTTCTGCATGCTGGATTGAATGTACCGCAGGTGATTGCACAAGATTTAACGCGTGGTTTTTTATTGTTAAGCGATTTGGGCGATGACACTTATTTGACGCAACTGAACTCAAAAAATGCGTCTAAGTTATATTTAGAGGCCACTAATGCACTGATTAAATTGCAGCTTGCTAGCAAAGCTAATGTGTTGCCTAAGTATGACGAAACTTTGCTCACACGTGAAATGCAACTATTCCCAGATTGGTATGTGGCTAAACACTTGAATGTGAGCTTGAATAATGAACAGCAGGCTGTCTTAAAAAACACTTTTGATGTATTAAATAAAAATATTCTCGTGCAAGGGCAAGTATACGTACACCGAGATTATCATTCGCGTAACTTAATGATAACGCAAGAAAATAATCCCGGTGTCTTAGATTTTCAAGATGCTGTGTATGGACCTATTAGCTACGATTTGGTGTCATTATTGAAAGATGCTTATATCAGTTGGGAAGAAGATCAAATCATTGATTGGGCCGTGCGTTATTGGCAACCCGCAAAAAAAGCTGGCTTGCCAGTGCCAGATGATTTTAGCGAGTTTTATCGCGATTTTGAATGGATGGGTGTACAGCGACATATTAAAGTATTGGGGATATTTGCAAGACTTAGTCATCGAGATGGCAAGGATGGCTACTTAAAAGACATGCCGTTGGTGATGATGCACTTACGCAAAGTATGTGAGCGCTATGTTGAATTAAGGCCAATGTTGAGATTGTTAAATCAATTGGAAAATGTAAAGCCAAAAGAAGGCTACACGTTCTAATGAAAGCGATGATATTAGCTGCAGGTCGAGGTGAGCGTATGCGCCCACTGACAGATTTCACGCCAAAACCACTGATAAAAGTTGGTGGCAAGTCACTTATCGTATGGCATTTAGAGCGTTTAGCTAAAGCTGGATTTAAAGAAGTAGTGATTAATCATGCTCATTTAGGTGAGCAGATTGAACAAGCGTTAGGTAATGGTAGTCAATGGGGGATGCACATCCAATATAGCCCTGAAAAAATCGCATTAGAAACTGCAGGGGGCATAGCTAATGCATTGCCTTTGCTAGGTGATCAGCCTTTTTTAGTTGTGAATGGGGATACGTTTACGGAGATTGATTTTTCGACTTTAAAGCTATCGCATAACACTCCATTACAAGCTTTAGCGCATTTGGTATTAGTAGATAACCCACCACAGCATCCTAATGGGGATTTTGCTATGGAAGACAGGGTGTTAAAAAATGAAGGGTCACAAAAATTTACTTTTTCAGGTGTAGGCGTTTATCATCCAGATTTATTTATCAGTGTCGTACCAGGTACGCCAGCGAGAATGGCACCATTATTACGCCAAGCTATTACACAAAACCAAGCGACAGCTGAGCACTATGAAGGTGTGTGGCATGATATTGGCACGCTAGATCGATTGGAAAGTTTAGATAGGCGATTAAATAAAAATGCTTAATAAGTGAATAACATCACCAAGATAAATTGAAATTAAAAGTTGAATGAACATTAATATTACAGAATTTAAGGCAAGACGCCAAAAACTGATAACCAGTATGACGGAAGGTATTGCCATTATCTTTACCGCCCCTGAAGTGATTCGTAATCGAGATAGCCATTATTCTTACCGCTTTGATAGTTACTTTTATTATTTAACAGGGTTTAAAGAGCCTGAATCTGTGGTAATCATAGTTGCAGGTAATGAGCCAAAATCTATTTTATTTTGCCGTGATAAAGATCTAGAGCGGGAAATTTGGGATGGTTTCCGCTATGGCGCGGATGCTGCGCGTGACACTTTTGATTTTGATGAAACTTATTCAATAAACGAGTTAGATGTAGTGGTGTTAAAATTGCTGGCAAATCAACCTAAATTATATTTTAGTTTAGGTGAGAGTGATGTTAACGATAGCCGAGTGACGGGTTGGTTAAATGCATTACGAACCCAAGCGCGTAATGGCGTCGCTGTGCCTGATGAAGTTGGTGATGTTCGTAAATTAATTGATGAAATGCGCTTATATAAATCGCCCTATGAAATAGATTTGATGCGCCGTTCAGGAGCTATTGCTGCGAGGGCACATAATCGTGCAATGCAATTCGTAAAGCCGAGCATGATGGAATATGAAGTTGAGGCAGAGTTTTTGCATGAGTTTTATCGGAGCGGGGCGCAAGCGCCTGCTTATACCAGTATCGTTGCAGGTGGTGCAAATGCTTGTACACTGCATTATAGCGCCAACAATGCAAAGCTTCATGAGGGTGATTTATTGCTAATTGATGCGGGTTGTGAATTAGAGGGTTATGCTTCAGATATAACACGTACTTTCCCGGTAAATGGTAAGTTTAGTTCAGCGCAAAAAGAGGTATATGAACTCGTGCTTGCTGCACAGCATGCAGCAATTTCACAAGTCAATATTACCAGCCATTGGAATGCGCCACATGAAGCCGCGCTAGATGTGTTGATTCAAGGTTTTATTGATTTAAAACTTTGCAAAGGTAGTAAAGATGCAGTGTTAGAAAGTGGTGATTACCGTCAGTTTTACATGCATAGAACGGGGCACTGGTTGGGATTGGACGTGCATGATGCGGGTGAATACAAAGCGACTAAATCTAAAGAAAACCTAGCTAATTGGCGTATGTTAGAACCCAATATGACACTGACTGTGGAGCCGGGTTGCTATATTCGTCCTGCGGATAATGTGCCAAAACATTTTTGGAATATTGGCATAAGAATTGAAGATGATGTACTCGTGACGGAGCATGGGTGTGAAGTGTTGACTTCAAATGCTGTCAAATCTGTGGCAGATATAGAAGCTTTAATGCAGGCATCAAGGCTTAAATTAATGACTTAATAATAAGCAATCAAACGAATTTTAATAAATTAAGGAATTTCATGTTAAAAAAACTAGTTAGCTTTACGTTGCTAAGTGTGTTGACATCTTTAGCTTTGGCAGATGAGATGAGTGTTAAGAAAGCTGTTGAAGCCGCATATCCAAAATTCAAAGTAGAAAGTGTTAGTAAGACCCCATATGCTGGTTTGTATGAAGTATTCATGGGGGGGCAAATTATTTACACCGATGAAAAAATGACTTTTTTGATTGCAGAAGGTCGTTTAGTTGACCCAAAAACTAAAAAAGACATTACTGGTGAGCGCATGGAAGAGTTAACGAAAATTGACTTTAATAGCTTACCCCTTGAGCAGGCTATTAAAGTCGTAAAAGGTAATGGTAGTCGCAAATTGGTTGTATTTTCTGATGTTGATTGCCCATATTGCAAGCGCTTAGAACAAAATGAATTAACTAACATTGCTGATGTTACGATTTATACTTTTTTATATCCAATAGAACAGTTACATCCTGATGCAGCAAGTAAATCTAAATTAATTTGGTGCGCAAATAACCGTGTCAAAGCTTGGGAGGATTGGATTTTTAATAATCAACTACCTAAAAGTGCTGGTACTTGTGAGGTGCCATTGGAAAAAATTGGACAGTTAGCCAAGAAAATTGGTGTCACAAGTACGCCGACACTGATTTTTTCTGATGGTAAGCGTATGTTGGGCGCACAACCTTATAAAGAAATTGAGCGTGCTATGATTGCTGCAGCTAAAAAATAAGGAAATAGGAAGGTATATCGTTACTTTGGTTTTCTAATTGGCTGAATAACTACAATAAAAAAGCGACAAAGTAGTCGCTTTTTTATTGTAGTAGCTAAGACTATCGAGTCTAAAAGACGATTAGACCATAACTACTAAACGACAGAGCCCATTTTGAATATGGGCATATACATAGCAATGACTAAACCACCAATGAGTGTGCCTAGCACCACCATGATGACAGGCTCCATTAAACTTGCTAAGGCATCAACGGCATCATCCACTTCAGCTTCAAAAAAGTCTGCTACTTTACTAAGCATAGAGTCTAACGCGCCAGACTCTTCACCAATGGCGGTCATTTGCAATACCATATTGGGGAAAACATTAGTATTTTGCATAGCAACAGTTAAGCTAGTGCCGGTACTAATTTCGCTTTGTATTTTTTTGGTGGCATCATAATACACGCGATTACCAGCAGCGCCTGCAACTGAATCTAAAGCCTCTACTAGGGGCACTCCAGCAGAAAACATAGTTGCTAATGTGCGAGACCAGCGCGCAATGGTTGCTTTTCTGATTAGCGGACCAAATACAGGCATTTTCAGAATTAATCTATCCATAGTCGCTTGCATGCTCAAAGAGCGTTTCCATGTGTAAAAGAAAAACCATAGGCCACCACCAATGGAGCCAAAGATTGCCCACCACCACTCTACAAATACATCGGAAATAGCCATCACCATGAGCGTGGGACCTGGCAAGTCTGCACCGAATCCTTCGAATAGATCTTTAAAAGCAGGAATGACAAAAATCATAATCACAGCAACAATGATGAATGCTACGACAATAATTGAAATTGGATAGAACAATGCGGATTTAATTTTTGATTTAATGGCCTGAATTTTTTCTTTATAAGTAGCCAAACGATCGAGCAAGGTATCTAAAATACCAGCCTGCTCACCCGCGTTGATTAAATTACAAAATAGGGCATCAAAATAAAGGGGGTATTTTCGAAAAGCCGCACTCATGCTGCTACCTGTTTCGACATCCGATTTAATGTCTAGCAATAGTTTTGCAACAGCTGGATTGCTATGTCCTTTGCCAACAATATCAAAGGATTGTAGTAGCGGCACGCCAGCTTTCATCATGGTGGCGAGTTGTCGAGTGAATAAGGTGATGTCTTTATCTGACACCGTACCTTTACTGGCAAAACCACTCTGTTTCTTAACTTTTGTAACTGTAATGCCTTGACGTCGTAATGTGGCGTTAACAAATGAATTGCCAGCGGCACGCATTTCACCTTTTACAATTTTGCCTTTTTTATCTTTGCCTTCCCAAGAATAGGTGATTTCTTTTGTGGCTTTACTATTAGCTGCCATAGTGATTTCCTATACTATTCATTGGTGCAAGCCTCTACTTCTTCAATAGAAGTTAAACCTTGCTTTACTTTTAACAAGCCAGATTGCCGCAAATCTTTAACCCCTTCTATTTTTGCTTGATCTGCAATATCGTGCGCCGTCCCGCTTTTCATAATGATGCGACTGATGGCATCGGTAACCGGCATGACTTGATAGATACCAACTCGCCCTTTGTAGCCATCGTTGCAGAGTTCGCAACCGCCTTTTTTAGGACCATATAGTTGCCAAGTGCCATCTAAATCATGTTCTGTAAAGCCTACACCAATAAGGGCCTCTTTTGGAACGTCTAGAGGCACTTTACAGCTTTTACATAGCCGTCTGGCTAAGCGCTGCGCTGTAATAAGCGATACTGCCGATGCGATATTAAATGGTGCAACCCCCATGTTAAGTAAGCGTGTAAGGGTAGAAGGTGCATCATTCGTGTGTAAGGTTGAAAGTACCATATGTCCAGTAGAGGCGGCTTTAATCGCCATGTCGGCAGTTTCTAAATCACGAATCTCACCAATCATAATGATGTCAGGATCTTGTCGTAAAAATGATTTTAGAGCGGCGGCAAATGTTAAGCCCTGCTTATCATTAACGTTAACCTGATTGATACCCATTAGCGGAATTTCACAAGGATCTTCCGCTGTAGAAATGTTGACATCAGGGCTGTTTAAAATATTCAGACAAGTATAAAGAGATACGGTCTTACCTGAGCCAGTCGGCCCTGTAACGAGTACTAGTCCATAAGGGCGGCTGATTGCGCTTAATAAAGCCTCTTTTTGGAGGGGCTCATAGCCCAAAGCTTCAATGCCCAGTGTGGCACTTGATGGGTCTAAAATACGCATCACTATTTTTTCGCCATTGATGAGAGGTAGTGTGCTGACTCGAAAATCAATGGTTCTGGCTTTTGATAGCACGAGCTTCATGCGACCATCTTGAGGAATTCGCTTCTCTGAGATGTCCATTTTGGAAATCACTTTAATGCGAGAGGCTAATTTTTCTTTAATGGCGAGTGGTGGTTGAGCAATCTCACGCAGAATGCCATCTACACGATAGCGGACTCGGTAAAATTTTTCATAGGGTTCAAAATGTAAGTCCGAAGCCCCCAAATTAATTGCGTCTAATAGTATTTTATTTAAAAATTTAACTACAGGGGCATCATCTACTTCTTGGGTTTGCGCTTCATTTTCTTGCGACGGGCTTTCATCAACATTTAAACCATAGTCATCACCATCTAAATCTAATGACTTCATGCTAGTGTCGCTAGATTCTACGATTTTATCAATCCAACGGCCTAGTTTGTCGTCTTCAACGACTACCGGTGACAAAGCCATCCCCATTTGGAATTGAACGCTATCAAATGCATGTAGATTGGTTGGGTCTGAAACTGCAACAAATAGCACGTTGTTTCGAACTTGCAATGCCATTACCCGCTCTGATTGCATTAACTTGGCATCAATTTTTTTGGCCGGTAGGTGGTCTACATTAAATGCATCTAAGTTAAAGTAGGGGAATCCGAATGCTTTTGCCGATGTTTCGGCAATGACTCGTGCATTCAACTTTTTATTTAAAATTAGTTGCGTAATAAATGGATTTTTAACTGAGTTTGCCTGCGCTTGTATCGCATTCGCCTCATCTTCAGAAAGTAATTTCTCTTGGATTAGGGTGCGAGCGAGGCCGCTCAGTTTAGTTGATGGAGCTGCTGTGGCCATATATTTACATTAAATTAGCATCAAAGCTTTCTCAGTTATTTTTTCTCAAACCAATAATGCCTTTAAGATTTTTTTTTGTAAAGACATTATGTATATTTGAGTATAGTAGTGATACAAAATTTACTTTTAAATAAAACTACATATTGGCAATAATCTCTTCGCCAAACTGAGCAGTCCCCACTTGTGTTGCGCCTTGCATTTCGCTAGAAAAATCACCAGTTACACGCTTAGCAAGAATGGCTTTCGCAACGCCATGAATGACAAAGTCTGCAGCTTCAGTCCAACCTAAATGACGCAACATCATTTCTGCTGAAAGAATAATGGAGCTTGGGTTGGCAAGGTCTTTACCCGCTATTTTAGGCGCGGTGCCATGAGTGGCTTCAAACATCGCAACGGTATCACTTAAGTTAGCGCCTGGTGCAATACCAATACCACCTACTTGCGCGGCGAGGGCATCACTCATGTAATCGCCATTTAAATTAAGTGTTGCAACGACGTCATAGTCCTGTGGATGCAATAATATTTCTTGTAAAAAAGCATCAGCAATACAATCTTTAATGACTATGCCATTGGGCAGTTTACACCATGGGCCACCATCAATTTCAACCGCTCCAAACTCTTGTTTAGCGACTTCATAACCCCAGTCTCTAAAGCCACCTTCAGTAAATTTCATGATATTGCCTTTATGAGCAATAGTGACTGATTTTCGATTGTTATCAACAGCGTATTGAATAGCTTTGCGAACTAAGCGCTTACTGCCATCTATTGAAACTGGCTTAATGCCAATGGCTGAAGATTCAGGAAAGCGAATTTTTTTTCGCATGCCCATATCGCTTAGAAATTTAATGACTTTTTCCACTTCATCAGTACCTGCTGCCCATTCGATTCCGGCGTAAATGTCTTCGGTATTTTCGCGGAAAATGACCATGTCAGTTTTTTCTGGATGCTTCACAGGACTAGGTACGCCGGTAAAATATTGTACGGGGCGTAAGCACACATACAAATCAAGCTCTTGGCGAAGTGAAACGTTTAATGATCTTATCCCTCCGCCCACCGGTGTTGTGAGTGGACCTTTGATTGAAACAACATAGTCACGAACCGCATGCATTGTTTCTGCTGGTAACCAGTCGTTAGCACCGTACACTTTTGTGGCTTTCTCGCCAGCGTAAACTTCCATCCATGAGATTTTTCGAGCGCCGCCATAGGCCTTATTGACAGCGGCATCCACAACTTTAATCATAGGTGGCGTAATATCTGCCCCTATGCCATCACCCTCAATAAATGGGATAATAGGTTGGTCAGGTACGTTGAGTGAGTTGTCTGCGTTAACTGTGATTTTTGTGCCTGTTGCTGGAATGGTAATTTTTCCAGTAACACTGTTTTTTGTAGCCATTTAATTTTCCTAACGTGATGTTTTTAATAATTTAAGTTTAATTAATGATTATTTTATTCAATAAACCCTTTAACGTAGTATGCCAGTTTAGTGCGCACGAGAAGCACACTACGTTAAAAGACTTTATTCAAACGCCAAACGTATATGCGGCAGGTCGATTGGATACAGATAGCGAAGGTTTACTTATTTTAACCGATGACGGTCTATTGCAACACCGTTTAAGTGACCCAAAATACAAAGAATTTAAAACATACTGGGTACAGGTTGAGGGTGTTCCTACTGAAGACGATTTAGCGCCACTCAAGTTAGGTGTAGATTTATCGGATTTCATAGCAAAACCTGCTCAAGTAAGCTTGATGGCTGAACCAAAGCGGTTGTGGCTTAGAAATCCGCCAATACGCGAACGCAAAGCGATACCAACCAGTTGGTTGGAAATTAAAATTTGTGAGGGGAAAAATCGGCAAGTAAGGCGCATGACTGCAAAAATAGGTTTTCCAACATTAAGGTTAATTCGCTATGCGATTGGCCAATATACGATAGATGGTATTGAAGTTGGACAATACAAGGTAGTTTCAAAATGAATCAAGGCAATAACGAAATGGGTACGAAGCCTGTCGTTATCTTTAAAAATATTGCACATGAGGGTCCCGGTTATTTAGGCGACTTTCTGACATCACAAGGGATACCTTGGCAAATTATCAATACTCATGAAATTGAATCTTTGCCTAAATCAATACTTGGGTACAGTGGCGTGGTGTTAATGGGTGGGCCGATGAGCGTGAATGATGATTTGCCTTGGATTATGCCCTTGTTGGAATTGATTCGTCAGGCAAATGCTGCGGACATTCCTTTACTTGGACATTGTTTGGGTGGGCAACTTATTAGCAAAGCGCTGGGCGGCGTTGTGACCAAAAATACAGTTAAAGAAATTGGCTGGGGTGAAGTCATGGTGAATCAAAATGAGGCGGCAAAATATTGGTTTGGTGACATTGAAAGTTTTAACAGTTTCCACTGGCATGGCGAAACTTTTAGCTTGCCTCAAGGCGCAATACATTTACTAGCAAGCCCACACTGCTATTACCAAGCTTATTCATTAGGAAAGCATTTGGCATTGCAAACGCATGTTGAAGTCACGGTGGAAATGGTGCAAAGCTGGTGTGAGTATGGCATAGCGGAATTGGCTGAGTCTGCTACAAGTCCTGCTGTGCAGCAGGCTAATGATATGCAACAAAACCTGCCTTTACATTGTTTTTTTCTCAATAAGGTAGCAAAACAGATTTATGGACAGTGGATTAAAGGGCTGATGTATTGACAGGGTCGTCAGTATGTTAAAATTAATAAAATTAATTAGAGAAAAGACATTATGTCTGGTAACACAATCGGCACACTTTTTACGTTTACTTCTTTTGGCGAATCACATGGCGCAGCGATAGGTGGTGTTGTAGATGGTTGTCCGCCAGGTTTGGCTTTGTGCGCCGAAGATTTGCAGGTGGATTTAGATAGACGTAAGCCTGGGACGTCACGCCATGTCACGCAGCGCCAAGAGGCGGATGCAGTTGAGATTCTCTCAGGTGTATTTGAAGGTAAGACTACGGGAGCACCTATTGGATTGTTGATTCGTAATACAGATCAACGTAGTCACGATTACAGCAAAATCATGGACACTTTCCGTCCAGGTCATGCAGATTATACTTACACACAAAAATACGGTATACGCGATTATCGTGGTGGTGGACGCTCTAGTGCGCGTGAAACTGCAGTGCGTGTGGCAGCAGGCGCTATTGCTAAAAAGTGGCTTAAAGAACGATTTGGTATTACTGTGCGTGGATATATGAGCCAGATGGGCGAGATTGAAATCCCGTTTGTCAGTTGGGATGCCTTGAATCATCAGGATAATGATTTTTTCTCTCCCAATATTGAAGTATTGCCACAATTGGCCAGCTATTTAGATGATGTGCGTGCAGCGCGTGATTCTATTGGTGCGCGTATTACAGTAATCGCTGAAGGCGTACCTGTCGGTTGGGGTGAGCCTGTGTTTGATCGGCTAGACGCTGAAATTGCCTATGCGATGATGAGCATTAATGCGGTAAAAGGCGTAGAAATTGGTGCTGGCTTTGCTGCTATTACGCAGCGAGGTAGCGTGCACTCCGATGAGATGACGCCAAAAGGATTTGTGACGAATCATGCAGGGGGTATTTTGGGTGGGATTTCTACTGGACAAGAAATACGCGTCAATGTGGCATTAAAGCCCACTTCTAGCATTCCGCAAGAGCGTCGTTCGATTGATAAAAATGGCCAAGCAGTCACCATGCAAACAACTGGCCGTCACGATCCCTGCGTAGGTGTGCGGGCGACGCCGATTGCTGAAGCGATGTTGGCGTTGGTGCTGATGGACCATGCACTACGTCATCGCGGGCAAAATGCCGATGTAGTGACGAACACGCCAAAAATTATTTAAGTTAAGTTTTTATTAGATTAGGAAATGTTATGAATATTGAACATCACGATTTGACACACGAATTTCCAGAGCATCGTCAAAAAATACACAGCTTAAAAATTGATAATACGCATTTTTCTAAGCTGTTTGAGGCCTATCATGCCATGACAAAAGATGTTGAGCGATTAGAGGGTGAGGGTATTCCTGTCTCAGATGCAACGCTGGCTGTACTGAAAAAAGAACGTGCCTTATTGAAAGATCAACTTTATGCGATGATTGTAGCGTAGATATTGTTTATTAAAAAGTCGGCAATTGCCGACTTTTTATCGCCTAATCTTTCCAGCTTATATGCATTCTCACCTTCATTCTCGACTTTCACGCTTTTACTTTATTTATTATTTCTTTGTTGGCGCGTTTGTGCCTTACTGGGGTTTATATTTAAAGGCTGAGCAATTTAGCCCTGCAGATATTGGCATTTTGATGTCATTGTTTCAAATTAGTCGAATATTTGCGCCCAACTTTTGGGGTTGGTTGGCTGATCATACGGGAAAACGTGCGCAGTGGATAAAGCTCACCGCTTTTTTAGGCTTATGTGGTTTTACTGCTGTGTTTTGGGCGCATGGTTTTTACTGGTTATTTTTTGTAATGGCCGCATTAAGCTTGTTCACCAGCTCAACCTTGCCATTAGCAGAATCGCTCACATTAGCTCACTTAGCTACGACTAATGGTCACTATAGCCGTATTCGGATGTGGGGTTCATTAGGGTTTATTGTCGCAGCGGTGATACTGGGCTTTTTAATTGATTTTGCTGGTATTAAAAGTTTACTGTGGTTTTTGCTGATGGTGCAAATGACCTTATTTATACTTTCATACACTTTACCAGACCCAAAAGTAGTAGTGCATGAGCATGATCACTATTCAATTTGGCAGGTAATCAAGCAGCCCAATGTGATTGCGTTGCTGGTAGGTTGTGCACTTATGGTGACTGCACACGGCGTACTTTATAATTTTTACTCAATCTATTTGAGCGATCATGGCTACAATAAAGGCATGATAGGGTTACTTTGGGCAGTAGGTGTGATTTGCGAAATTGGCATTTTTATATTGATGCCAAAAATTATGGCACGATATACCTTAAAAACTATTTTACTGGTGAGTTTAGCGCTAGCTGTCCTTAGATTTGGCATGATAGGACTGGCTGTTGATAGTGTTGTAGTATTAATTCTCGCTCAAACTTTGCATGCTGCCACTTTTGGCAGTTTTCATGCGGCTTCCATTGAAGTGATTACACAGTTTTTTAATGGACGTCATCAAGCAAAAGGTCAGGCGATATATAACAGTGTAGCCTATGGTATAGGTGGTACCATAGGTGGCGTTTCAGGAGGTTATGCCTTGCAGTACTTGGGTGGCCAGCAAACATTTATGCTGGCAGCAATTTTTCCGCTATTGGGTTTGTTAGTGATAGGGTTTGGCTTAAAACTGACAAGGCGGCAACAAGATGTAAAAGGAATGTTCGGATAACGATTCTTTAATGTTTACGTTTATCGTTTTCAATGAGTGCGTAAGCGGAATGATTGTGAATAGATTCAAAATTCTCGCTTTCAACGGTGTAGGCAATAATTCGTGTTTCGGCATTTAATTGAGCCGCTACATCGCGCACCATATCTTCAACAAATTTTGGATTATCGTAAGCGCGTTCAGTGACAAATTTTTCGTCTGGACGTTTTAATAAGCCATAGAGCTCGCATGACGCTTGTTTTTCAACAAGGTCAATAATATCTTCTATCCAGATAAAGTCGTTAATCAGCGCAGTTACTGTGACGTGTGAGCGTTGATTGTGCGCACCATAATCAGATATTTTTTTACTGCATGGGCATAGGCTAGTGACTGGCACCAATACTTTTACGGTGATATCTATTTTACCGTGACTAATTGCCCCAATAAAAGTGACTTCATAATCGAGTAAGCTTTTAACCCCAGAAACTGGCGCAGCTTTATTCACAAAGTAAGGAAAAGCCATTTCTACGTGCCCAGACTCAGCCTCTAGGCGTTTAAGCATCTCGCGCAAAATGGTCTCAAATGATTCAATTGAAATGGCGTGTTCGTTCATGTTAAGAATTTCAACAAAACGCGACATATGGGTGCCTTTAAATTGCTGAGGCAAATGCACATACATATTAAACATGGCGACTGTATGTTGCTCACCGCCTGATTTATCTTTGACGATGACGGGGTGGCGAATCGCTTTGATGCCGACCTTATCAATAGCAATGTGGCGTGTATCTACTGTATTTTGTACGTCTTCAATGGGGTTTGCTGGTGTCACTTGAGTCATTGTATTTCCTGATGAGCGATTACTTAATAATACTTGAGTATAACACTAGGTTATTAGCTTCGCAATTGTGCTGGCGATTCCTTCAGAATCTAGACCGCATTCTGCCAACATAGTTTCATGGTCGCCATGTTCAATAAATTGATCTGGCAAGCCTAGGCATAGCGTTTTAATCTGGCAGCTATTTTTATTTTGTATGGCTTGCAAGGTTTCTAATACTGCTGAGCCTGCACCACCCATGAGGCTATTTTCTTCTACCGTTACGATTAATGTGTGGTCATGGGCTAATTTTTCAATAATAGATTGATCTATTGGCTTGACGAAACGCATATTAACTACCGTAGCATCAAGTTCTTCACCCACTTTTAGACAGGCACTAAGCATGCTACCAAAGCTTAGAATTGCGATTTTTTCTTTGGTGTTTGTTTTAGTTGAATGGCGTCTAATCTCAGACGTACCAATGGGGATTGCCCGCATTTTTTGCTGAATTGCAACGCCGGTACCGCTACCTCGTGGATAGCGCACGGCACTCACACCGTTATATCGAAAGCCGGTATAGAGCATTTGCCTACATTCATTTTCGTCGCTAGGCGCCATGATAACGATGTTAGGGATACACCTTAAAAAGCTTAAATCAAAGCTACCTGCATGGGTTGGGCCATCAGCACCGACTAACCCAGCACGATCTATTGCCAATAAAACGGGCAGATTTTGCAACGCAATATCATGTATCAACTGGTCGTAAGCGCGTTGTAAAAATGTGCTGTAGATTGCTACTACAGGCTTTAATCCATCGCAGGCCATTCCCGCAGCGAAGGTGAGTGCATGTTGCTCGGCAATGCCTACATCAAAATATCGTTCTGGGTATTTTGTAGCAAAAGCGTTTAGGCTAGAGCCATCACACATGGCAGGGGTGATGGCAACTAGATGCTCATCCTGATCAGCCATATCTACCAGCCAATCTCCAAATACTTGTGTATAAGTTTTTTTAGATGAGTTAGCAATGACATCACCACTGTATGGATCAAATTTTCCTATGCCATGAAATTTATTAGGGTTATCTTCTGCCGGTAAAAATCCTTTGCCTTTTTGCGTCACAATGTGCAAAAACTGAGGCCCTTTTAATTTTTTAATATTCTCAAGGGTGTCAATTAAGCTGTCGATATTATGCCCATCAATTGGCCCTATATAATTAAAACCAAATTCTTCAAATAGCGTACCAGGGAGTACCATGCCCTTTACATGTTCTTCAGCGCGCTTAGCAAATTCCATCATATGTGGCATGGTAGATAGCACTTTTTTGCCAGAGGATCTCACCGTATTATAAAAACGGCTTGAGAGTAATTTTGTCAGATAATTATTAAGCGCGCCGACATTATTGGAGATACTCATGTCATTGTCGTTAAGTATCACTAATAAATTGGCATCCATGCTACCCGCATTATTTAAGCCCTCAAATGCCATCCCTGCAGTCATCGCTCCGTCGCCAATAATTGCTATGGCGCGTCTTTCAATACCAGCTTTTTTCGCTGCAACAGCCATTCCTAGAGCAGCAGAGATAGAGGTGCTGGAGTGACCTGTGCCAAAAGTATCGTATTCACTTTCAGAGCGGCGAGGAAAGCCTGCTATGCCTTTGGGTTTGCGTAAAGATTGCATCGCTTCACGTCTACCGGTTAATATTTTATGCGGATAAGTTTGATGGCCTACATCCCAAACTAGGCGGTCATCAGGCGTATTAAAGACATAATGCAGTGCAATGGTAAGTTCAACCACACCCAAATTAGACGCTAAATGCCCGCCAGTTTTAGCAACGCTGTCGATTAAAAAAACGCGCAATTCTTCGGCAAGCGTTAAAAGTTGTTTACGCTCTAGCTGTCTTAGTTGCAGGGGCGTATCTATAGCGTTGAGTAATGAAGTCACAAGTTAGGGTGCCAAAAATTGATTAATAAAATGGGTTGTCATGGCCAAAGGGGTATTAAAAACTACGCTGCATAATAAAGTCCGCCAGTTCTTTTAGACGATGAGCGCTAGCGCCAAAAGGGCTCAGTGCAATAATTGCATTAGCATATAAATGCTGAGCATGCTGCTTGGCTACGTCTAAGCCTAAAATAGTCACGTAGGTGGGTTTGTTGCTATTTGCATCTTTGCC